>CAJLRL010000086.1 GCA_905209075.1 uncultured Lachnospiraceae bacterium | reverse complement strand
TATTCTTCCGCCGGAACGGCAAAAAAAGATACGGACCCAGACAGAGAGGCTTGAACCTCCTCATTGGTCAGTGCCAATGCTGCGCCGATCATGGCTGCAATCTGTGCGTGGTGTCCGCATGCATGTGCTGTCCCATTAACGGGATCAGCCATCGGATGCGACTTACATCCGATGGCGTCAAGTTCTCCGATAATCGTAATGTTCGGTCCGTCCTGTTCCATCCACTCAGCGCGGACTCCTGTGCGTGCAAGTCCTCCATGCACACGAAGTCCCAGGCCACGCAAAAAAGCCGCTACGTGTGCGGCTGTTCTCTCCTCATAAAATCCCGGCTCCGGATGGCTCTGGATATCCTTCGCAAAGGCTATGATCTCATCTCTGTGTTCATCTATAGTCTGAATGATCTTTTCTTCAATATGATTCATGTCTTATAACCTCCATTTTCCGCAGGTTAAGCTATATGATATCATAAAACAGTTGATTTGGAAATAGATATTTTCTGGAGATATTTCGCTACTCCGTCGTTTTCATTGGAACCGATGATCCCGGTTGCCACAGCTTTCAGTTCACTCACTGCATTTTCCACTGCATAAGCTTCATCCGCAATTTCAAACATATCAATATCATTTTTTCCATCACCAAAAACAACTAATCTGTCACATTCCAGTTTTTGTTTTAGCTGCAAAGCAGCCTGCGCTTTGGATGCTTTTTGCGGCATGATCTCCAGCCACTGCTCTCCTGTGTAGATGTCCTTCTGATAAACAACATGATATTTATTTTTATATTTATGATAAAATGGTTCAAGCTTCTCCGGCTTATCAATGCAGGTGATATAAAAAAGATCTCCATACATCAGTTCAGATTCTGTAGTTACAATATTCGTACGTTTGTCGCCCTTCCGGCTGTTTAAAAATGCCTGCATTCCACTTGTTGCCTTTGCTGTTATATAAGAAAACTTTTCAATATTATTCTGATATGAATATATGATCGGATATATTTCATGCGCAAAAAGATCCCTCAATACCTCATATATATCCTCTGCAAAATAATTGGCAATGAGAATTTCCTCTGTTATATTATCTTTCACAAATGCCCCATTGTATATAATAAGAGGAAAGTGTGTGTTAAGGCCTTCTGTTACTTTTTTTGCCGTATTTAAGGAACGAGCTGTTGCATAGGAAAATGACATGCCTGAAGAAGTTAAAGCATTGATTGTTTTTATTGTATATGAAGATAGAGTTTCATTTTTTCTCAAAAGAGTTCCGTCGAGATCTGATACGTATAGTATTTTCATAAATAAATCCTTTCGTTTTGCTATGAACTGAATAGGGAAACTTTTTTCAGTTGACAGGAAAATTGATGATAAAGTATTTCTTTATTATAGCACAAAAAAAGTGGCCATTTAAGCCACTTTTTTACGATTGTATATTCAAAACTACATACATGTTCTGTTGATGATCGTTAATCTTTTTTGAATCAATTCTTAACCTGCGTTTCTTGGTCAAGCCCTCACCCGATTAGTA
>CAJLRL010000085.1 GCA_905209075.1 uncultured Lachnospiraceae bacterium | reverse complement strand
TAAACTTTTGTAAGCCCCTCCAATTCAAGTGTCATTTTCTGTATTCCTCCCACTGGTTTCTTACACTGTCAAGATAGCTGTCCATGCCATCTGCTGTAAGCTTTTCCTTTGCACTCTCTATACTCTCCTCCACCGACTTGCCATTTAAGCCATTCATGAAATCCGAAAGATCATTTGAGATATTGTTCAAATTCTCCGTATCAGGCTCAAAACCGATAAACGGAGATACTCCGGCATTGTCATAAAGGGCAAAAAACGCATCTTTTCGATTTTCCATGTATCTTTCACCTGTTACCGGATATACGTTTATAAATAAATCCAAACAGAGCTTACTTAAATAATCATCCTCCAGATCAGTACCATCCGTATTGCATGCAACACCATCTACGACCTTGTAATCCGTGCCTTCCTGTCCATACAGGAGAATATCAGCGTACTTTCCATCTCCATATAACAGACCTAAAAACTCTACCACAGCGTCGACATCCTCAGTGTTTTTTGCTATACCAATGGATGCGTTTACCCTTGATGTCAGATAATGCTCTACTGTTTTTACCGCTATATTATCTTTCTTGAAGTTCTCGTCTATCTCTCCGTAAGACAATGCTACAATAAAATTGCCGGACTTAACATTTTGTAATATTTCCTCATTATTTAATCCGATATTATTAAGGTAGGTTATCTCACCGGTCTCATCGTCCTTCAGGTATCCGTCTTTTTTCATCTGATCGAGCACCTTAAGATATTCCGTAAACTTTTGCGATTCCAGCGGATTTTCGACTGACATCGTATCATAATCGAAGCAAAGTCCGTTTCTTATATCACAGCCGATCATATCCCCAAATACATATCCGTTTATGAGATATTGAAATCCCGGAGCTTTGCTGTTATCCCACTCAGAAGCCTTGAGTATCTGATAAATTCCATCTATGCTTCCATCCCACGAATTTATGACATCATCTGAGAGATAATCCCTGTTAAATGCAGCATAAACTCCATTATCATCCGCAAGTGCAGATGGTATGGAATAAATATGTCCATCACATTTTGCCATCTCCCAAAGGTTCTTTGGAAAAGCATCATAAAGTGTCTTTCCCTGATCTTTCGACAAAACATCATCGAGATTTAAGACAAGATCCGAACTTATAAGATCATATGCCGGATTATTTCCATTCTCATCGCCTAAGCCTAAAAATGCAACATCTGTTTTCCCGGCAGCAAGTGTACTTTCAAGCTTCTGGCTGTATTCATCATACTCCAGATATTTTATATTCAGCTCATAGTCATAGCCATCATTCATAAGTGCAGCATTAAACTGCTTAATGTTATTCTCATCGATCCTGCAAATATCAGGTACAGCAAATGTTATGACCTTTGTATCTGACTTTTTGACTGTTGCCTCGGTCTGTCCCTCTTTAAGTTTTCCTGAATCACCTGCTTTTTTATTAATACATACCGCTGCTACTGCCACCACGATCAGGGCAATCACTACAACTGCTATTAAAACACCCTTTTTCTTATTCTTCATTATAGCACCTCAAT
>CAJLRL010000084.1 GCA_905209075.1 uncultured Lachnospiraceae bacterium | reverse complement strand
AATATCATCGCCGGGAGCTGTAGCGATGAGGAGAGGAAAGGATAAATAGGAACAGGAACTATGAATATTCCCAAAGATAAGAAACTCTGAGAAATTTAATGACAAAATGTCTCTCCTGTGCTACAATCAACTCAAAGCATTATATTTCTGTAAATACGACACCACAGCAAATTTTTATCGGTGCGTATCACTTTGAAGAGGGCAGACCACTTCGCATTTTTCGACAAAGACATGGAAATTTTCAATGCTTTATGTTACCAGTTAATAGCAGGAAAATTGAAATGTCAGATGTGAAAACATTGCGAGAAAAGCGGGGTGTGGGGATTTTGCCGGCTTTTATATTAGCATACGGTATTTTAATTCGATTTCGAATTTTCCTGCTCACACAAGAAGAGGAGGTTAATTTGGGTACAAAGGACTCGAAGGCGAAGGAGTATTTGTCAGACAATACGAGGTTCAGTGAAATCTGCAATTATGTATTGTTTGACGGTGAGAAGGTTATCAAACCGGAGAATTTAAAGGAATGTGACACCACAGAGGTGTTATCAGTTTTCGGTATTGACAGGAAGCAGATTGTTAAGCAGAAATGGAGAGATTTGCTAAAGGGGGTGTCTGTAAAATATACAGAATCAGTATACATCGTACTGATGGGGATAGAGGCACAGACAGATGTTCATTATTCGATGCCGGTTAAGACCATGATTTATGATGCCATGAATTATGGAGAACAGGTTAACGAGGCGAAGAAGCAACATCAGAAAAACAAAGATTATAAATCATCAGATGAGTTTTTATCAGGGTTTACACTTGAGGATAGGCTGACACCGGTGATTACAATTACATTATATCTTGGAACAAAAAACTGGGATGGTCCAAGAAGTCTTGTTGAGATGATGCCTCATATGGACGAGAGATTTCGGCCATTTATCAACGATTACAGGATTAATCTGTTGAATCCACTGGAGATTACGGATTTTTCCAAGTTCAAAACAGGTCTGAAACCACTGTTTGAAGTGCTGAAAAATGCGTCAGATGAGGGAAAGCTGAATGATTTAATTACAAAAGACGAAACCTTTACAAGGGTTGACATTGAGACAGTAGCAGCTATCAATCTATTTGTAGGAACTGACATTAAGTATGATGAAAAGGAAGAGGTGGTAAATATGTGTAAGGCATGGGATGATCATAAAAAGCTTGGCATTCAGGAGGGGATACAACAAGGACTGCAACAAGGAAGATGCCTTGAAGTATATTCACTTGTTCAGGATGGTATATTAGAGCCCGAGGTGGGCGCAAAGAGAGTAAGTATGTCATTAGATGACTTCGTAGACGCAATGCAAAAAGCGGGCTACAAAATTCCTGAATTGGTGTAGTTTGATAGCTTAAAAGTATAACAGTAATTGCCCCGACCTATGTGTGTTGGGGCATGATTTTTATATGACAGGGGAAAGTAGATGTATCTTGTATCTGTATATTTTGACAAGACGACAGAGCATATTTTACAACGATATATAAATAAAATAGCTGAGAAAACAGGTAATTC
>CAJLRL010000083.1 GCA_905209075.1 uncultured Lachnospiraceae bacterium | reverse complement strand
CAGAACAGCCAGTGTTTCTGAAATAGGAAAACTTTGAAATAGGAGGATTGAATGTGTGAAGAATGAAATCAATGAATCTGTATATGATATCAATATGGATAAGTTATGTCAGAATTCAATTGAATTAATTAAATATGCGCGAAACATTACTGCAAAGCAGGTAAATAATGTCCAGATAATGACCTATTATTCTCTTGGCAGGTGGATTGTAGAAGTACAGCAGCAGGGAAAACACAGGGCTGAATACGGTAAAAAAATCATAATAAATCTTTCTAAAAAATTAACAGAAGAATTTGGCAAAGGCTTTTCAGAATCTACGCTGGAAAAGGCAAGAAAGTTTTATTTAACATATAAGGGTCGAATTTCGGAAACACTGTTTACGGAATTTGCAATCAAGAAATCGGAAACGGTGTTTACGATTTTTGAAGAGGAGCATCCGTTTGTGGTAACATGGTCTCATTATCTACAATTGATGAGAATAGAAAATGAGGATGAACGCTCATTTTATGAGATAGAAGCTGCCAGAGAGAAGTGGGGAGTCAGAGATTTGTCACGTCAGTATAATTCTTCTCTTTATGAGAGACTTGCGTTAAGCATGGATAAGGACAAAGTGCAACGCTTATCACAGGAAGGAAATGTGATTACAACCTCAAAGGATGTGCTGAAGGATCCATATGTTTTGGAATTTGTAGGTCTTGAAGATAAATATAATTATTCAGAAACTGATTTAGAAAACAGGCTGTTAGATAATTTGCAGCAGTTTCTTTTGGAATTGGGAAAAGGATTTACTTTTGTGGCAAGACAGAAAAGATTTTCATTCGAAGAAGATCATTTCAGAGTGGATCTTGTTTTTTATAACAGACTGTTGAAATGCTTTGTATTATTTGATTTAAAAATTGGCAAATTAAAGCACCAGGATCTGGGGCAAATGCAGATGTATGTCAATTACTATGATAGATACGAAAAAACAGAGGAAGAAAATCCTACCATTGGTGTATTGTTGTGCAATGAAAAAAATGATGCAATGGTTGAACTGACATTGCCGGAGGATTCTAATATTTATGCATCACAGTATAAACTGTATCTGCCGGATAAGAAACTATTACAGGATAAATTGAAAGAATGGTTACAGGAAGAAGGTGGTGCTGAAGATGAAATTTAATTTTAAAATACAACAGTACCAGACAGATGAAAGATATGTCACAGATTGATTTGAAATTCGATTCAGAACAGAATGCATTTGGTTTAACAGATGATTTCGATGATTTGTATATCTCAAAAAAAGCCAGCCAGTTGCAAACGGCTGGCTTTTAGCTATATTAGATTTCAATACGCATAAAACTATAGCTCAAGATTCATATAAATCTCATCACGTTCATCCTGCTCAATACCCAGATAATGCTGTGTGACTTTATAGGACGAGTGATTGTAGACATCCATCAGCAGAGCAGGTGGAGTGCCATTCTTCCAGGCGTGATATCCAAATGTCTTTCTCAGAGAGTGACAGCTGATATGTTCATCCTGAACAGTCTCCTCGGCAGCAGTCCTTACAATCCGGTATGCCTGAACTCTGTTTAGTGGCTGCCTCCTGCAGGTGGCTTTTGTAAAAATAAACTCATGTTCAGTCGGATGCCGTTCGTTGAAATATGCCCGGAGAGCATCGGTGGCATTGCAGTTTAGAGTGACATAGTTATTCTTGCCGGTCTTTTGCTCGTTGATAAGAAAATG
>CAJLRL010000082.1 GCA_905209075.1 uncultured Lachnospiraceae bacterium | reverse complement strand
GAAGTTTTGTGATACAAAGTGTAAACGTAAGAAAAAATAATACATTTGCGGTCAATTTGTTATCGACAGTTGACCGCAAGCACGGTATAATAGACATAGATCTAATAAGAAAACCAAATAATCATTACTGTAAAATGTCAGGTAATGGTAGTCATCATTTATAATTGGAAGGAACAGGTTGGCTTTACCCTAATGGTGGAAAATCCACCATTTTTCCACCCAAACTGTAATTCCTCAGATGAAAACAGGTTTTCTTATCTTTTCTGAAACTGACAGAAAAAGCAGCAAAATCAAGGCTTTGAATGACTTTGATTGACATAGAATGCAAGCTGTTTTCTGTACCAGGATGAACTCCTAAGCGAGGGGTCGGAGGTTCAAATCCTCTTATGGACGGGCTTCAAAGCGTTCGAAATGTTAGCTGGATTAGCTGACAACGAACGCTTTTGTTATGTTATAGGAAATTACTCCGTAATGTTCCTATAACATAACAAAGCCCTTCGGGCAGGATCGCACTGCGGCGGAATGGAATTATGTCGCTGAAGCGACCCGCCGCAGGCGGAGAATCCTGCAAGCAGGATTCTTTCTTGTTTTCTGATCACGTTCGTGTAATGATTTTTCACAAAAAAGAAGTATTTTTTAGCTAACATTTGGGTTTCGTTCTGGTGTTATCCCTTATTCAGAGATGTAAAAATACTCAGAACTGACCGATGAAAGTGTTATAATACGAATTGAGTGCAGGATGTAAAACAATATATATGAAGAAGAAAGAGTAATCGTAGATTTTTACTTATAAGAGGAGAATCAGCTATGCAGCAGGAATTTATTACAGTAACTTTTAATCGTACTAAGATTGCTATCCGGTGTGCAGACATTCTTTATGTGATCATGTCAGATGATCATTGTACGATTCATATGTTTGATGGAAGTGTTTATCGTTGCCGAATGACACTGAAAGCATTGAAGAAGCAGTTGAATGAAGGGTTTATGGAGGTAAAACGTGGCTGTATGATCGCTGTGTCTGCAATCAGTGATATTGGAGATAAAATTTTACTGTCTAATGGAGAGGAAATCTGCTATACAAAGAGAAAGAAAAAGGCTCTCAGAGAAGAACTGCAGAAAAAACAGGAGCTAATGATTGCAAAGATCAGTAAAAAAAAGCTGCCGCTGACCCCGGAAGAATATGGCAAATATTATAAAATATGTGATAGTCTCCCGTTTGCATTTACGGATATAGAAATGGTATTTAATGAAGAAAAAAAGGCAGTGGACTGGATCTTTCGATATGGGAATGAAGCCTTGGCTACATTGGAAAAGCTGCCGTTGGACAAGATGATCGGAAATTCCTTTTCCAGCCTTTTCTCCAATATGGACGCAAAATGGCTTCATGTTTATGAACGTGCCACCTTGTACGGCGAAACACTTGAAATCATGGACTATAGTCCGGAAATAGATACCAATCTGAAAATTATATGTTTTCCCACATTTCCGGGACACTGTGGATGCATTTTGTTTAATGCAGACCAAATGAAATCTATAAGTGAAGAAAATCATCTGGTCAGGTTGGCTGCAGTTGCTATGAAAAGTAATCCCACTATATAAAGAAATGTTGTTTTACCGCTTATTGTGTTGATTTACCGTAATAAAAATGTCATTTTGCAACAGCTTGATTGTTTCCCTGATATATTCATGCTATATTTTAGTCAAGCGGATATTCGCAATCCGCTTCGCTACTTGCTCATAACCGAATAACT
>CAJLRL010000081.1 GCA_905209075.1 uncultured Lachnospiraceae bacterium | reverse complement strand
ACTGAGATGTTATAGAAAAACTGTAACTGTTCAGTACCTCGCGGGATAGCTGACTGCTGAATGGTTACGAAAAACTTTCAAATGCATCATTTACGGGAAATTCTATAGACAGAGATGATAAATATGCAAAAAGCAGATGTTATATAAATACATCTGCTTTTTGCATTTGCATGATAAAATATTTTTTAACTACTCTTTATCAGAATGCAATGTCCCTTAAATCCTCGGGAATATGTGAACTGTGAAAATTCTCATTCAGAGTATCAATCAGATCCATGTCTTCCTGTTCGATTGTGAAATCAAAAATATTGCCATTGCTTCTGATGCGGTCAGGATGTACGGATTTGGGAATTACGGAAATTCCTTTCTGAGTAGCCCAGCGCAGACCGATCTGAGCGGGAGTATGGGCGTATTTGGTTCCAAGTACACACATTACATCGTTATCAAGATATGCGCCTCTGGCAAGCGGGGCATATGCCTGTACCTGAATTCCTTTATTCTGGCAATAATCAATCAGCTCTTTCGGATAGCAGAGCGGATGGCATTCAATCTGATTTACTGCAGGTATAATTCCGGAATTGGCTTCCAGCTCTTCCAGATGACGGATTTCAAAATTACTGACACCAATAGAAAGAGCCCGCCCGGATTTCTGGATTTCCTCCAGTACTTTCCAGGTGCTGAGATAACATCCCGGAACCGGCCAGTGGATCAGATACAGATCAACATAATCCAGTTTGAGCCGGTCCAGGCTTCTTTCAAAAGCACCCTGAATGTCTCCCAGACGCTGTGCGGTATTCCATACTTTTGTAGTAATAAAAAGTTCATTTCGCGGTATTCCACAGCTGGCGATTCCCCGTCCTACATTTTCTTCGTTTTTATATACGGAGGCTGTATCAATCAGACGGTATCCTGATTCAACAGCAGAAATAATAGCATTTTCGGCCTCATTTTCCCCGGTGGCTTTGTATACTCCCAGTCCGAGTAAAGGCATCTCTCTGTTTGTATTCAGAAAAACAGTATTATCCAAAACAATTCCTCCAATTCCTATATACACTTTGGGCAAGCCGCTTTGCCCGATAATCTTGTCCAAGTATAACATAAAAATGTGTCAGAAGTACATAAAAATTATTAAGTTTTTGCAAGAATACATTGTTAACAATATAACATAACGGTCAAAATATTAACACTTCTTGTGAAAAAAGCTATTTCAAAGCATATATTTCAAAATTTTTTTAGTGATTATTTATGCTAAATGGCTTGCGAAAACGAAAAAAAAGATGTATAATATCAGTAAATTGATAATTTATTGTCATAAAAAAAGACTGAATTTTATAAATTCAGTGTATTTTTCAATAGAAGGGAGCATTTAACCATGCATTTAATCAAAGATGAAAATGGGAATCTTGTCCAGCATGGACATGGACACACCCATGAACATACCCATGAAGATGGTATGACTCATACTCATGAGCATACTCATGGCGAAGGTCATGATCATGGACATTCTCATACAGATCATGCCTGTGATACTGCTCATTGCGGATCCTGCAGTGAAGGTGACTGTAAGAATGAGACACTGGCTCTTCTGACATATATGCTTCAGCACAATGAGCATCATGCTCAGGAACTGGATCAGATGGCTGATAACCTTGCCAAGATGGGAATGGATGCAGCATGTAAGACTATTAAGGAAGCTGTTGCAGATTTTCAGAAAGGCAATATGAGACTTGGACTTGCCTTAACACTTGTTAAAGAAGAGATGAAATAGGAGGCGACATCA
>CAJLRL010000080.1 GCA_905209075.1 uncultured Lachnospiraceae bacterium | reverse complement strand
TAATGTATATTAACACGGGATATTTGAATCATTCACATAAAGATTTTAAAGATAAAAGCCGCCCTCTGATTGTAGGAAGCTGTGGAACATATCGCCTGTCACAGCACCCTAAGATGCCTACATACAGGCCCAGAGGAAGACTGGATTACCAGATTATATACATATCATCCGGTCTTGTTCATTTTCACTTTGACAATCCTGAAAATGAGACAATCATTCCAGCCGGCCATATAGTGTTATTTCGTCCGAAAGAACTTCAAAAATATGAATTTTATGGTAAGGATAAGACACAGATATACTGGATTCACTTTACCGGAAGCAATGTAAAAAACACCTTAAGGAACTACGGATTTGCAGACGATAAAAGAGTCTTTAATGTTGGAACGTCTCTTGAATATGAACATGTTTTCAAAAGGATTATTACAGAACTTCAAACGTGTCAGAACAATTATGAGGAAATGCTCACACTTCTACTTCGCCACCTTTTCATTATATTTAATCGCAAAATAACAACTGAGCATGTGATCAGAAATGAATTTCTTGACAGCCAGATGGATAATGCCATTACGTATTTCAACACTAGTTACAACTGCTCTATTAATGTGGAAGAATATGCCTCATCAATTGGTATGAGCATAAGCTGGTTTATTCGAAGCTTTAAAAAATACACAGGTAGTACACCAATACAATTTATCACATCACTCAGGATGACAAATGCTCAGGTGCTGCTTGAAACAACGTCCTACTCTATAAATGAGATTGCAGGCATAGTAGGATACAATAATCCACTATACTTCAGCCGGTTATTTCATAAACAAAAGGGATGTTCTCCTTCTGAATACAGAGCCAGAAATACATGATATAAAAAACAAAAGCAGGGGCAAATGCTCCTGCTTTATTTGGCTTAAGTCAAAAACCTAAACCACTTCTACCAAAATCATATTGTTCCATCAGCAATATTATAATGCTAATTTTATCACTGTACTTTTCGTTTTAATTAATGGCTAACAGATTGTAAAAGAATAATCCTTATCAGTCTCCGCACTGATACGATAATCCTCTTCCACATCAGTTCCCCAGCTGTCGATACCTCCAACACCTCTTACTGCGCCATATATGCATAAAACAGTTCTTCTTTCCGGTGGCAGTTCTTCATGGTGAAGAGCGTTTTCAATCTCAGATGCGGTATAAGGCAGACAAGAAAATGCAAATTTTTCATCATTCTTTTCAATGCGCAGTGTCTGTGATGAGCTATCTGTCCTGCTGTTATCAAGAGCCGTATGTCTTGTAATTTCAAGCCACTCTGTATCCATTCTCATACCACATTCCTGCGGAACAAGATATTGTGTAAGACTCAGATCATCTATCTCATAGACGCCTTCTTGTGCACCTGCTTTTCTGTCAGGATATGTTTCCCCGGAGAGTCCCTTATATAAATATTTGTCAGCCAATGTTGGCATAATAAATCTCATTCCAAATACAGGGAATTCAGGGAGTCCCTGTACTCCATTATAATGTACATCCACGCGAATCTTTCCGGACGCATCAACGCTATAGCTCACAAGAACAGTTGTCGCCGGAGTTGTTATGGTCTCGTATGTATATTTTACGATAATTTCATCAGCATAAACATCACCGCCATAGCTGTTATTATCAGGTGCGTATTGTTTTTGCTCCCTGCCATCCATAATCACCTGTATTCCCTTACAGTCAATAAACATATCTGCTGAAAGCCAGCTTCCGCTTTTAATATGGAACTTGCTTCCCCTGTCATTATCTGTCAACGCTCTCCAGAAAGTAGGCTTTGGGCAACGATACAGCCACTCATATCCATTTTTAACGATAGATTCCAGTCCACCCTGTGCATAAG
>CAJLRL010000079.1 GCA_905209075.1 uncultured Lachnospiraceae bacterium | reverse complement strand
TTTTCTCTGAAAGTTCCTGCCCATCACTATTTTCCACCAGATGATACAGTTCATGCAATTTATGTTTCATATCGTGCTTTAACTTCTGCACTTCCTTATTCTGTTTTTCTGCTTCTTCATAATAGATGTCTTTATAGTGCATTTCTTCCCTGTACATTGCATCCTCATACTGTTTTTGCACAAGATAATTAAAACGTTCCATCATATACAGCATAAAATAATCTGTCAGGACAATGGAAATTACAATACTGGCACACATAAGCAGGCTTTTTTCACTGCCAGCTTCCAATGACAAAAGAATAACAAAGCAACAGTTCAACACCGTAAAGGTAAATACCATAACCAGCACACCCAAAATTTCTTTCGGAAAGGCAGCAATCTGCATCCCTTTCTTTGAAATCAATTTTGACAGAATATACATCACATTTCCACGAACAAAGCTGCATATTACCATTACAAAATAATATTTATAACTTTCTCCCATATGAAAATTCATCGCATGGAGTAACAGCAAGGCTACAGGTTCAAACAGCATTCCAATACCCATGAATGTCACAATATTTATAATTCTCGTCCACATTCCTGATTCATAATAAAATGATAACAGTATAAGCACAATCAAAAGAGTCGCAAGATTCAGATACGGATTTTTTATGCTACTGACAAATGTCCATATAATTGCAGCAATGGTAAATCCAGCCCATATCCATACCTTTGATACTGGTTTCATTTTCTTATTGGAATGAAAATAATACATAAACACTGCCAGATCAAACAGGCTGATGGCAAAGCGTATCACATATTCCATCCTTAAACCATCCTCCTTACAAACTCCATATGTTTTTCTTTTAAATTCTGCTTATGGGAACGGGCAATCAGAAGTCTTTCTTCATTGTCCATCACTACTTCATCTCCCTCAATCGCCCTGATATGCCCAAGATTGATGATATATGATACATGAATATGGGCAAAGACCTTATCATCAAGCTGTTTCCATATTTCTTCAGTTGTCATATTTGCCTTGAAATTTTCTGAAATCGTATGTATCACTGCCTGACGACCTTTCTTCTCAAAATACACAATATCATCGCAGCTAATACGAAACTGATTTTTTCGGAACTGAAAGACAAAGTCACGCTTTATCATATGAAGATACTGCATGGCTTTTAAAAGGACGGACTCCAGCTTTTCCACTGTAATCGGTTTAGAAATATAGTCAAAAGTAATAACCTCAAAAACATCCATAACATACTGCGTATATCCAGTCAGGAATACAAACAATGCTTTGGCATCTATTTTCCGGATTTCTTTTGCAAGCTGCAAACCATTCATCTCCGGCATTTCAATGTCAAATATATACAGATGATACATTTCTCCATAATCTATAACATGCTTCAGCAACTCCTTCGCTGTAAAATACACTTCATAAGAAAACTGGTACTGTGCTAACTTATCAAAAGCACTTTCCAGCATTTCTACATCTGTTCTGCTGTCATCACAGACCGCAATATTAAGCATAACACTTCCTCCTTTTCGGGCTTGGAAGCAGGAAGCACTTCAATTTATCTAATCAACTTAGATAAATACGCCAGCACACGGTCAAAAAAATCATTTCTCTGCTCTTTTGTGCTGTTCGCAACATAGTAATCCAAATTAAAATCTTTTATGTTGCTGCTCTCGCCTGTTATAAGATATGTAGGATCAATTCCATATTTATGATAGAGTGTCAATACTTTATCTACAGATATTCCAGTTACACCTGCTTCAAGTTTTCGATAATGTTCTACTGTAACACCCAATACATCCGCAATTTCTGACTTTTCAAGGTTCATATTCAGTCTTGCCTCTCTTAGTCTCTTTCCTATCTGTATATTGGCATCTTTTCTTCCTGTGTCCAAGATTTTGCACCTCTTTTCCATGTTAATCATATCAATGGGACTTTGATTCTCATAGTCCAGAAAAC
>CAJLRL010000078.1 GCA_905209075.1 uncultured Lachnospiraceae bacterium | reverse complement strand
CACATAACATCAAGTGTCTAACACGTTTTTATTATATCATCACCATCTTTTTTTACAATACTAACGCTTATGGAAATATACTAATAAAACAAGGTCAATATTTCTTTACATCCACGCCGGCTTTCGCACCTCTAAAATCCTTTTTTTCATGTCTTTTGCCTGTATAAATCCCTGTTGCATAAGTGTTTCACACGATTCCTCAAGTGCACTTTCTATTCTGCTTAGCATATCATCATAATGCTTCATGGCAAGTTTTTCACCAATCCCGATATTTTTCAACTCACGGCAAAAATGCTCTCGCTTGATTTTATTAATGTCATATTCACATCCAATCGAAACAGCCATCTCCGTAGTACTGCTTGGATAGATCATCGTACATACAATGTCGTAAGCTGGTGCTAATCGTATGGATGCCATATCAGAAGAATAAAGAAGTGATACATTCTTAATATGATTATCTGTATTCCCTATGAGATAGTTGAATACACAGATATCCCATAGTTTTAGCTGATCTTCCATTGGATTCGAGGAATATTTTTTCAAAATATCACACATTCTTTTTAGGTAACCTTCTCCATTATGCTCATATTTATGACCAGATGATATACCCATGGCCTGCGAAAAATCCTCTTGGTGCAGTCGAAACGGAACTGTTAACCCATCCATAACCCTACATTTTTCGTCAATAATTCTATCATACCTATGTGTTGCAAATAACACATCTTCATCTTTACCAGTTCCTACATTTATCACAAAGCTGTCCGGCACATCTATTCCCAGATTTTTGGCTGTCTGTAAACATAGCTGTTCATTGGTTACAATCCCATCTAATCTGACATGACTTTGTTTCACAATATGCGTACTCGGAGCTGCTCCAATTGGTAAATACCATTCATTTGTGTCTATCTTATAATATAATCCCACTTTACCAGAGGCTCCGGTTAGAGACAAATGAGCTTTTGTAACCAACTCTGCCGCTTCTGAAGCACCTTCTTTCGCCAATCTGCATACATCTTCCTTTGTAAGTTTCTGATAACCAACTTTGGGGACATCCATGCCATCTTCAATAATCTGAATAGCACCCAGACATTCCCTCCCCAAAGCAGCTAATATTGTAAGATAATCATATTCATCTGCATGAATCCATCCGGCTACACACTTCCTTGTAAAACCTTCCGGTAGAAGACCTTCAAAAAAAAGGCTTGTTTCTTCTGCCGAAAAGTTTTGCGCCTGCAATGGAAGATGAATTGAAATAGGACAACTTGACGGATTATCCAAATACTCTTGCGCATAGGAAAATACCGCATCTTCAGATCCACTTCCTGTTATCTTACCAACATAGATCTGCTCTCCCTGCTGTTCAATAAATACATGAAAATCTCTCATTTTATTTACCTCGCTTTTCCATACATAAATCCATACCTAAAAGATTTACAATCTCAATCGCCTTTCCAATCTCACACGTTTCCTTTCCTCTTTCCAAATCAGATATAAAGCTGACGCTAAATCCTGTAAATTCAGCGATATAAGCCTGTGTATATCCCAATTCTTTTCTGCGTGTACGTAATTCGTTTCCAAAAGCTTCTGCATCTGCTATTTTCATGACGCCTCCTTGTCGCATAGTCGAACGGCTTATTTTAATATTGCGCAAACCAAAAAAGGTCGAACGGCTTATTTTTAATATATTTATAATATACTAAGCCGTTCGGCTATGTCAATACCAGATGTGATATTTCATTCCTTCATAAGCCACCCTTGCCACCTCGATATCCATGTTGCAGCCACGAAATTCTTCCGTTCAATAATATATTTTCACCATGTCATGTAATATTCTGTAATGATTTCAAATTAGCCTATTACACGCTACAAGGTCAGTCTTTCCTCACCATGATGATTCCAAGACTGACCTTATTGTCACTAATTCATATTCTGTTGCAATTCTTTTATGTTGTCCAAATCAGACAAATCCAT
>CAJLRL010000077.1 GCA_905209075.1 uncultured Lachnospiraceae bacterium | reverse complement strand
TTCATTTCTCACGCGCCTTTAAAAATATCTACGGAGTGGCTCCGAGGGAGTGGAGAAACGAGCATAAATAAGCTCACTATTCATCTTATTTCCAACAGCACTATGGTAGTTCAAATGTCATTCTCTCCCCTGTAGCAGGATGGTCAAAAACAATCTTGTAGGAGCAAAGTGCAAGCTGTTCCCTTACACCGCCACCGGTGCGTCCTGATTTGCTTCCCGTTCCTGAGATATTTAATGCAGGCTTCCCATACTTGATATCCCCAATCAGAGGATAGCCGATATTTGCAAGCTGCAAACGTATCTGATGATGCCTTCCAGTGAGAAGCTTTATGTCAAATTCTGTTCTAATGCATTCATTTTGGGAGCTGTCCCTATCCGGCGTCACTGATGTCACCCTGTACTGAAGCACTGCTTTTTTTGCCAGCCTGTCTTTTTCGCTTGTAATTTTTGATGTATTGGTACGCTTGTCAAAGGAGATATAATCTGTAAGAGTATGCCATGCCGGGTCATGATTATCTTCTTTCTTATCGTCCCCCTGCACCTTACTCGCATAGGCAGACTTGTCTTGAAATGACTCTTCTTCATCTTCCACTGCCGCTCCTGACACTCCCTGCCCTCTGCTTGCCGCACGATAATATTTCTCGGTTGTATGCTCCTTTATTTGTCTGCTTAAAGAAGCCGCTGCTTTCTGATTCTTGGCAAATACCATCACACCCTCTACCGGCTGGTCGAGCCTGTGCACTATGCCAACATAAGGCGGCTCATTTTTAGCCGCCCTGTAATTTCTTATGAAGCTCTCCATATCCTGCTGCCCGATCCGTCTGGTCTGTGTCGCCATACCCGATGGTTTATAACAGACGATCATATCATTATCCTCATATATTATGTTTGGTACTTTCATTTCTCACCCTGTTATTCTGTTATTCTGTTATTCTATTATTTTGCTTTGGCTTCCCACATTCTATTGTGGAAAGGTGCCATCCGGTTACTGTCTGGATGCAAGTATTTCTTTTGCTTTTGCTATACTCTCCGCATCAGGAGGCTGTATACCTTCCAGCTGATATTTGAGTCCGAGTTCTTTCCATTTAAAGACACCAAGAGTGTGGTACGGAAGGACTTCCACTCTGTCTACTGTTTTAAGCGTATCCACAAACTCTTTTAACTGTCTTAAATACTTTTCATCATCTGTAATCCCCGGAACAAGAACATGGCGTATCCACATTTTTTTACCATTGTCAGATAAATACTGCGCCATATCCAGTATATTTTTGTTTGTCTGGCCTGTGAGTTTTTTATGTTCCTCATCATCAATGTGCTTTATGTCCAGCATAAAAAGATCAGTATATTTCATAAGCTCATTAAACTTACCAAAGAAAGGTTCATTTCTCGTAAATGGATTTCCAGATGTATCAAGACATGTATTTACGCCATTTTCCTTTGCAAGCCTGAAAAGTTCTGTAACAAAATCTATCTGTAAAAGGGCTTCGCCTCCGCTTACTGTGATACCACCAGTCTGCTTCCAATAAGCCTTATAGCGCATGGCAGTCTTTAATACCTGTGAAGGACTCATAAGCTGTGAACCATCATTTTCGCCGCATTTAGCCCATGTATCAGGATTATGGCAGTATTTACAGCGCATGTTGCATCCCTTTAAAAAAACTATATATCTTACTCCCGGTCCATCTGCAGAACCAAAGCTCTCAACTGAATGGATTCTTCCCAGTGTTTCTCCCATGTTGATCCTCCTGCATACCTGTTAATTATTTTTCATTTTAACATATTAAATGAGAATATGCAGGCACTTGGCCTGCACATTCTGGAATGTTATATATGATTTTATTCGTGACTATTCACAACACCCACGCACATTCGCAAACCCACACGATACTAGTGCTTTGTTCTCAGTGGTTCTGAATAGTTACTTTATTTTTATATTACATTCTCTCGTGGCATGTACGTGAGATTACATCGAGCTGCTGCTCTCTT
>CAJLRL010000076.1 GCA_905209075.1 uncultured Lachnospiraceae bacterium | reverse complement strand
AGGAATTTGAGGCAGACACAGGTGAGCAGGTAAAGCTGGAGCAGGACTGATTCAACATTGCTGCTGTGAATTGAGATTCCAAAGCGTTTTTGAAGGATATACATTTGACAAATTACAGATTTACTTTCAGCTACGATGGCACACGCTATCACGGCTGGGAGATCAAGAAAAATGCAGACACGGTTGAAGGCCGTATAGAGCCTATATGCTTTTTCAAGTTCTATGCGGCTTTGAGCCATTTTCTATACCACACATCCTAATGAAGAGCCAATAAAAGTTATAAAAAAGATGAAACAAACTTGAAGCTGATGCTGTCTACCTCTTATCCAATCCATTTTTTAATTTCAAAATATCTTTTCTGATTTTTTCAATGACTATCTTAAATTCCTCATCACTTTTTCCTGTTGGATCTTCATGTCCCCAGTTATCATCAAACGGTCTTCCTATAAATGGACATCCCACATTACACCCCATTGATATTGCAATATCCGGATTTGGAATATCACTAACCAGCTTACTGAACTGCCCATCTGCTTCCATATCTATATTATATAATTCCTTCATAATACGGACAGCATCTTGGTTGATCTGTGGTTTTGTTTCTGTACCCGCCGAATAACTTTGAAACACATCTGATGCCAGATGTCTTCCAAAAGCCTCAGCAATCTGACTTCGGCAGGAATTATGGACACAAATAAAAGCTACTTTTATCTTACTCATAAAATGGACACCTCTCCTTTATACATTGCTCATTAAAATCTGTGAATCCACATTGCATTTGTTCGTATTGCAATGTTACTCCATAATGAGCATTCACATAATCAATACCATTCTTAAATGCTATCATTGCATCTCTCTTGCAGCATCTTGGTCCGTTTATGGCTCCTAATTCTCCGATTGCTTTCGAGGTAAACTGCATATGATTTCCCCATGTTCCATCTGTTGAAAGCGGACCTGTTCCGTCGATGATTGCAAGTGCAGCGCCAATGGATGTGATTGCTCCGCATATTCCCCATAAACCGCACATTGCTCCCGGCATCCGAAGTCCTTCTGACATCAGCCTGTCCAATGCCTGTTCTAAGTCTATCTCTCCACCTGCGTTTTTGTAGGCTACAAGCAAACTTGCACCATCTAATATATGGTGTTCCGGTCCATGAATACTAACATATTCCTTCTCTGCAATCTGCTTAAAAATGACAACCGGATTTGTTCCCTGTTCTTTCTTTATATCTTTTACAATCAGTTCTGCTTTTTCCCTTACTGTCATAGAAACCTTCCTTTCGTCTTATTTGCAATTCTTACAAGCATAAGCATTACCGGAACTTCTGTTAAGACACCCACAGTAGTAGCAAGTGCAACCTCACTTGTTGTTCCAAACAATGCAATCGCCACTGCCACCGCAAGTTCAAAGAAATTAGATGCTCCTATCATTCCTGCAGGTGCTGCAATATTATGTCGCAGTTTTAACAGATAACACGCTACGTATGCGATTCCAAAGACAATAGTATGGATACACCGATGATCATGCATAGAATGACCCACACAGATAAATACTTTTGAAAAAACTTCATCTTAGCATTTCCCCTCTAACAACAGCTATCTTTTTTGTCACAACATGACTCACATGTCAAACTGCCAATAAAATTCTTGAATTCTAATAAAGTATCACAATTCAAAGAGTAATAATGCCATTTACCTTCTTTGCGATCATTCACCAATCCACATTCCACCAGTATCTTCATATGATGAGACAGGGTTGGCTGTGTAATTTCAAATTTTTCCAAGAGCCTGCATCCACATTTTTCGCCATCTGACAACATTTGCACTATTTCTAATCTGTTTGAATCTCCAAGTGCCTTGCAGATTAATGCAACATTTGTTAGTTCCATTTCATTTACCTCGCATTGATATTTATCTATGTGTGTAGATTAGCATATACATAGATAATTGTCAATGTGTTTTTATAAAATAAAGCCATACATTTTCATGTACAGCTTTAAAAACTGGAATTTGGAACGTGCTTTATAAATTTTTTCCGATCCCCTCAAGTTCGTTCAT
>CAJLRL010000075.1 GCA_905209075.1 uncultured Lachnospiraceae bacterium | reverse complement strand
CAGACATTTGTCATACTATTTCTTCCTTAACCCATATCGACTATAACCTCTATATATTAAAGGCAACAGTACAATAAATAGTAAGATGTATAAGAACATCAAGAACGAAATCTGACGAAATACAAACGGGCCAATCTGAAAAAGAATTGGCGACCTCACTACATTAAGAATATTAGTCAATACAGTCGGCAACAAATTGAAAAAAGCATCAAATGCCGGTAATACTCTTGCGATAAACGGTATCATACAAAGCAGGAAAAACGGGATACAAACCGCCAGATTCGGTGTATGCATCTTAACTGTCACCAGCATTGTCAGTGCAGCACAAAACATCGTTGCGATATATCCGCCCACAAGCATCAGCAAATAATATTCTCCATATGTCATAACATAAATACTATATGGATCATCAATCTGATACGGTGTAAAAAATCCACTCGTTCCCATTACTCCAAATGAGATAAGAGACAATATCCCTACTCCGATCCAATAGATAACCGTTGACACGAAGATTCCTGCAATAATCTTGTTTTTTATTGCCTTCGATCTCCCGTACTTTGTAGCCAAAAAAACATCCTCTGTTCCGGGGCGGAACTCTCCGGAAAATATACCGGCTGCCAAAAAACCTATGATCACTGCCATTAATAGTACATAAGTTTGTGCGTACATTGTCATCGTAGCCCAGGAACCTTTTGCTTCAAACGTAAAAGGTATTTCTATCTTTTTATAAACGTTTTCCAGATAACTTCTCTTTTCAGGTGTGGTTCCGTACTCTTCTGCCATTTTCTTCATATTATCTTGATAGATTGTATAGATGTCCTGTAATTGTTCATCTGAGAGCTGATACACTGCACCTTCATTCCATTCTGAATCCGGAGTCAATATGCCAATTACAAAACTATAAATATCGTAATATGACTGTACTGTTTTACCATATTCTGTATTAGGTATCTCATCTTGATACTTAGCCGATAATGTCTTGTAATCATTTATCACTTCGGAAATTTTCTCCGTTGTAAGTTTCCCTTTCCATTGATTGACATCTTCAGCCAGAAGCCGTCCCGCGTCAATACCTGTGTGGATCTGTCCGTCTGCATCCGTATAGCTCATACTCCCAATTGCCATACCTGAATAAATAACCGTCATCACAAGTACTGCCGCAAGCAGAACCTTATTCATCCTCTTTGAAAAAATCTTTTTCAGTTCATATTTGAACATCATCTTTATCACCTGCCTTTTCTCCAAAATACAGAAGAAATGCATCCTCTAATGTTGCCTCCACCTGTACTGCATTTCCGGTCGGTGGCATCTTTGAAAGGACTCTCAACTCTACTCCATCAGAAACTGTTCTTACATTTCCAATCAGATATTTTTTCATATAATTGTTCAACTCACTTTTAGGAATAATGCAATTCCACACGAACATATCCATAGACAAAATGATCTCATCTGAAGTCCCTGTATAGAAAAATTTTCCTTCTTTCATTAATATAATCTCATTTGCCACATATTCAACATCTGACACAATATGCGTAGACAACAGTACAAGACGATCTTCCGACAATTCACTGATCAGATTACGGAACCTGATTCTCTCATTCGGATCAAGACCTGCTGTCGGTTCATCCAACACAAGTATCCGCGGATCATTCAACATCGCCTGGGCAATTCCGACCCTCCGGATCATGCCCCCTGATAAAGTCCGCATCCTTCTTTTCCTCTTTTCAGCCATTCCGACCTGCTCCAACAGTTTTAATGCCCTTTTCTTTGCCATGATGGGCCTGATTCCTTTGATAGATGCAATATACAGCATGTAGTCATACACCGAAAGATCAGGATAAAACCCATAACTCTGCGGCAAATAACCGAGTATTTCCCTATAAGATGCCCCCTGACTAAAGATATCCTTTCCATTCCACAAGATTTCTCCGCTTGTTGGGGTTATCGCTGTACATATCATCCGCATTAAAGTGGTTTTTCCCGCTCCATTTACTCCCAATAATCCATATACACCTTTCCCCATAGAATGTGTTACATGTTCTACTGCGTGTACATTCCCATAATCTTTTGTTACATTTTTAAATTGCAGTTCCACTCGACTTCACCTCCCAGTTTATTTCACAGTTACATTGCGATTTGTGAACACAAAA
>CAJLRL010000074.1 GCA_905209075.1 uncultured Lachnospiraceae bacterium | reverse complement strand
CCATAATAATTTCTGATATAATGCGATAAGTCAGAAAGGATGATGG
This sequence comes from uncultured Lachnospiraceae bacterium, assembly GCA_905209075.1. Classification (GTDB taxonomy): domain Bacteria; phylum Bacillota; class Clostridia; order Lachnospirales; family Lachnospiraceae; genus Roseburia. Next base: position 2,111 of record CAJLRL010000074.1, on the reverse strand, counting down.
GGCTATGGGAAAAAGAGAGCACATATACAAAATTATTGCAGAGAATATCAGAAAAGAACGAAGAAGGCTTGGAATTACGCAGGCAGAGCTTGCAGAACGGGCGGATGTATCATTGGATACTATCAAAAGTGTTGAAAATGGCAGAAGGGCAATGAGTCTTGATACATATTTGAATATTGTTCATGCATTGGAGTCATCGCCTATGGTTCTGATGAGCCAGCAGCACCCAGAAAAACACATTGAGCGTTTTGCATTTATGATGAATCGGTGTGACGAAAGAGAAATAGAATTTGCATTACATATGATTGAACAAATATTAAGAGGACAGGAAGATTATCTGAGTGAATAGACGGGTAGTTATCCTGTCCTTTGTCTATGACTCTTTTGCAAATTTTTCAGCGAGATGGTATATGATTTCTTCAATGGTGGGAGTATCATTTTCACATGGAAAGTCTGTCCAGAAGCGTTGCATTTGTGGATCAGGGCTTTTTAAAGCAATGGAAACTGCCCGCCCAATTTCCTGTTGGACTTCTTCTTTTGTGATTCCTTCTTTTTCGGCAATGATTTCTAAATATTTATCAACAGAGTATGTGCTTTTATCATTCATAGTGTTGTTGTGAATCCTTTCTGAGAAGGGTATCTACGGGCAAATTGTCAGGTGCTTGAATTGTCCCGGTTGAATACCATAAAAGTAAAACAGATAATCCGTTCTATATTACATAATAACCTTGAGGGCTGTTTTCTATGCAGATTATGGCTATTTTCTATTCTATCATACACATACAGTATGGTGCATACACGCACCATATCATTATAGGACACTCTTGCGTAGAATACAAGGAGGAGGTCTTTGTAATGATAGTATATGACAGGTTATGGATCACACTCAAGAAGAAAAATATTAGCCAGTATGCACTAATTAAAGATTATGGAATAGATAAAGCACAGTTACAGCGATTGCGAAAGAATATGGTCGTAAAAACGGTAATCCTTAACAGATTATGTTCCATACTTGATTGTAAGATAGAGGACATCATGGAGTTTGTGCCGGATGAGGATATTAAGTAAAGAGATATTTCCAAAATGTAATGAGAGTTTGGAAATATCTCTTTTTTAATCCGCAAATATTTATATTCTTGGTATTAAGGTGTACAATATTCCACCTGAAATAGCTGGTTTAGTCACTCTTACAAAAGATTCGCTTACGGTACAATGAATACAGCTTAAGCAAATATATAAGGTGCCGGAAAAGAGTGGAAGGTGTACTACGATATTGTTAATAGTGGAGAAAGAATAAAAGAGTTGCGTGCGGCAAGAAGAATGACAAGACAGCAGCTTGCCGAGCAGATTGGATTGTCAGTGGATGCTCTGCGGAAAATTGAAGCTGGTGTAAATGGAGCAAAAATAGATACGCTGATTAGTATTGCTGAATTGTTTCATATAACGTTGGATTATCTTGTGTGTGGGTGTGAAAGAAAGGCAGAAGTCGATGATCTGCTGGTTGGTCTGAAGGAGAAGGAAGTACAGTTTATCCGGAATATGGTATTAAATGCCGTTGACAATATGAAACTTCTGACAGAATAAAAAAGTCGGATTGCATTTTTGATAATGCAGTCCGGCTTTTTTTATAAGGATTTGGAACAGGTGGGAGTGTTACTCTTAGTTCAAAAGAGTGTCGGTTACTGTAGAAGATGCGTGGTGTCAGTTATACTTTGTTCAGGTTCTGAGAAAAGAACCGTTGAATATTGAAAACAGAATAGGACACGCATATCCCACGAGCTTATATCGCCTTGTCTATGACAGGGTGGCAGAATCCCATTTCGTGCGATGACTATCCTCAGAGCTGTAGCCGATTATGAGAAACGTAACAGCAGGAGCCTTTAAGGATAAGAGCAGAGGGTTGTGCCTACCGGGTTAGCAGCCGGAGGTAATGAGATAATAAGTGCACCTGAATTTCAGCAAAACGCATTTTCAGAGAGTGGCTACTTTCGTAAGTCCAGATGGGCAGGAAACTACGAAGTGTTTGTGGCTGGCAAAGGATATGTTACCCGATACGGGGATGGTTAAGAAACCGGGAAGATAGTATTTTATCTTCCCACACAAACTGATTT
>CAJLRL010000073.1 GCA_905209075.1 uncultured Lachnospiraceae bacterium | reverse complement strand
TATCATTTTTGTAATTTATTTCTATACTCGCTTGGTGTCAATCTATATTTTTCTTTAAAAACACGATTAAAGGTTCTAAGACTTCCAAAACCACTGTCCATAGAGATTTCTGTCAGGGTATCATCTGTAGTTTCAATTCTCTGACAGGCATACCCCAGACGCGCCTCATTCACATATTGATTAAAACTGCTGTGAAATGTCTTTGAAAACAATCTGGATAATGAAAATTTACTCACGCCAAGGTCATGTGCCATTCCATCAAGTGATATACTCTTATTAAAATTGGCAGAAATATATGATACGGTACGGTATATTATATCATCGCTGCCAATTTTGCTCTTTTCTACTAATTTCATCATCGGAATACATCTTGCTAGTATAATCTGCAAATAAGCTTGAACAACCCATATATCATTCTGCCCGGTATCTATTATGGATTCCACTGCTCTGTACACTTCATCCGGAATAACATCACTTTTTACAACAGGATATTGTGAAGCCTTATTCCTCAGTACATTTTCAAATCTACCAAAAATCATTTGTGGAGCATTAATAAAAACCGCCTCATTAACTTCTGATGAAAACACCTGATAATGATGTATAACATCCGGAAATACTATTCCTATATCACCTGTTTCCATGTGATACAGCTCCTGTCCTACACCAAGCTCTAAAGTTCCTTTCGTAACACATACAATCTCCATTGCATTATGCAGATGTGGAGGCTGGTGCCGTGGTTCCCGTTTTACCGCAATAATTTCTTCATTTGTGTTTTCATACGTTAAATGCACTCAGATCATCTCTCCCATATTATAATCACTCAATTCCTTTTTTTCTTCTAAGCTTTTCATTTGCAGCTTCTACATTCATCTTTGAAAGAAGAATTGTAATAAGGATCTCAAATACAAATGGCAACCATAAATACATTACCTGAAGCATAATAATCGCAGATGACGGCTGAGCCGAATTTGTACCTACATAACCACTGATTTCAAGCAGCCATCCTACAATAGCTGTTCCAATTCCACCACCAATTTTGATTCCAAGTGATGTGCATGAATACATAGTTCCATCTACTCTCTTTCCCTGAGTCAGGTAAGTATACTCAGAACACTCGGCAATTACTGCATTCATGTCTCCCTGCCAAGGTCCCTGTCCTAATGCTGCAACTGCAGTAAACAGCATCATCAGTGGAACGCTTCCCATGTATCCTGCTACAATCACAAGTGCTCTTGCTATCGTAGCCAGAATATATCCACGTTTATTAAGCTTATACATTCCTTTCCACTTTCCAACAAGAGTTGGTGTGAAAATAAGTGCTATTATAAGAGGAATATTTACAGCCCATGCAAATACACCAAACAGATTTTTATTCTTAAGAACCCATGTACAATAATAAATACCTGCACCAATCATAGCACTGTATAACTGCTGCAAAATATAAGTTCCACAAATCATCATATAGTACTTATTCTTAACAAGTAGCTTAAATGCCTGAATAAGACCATACTTTTTTTCTTCATCGTTCTCTATTCCGGAGTTAAGCTCCTCTTCCGGAAGCTCCTTAACCGACAATCCTGAAATCGTATTTACTACAAGGCCTATCAAAGCATAAATAATAGCTACGAATCTCCATGCAGCAGCACCTCCACCGCATATATCAACAAATGCAACTGTTATAGACTGAATTATAAGACTTGTTGAAAAGGCAAAAATAAAACGGTAAGAGCCCATCTGTACACGCTCTTTGCTGTTCTTTGTTACCAGCGAAGTAAGTGCAGAATATGCAATATTATTTGCTGTATAAAATACACCATTCAATAATGTATATGCTATAAAGAACCATGCATACTGAGCTGTCCTGCCCCAGCTTGTAGGAATTGCAAAAACTGCTACAAGTGTCAAAGCACAACCTATATAGCCATAAATCATCCATGGCCTTGCTTTTCCAAGCTTTGTATGTGTTTTATCAATAAGTGACCCAAAGAAAACATCTGTAAAACCATCAAATAATTTAGATGCTGCGATTAATGTTCCAACGATTCCTGATGCAAGTCCTATAGTATCTGTAAGATATACCATAACAAAGGATGTCAGGAATGCATATACTACATTTCCTGCAATATCACCGGAACCATAACCAATTTTGTTGTACCACTTTAAGTACGTCTTTTCTTCCATGA
>CAJLRL010000072.1 GCA_905209075.1 uncultured Lachnospiraceae bacterium | reverse complement strand
ATGCAATCACTGTGGAAACATTATTGAAATGGTAAAGGATAAGGGCGTGCCGGTAATATGTTGTGGCGAGGCTATGCACGAGTTAAAGGCCGGAGTGACAGATGCTGCTGTAGAGAAGCATGTTCCTGTATATACAGTGGACAAACAGCATGTTCATGTTGTAGTCGGAGAAACAAAACATCCAATGCTTGAAGCGCATTTCATTGAGTGGATTACATTAAATACAAATCAGGGAATATACAGAAAACAGTTAAATCCAGGGCAGGAGCCGGTAGCAGATTTTTGTCTTTGCGATGGTGAACAGGTAGAAGAAGTATATGCATATTGTAACCTGCATGGATTATGGAAATGCTAAGTATAGATATTGTTGGACTTACAGGAGCCTGTTCCTATGCTTTGGACTGCATAGAAGCAGAGTTGGTAAATATCAAAAACAAACATGGAAAAAGAGTGGCTTATATAAGTATACGCATGGCTGAATATTGGAAAATTCAAGGTGATGAATTACAAGATTTAGCCATGTGTGCTTTACTGCATGATAATGCTTTGACACAATATATTTCTGAGGAGCTTAAAAAGGATTCTGTTATTGACCTAAAAAAAGATTTATCTGAGGAAAAAACGAATCTCCATTGTATATATGGTGAAAAGAATATTACTAAACTTCCTTTTAAAACAGATGTTTCAAATGTGATTTTGTATCATCATGAACATGCCGATGGAACTGGCCCTTTTCAAAAAAAGTGGAATGAAATTCCATTGTTCGCAAGGATTATTCATCTTGCAGATATCATTGATATTATAAGAAATAGTATTGATTCTGATGATAATAGCTGGGATTTTATGTGTCAATATCTTTCCCAAAATAAGGATAGTCTATTTGATTCGGAATGTGTTAATGCTTTTCTTCATGTATTCACAAAAGAATCGTTTATGTGTTTAAGTGATGATTCTTTTGAAACTAAGCTATGGGAAGCTATCCCAAGAGAAAAGCTGGTTTTTGATTGGAAAATGTGTAAAGATGTTGCAGATTTTTTTGCAAAGATTGTAGATTATAAATCTTCTTTTACAAGCAGACATTCTATAGGAGTAGCTGAAAAAGCATCCATGCTTGCCCAATATATGGGATATGATTCAATCGCTGTACAGAAAATGTATTTAGCTGGTGCTCTGCATGATATAGGAAAAATGGCGGTAGGCAATGAAATTCTGGAAAAACCGGATAAGCTTACGGATGATGAATTTTCTAAAATGAAAAATCATGCTGGTTATACATACCTAATATTATCAGAGGTTAATGATTTTGAAGAAATACGAGACTGGGCAGCTTTCCATCATGAAAAATTAAATGGAAAAGGGTATCCTTTTGGAAAAACCGCAGCTGAATTAAATGAGCCGGAACGTATTATGGCATGTATTGATATTTATCAGGCATTAACCGAGGACAGACCATATAAGAAAGGTTTATCGCACGAAAAAACGTGTGAGATGCTCGATGACATGGCGCAGAAAGGTTTTGTTGATTCTGATATTTCCAAGAAAATTAGGGAATGTTTTGGTGGAATCTAACATTAAAAACGAGAAAATATAGGAAATTCATGAGAAATGCATTTGCCTATTATGAATAGTAATGAACAGGTTCATAAAACAAATAAACTGAAAGTAGGATTGATTTATGTATGAAATGAAACCAGAATATTATATCGGTATAGATATGATAGACGAAGAACACAAGCAGTTATTTAAATATGCAGATGAGGCATATGAACTGCTTCATGATGAGTTTACACCGGATAAATATGATAGGATTGATATAATATTAGAAAATCTCCGGAATTATACAGTAAAACACTTTAGTGATGAAGAGCAGTATATGGAATCTATTAATTATAAGAAGATATTTACACAGAAAGTTCAACATCAGGAATTTATACATAAACTTGATGAATTTATGGAACATCACAATGATGAGGTAGAAGATCAAGATGAACAGATTATGGGAATTTTAAAATATCTCACAGAGTGGTTAGTTAATCACATCCTATATGTTGATGGTCAAATTGCAGAATTTGTATCAAAAATGTAATCTTTTGAATTGCTAATAAATATTATATTTGATGGTCATAATATCTCTTCAGTTGGAGAGAATACCTTTTGATCATCAAATCCACCTGTTTGTTTGACGGAGTAATGGATATGAAAATCAGAGAAGTGAATGAGAATAAAAAGCAG
>CAJLRL010000071.1 GCA_905209075.1 uncultured Lachnospiraceae bacterium | reverse complement strand
GCTGAATACCTTTGTTACCGAAATACATTACATAAACTTCAAGATTATATTGCAGTAAATTCAATAAATCGGTATCATATATTTATACATACAAACAGCGTAGAAGTTTTAAAATATGAATGCGGAATAAAACAGAGGATAAGAGGATATGAAGAACGATGAACCGGAGATAAAACCGGCATACAAAAATCATTTAATGGAGCATTACGAGTGTGATGGTCAGATAAACATGTTCAGGTATCTGGATAAATAAATTCGTTTATTTGAAGAGGCTGGATAAAAAATGCAGATATTTGTAGACGCAGACGCATGTCCGGTAGTGGACATCATAGAGAAAATAGCAGAAAAATATAATATAAAGACAACTCTCCTGTGTGATACAAACCATGTTTTGTACTCAGATTACAGCGAAGTGATAGTGGTTGGTGCAGGAGCAGATGCAGTGGATTACAAGCTTATAAGCCTCTGCCACAGGGGAGATATCGTTGTATCACAGGATTATGGAGTTGCTGCTATGGCGCTTGGTAAAGCTGCATATGCAATCCACCAGTCCGGCAGATGGTACACAGATGAAAATATCGACCGGATGCTGATGGAGAGGCACCTTAACAAGAAAGCCAGACGAAGCTCACATAAGAATCATATCAAAGGACCGAAAAAGCGTACAGAGGAAGATGATGAGAGGTTTGCACAGTCGTTTGAGAAAATGATACTGATGGCAAAATCAAAGGAAGACTAATAAAGGATTGGAGCATTACAGATGAAGACAGCAATAGTATATGCATCAGTGCATCATGGAAACACAAAAAAGATAATTGACGAGATAGCAAAGACAAACGATGTCGAGCTGATAGATGCGACACAGACGGTAGAGAAAGACCTGTCGGAATATGATTTAATCGGTTTTGCATCAGGAGTATATGGTGGAAAGTTCCATCAGTCGGTGCTTAAGTTTGCATCAGTCAATCTCACAGACAATAAAAATGTGTTTCTTATCTGCACATATGGCGGCAGACCTGTCTTTAAGTCAATTGAGCAGGTGATAGCATACAAACATGACACCATTGTCGGAAGGTTTTCATGCAAGGGATTTGATACGTTCGGTCCGTTCAAGATGATTGGCGGCGTATCAAAGGGGCATCCGGATGAGAAGGATATTGTGGCGGCTGTAGAGTTTTACAACGGATTAAAATTAAAGTATGATTAGAATGTGTATATTAGTAAACTATCTTATACCGCCAATTTTTTGTTTCCGTCATGGCAGGTATAGTCTCGTATTACATTTGCAAATGGCTAGATGGTATAAACAGTAGCGACAATTAGCCTAATCGGATGCTCAACCGAACAAAAAGAGAAGAAGAGGCTGTGAAATAAGTCCCTTTTTTATCGGAAATTGATGGATGATAGGCAGAAGCAATGAAATTAGGTATCGTAATCTACGAGCCAGTTTCACGTATTTTTCCTTAAAATATCGAAGGTGGTTAAATGCCGATAGCTAGGGCATTTAGCACATTTTCACCTAAGATGTAAGGTTGTATAGATTTATATAGTTTCCCAAAAAAATGGCCCACCAGATGGCCCACTAAATAAGCGAAGAGTTTCGATACAAAATACGGCAGGGAACACTCATGAGTTTGGAGTGTTCCTTGTTTTTGATTTAGATCAAAAGAGTTGTATTGAGAGATTTTGAATTCTTTTTTTGTGCATATATTTTGCAAATCAAAAGAGCTTATGTTATACTACACAACATGTGCGAGCTGTGAAATCAGCATAGCTGATTTCCCCTAGCGAGCGGAAGAAATTCTGTAAGCTTTGGTAAGCTGATAATCACACAATAGGAAAAAAATCCTATCAGGTAAGGTCTAGCCAACCGCCTGTACCGAGTCCTTGGAATCGAAATGGTCGATGTATTCTATGCCACAGCAGACAATACTGTTATAACCGATAAGGCAACAAGGATATAATGGCATTCCCCCAGTCTGATAACTTGGCGAGGTTGATGATAAGTATGTTATCGGAACAGCTGAGATCCTGTCATTTCCTAAAAAAATAGGTATGGAAACCAAAGCAAAGAAATGCGTTAGGTCTTGAAATTGACGGTATGCCCCATGTACTCCACGCGGGCAAGAATATAGCTCACCGTCGTACCCCACCAGCGGTAGGGGTCTTCAAACTTAAGGATATCTGCTTCCGTTTTACATGATCGGCTATGGCGTGATACGCTGCTTTGTAG
>CAJLRL010000070.1 GCA_905209075.1 uncultured Lachnospiraceae bacterium | reverse complement strand
TTTATCTCAGTCGAGAAGACTCCCACCTCTTCAGGTGGTGAGTAATAGCAAATTTATCTCAGTGGGAGTCTAATCTCCAGACTTTCAACAAGCGGTTCTATGTTAGAATTTCTGTTGTATCTGCACGCGTATTGGTGCTATGATAGATAAGGACATAGAATATATATTTACATAGAAAGAAAATATTGGAGGTTTGAAATTACAAAATGAAACAGGAAAATTATATAAAGGGAATGACGATGATTATTATGTCTGCGTTCTTCTTTGCCTGCATGAATGTAAGTGTACGTCTGGCCGGTGATCTTCCATCCGTACAGAAGAGTTTCTTCCGTAATCTGGTGGCGGCAGTCTTTGCAGCAATTATTTTAGGTAAAAATCATATCATCCCAAAGGTACAGAAGCAGTACTGGGGATCACTTTTCCTTCGTTGTGCATTTGGCACGCTGGGAATTCTCTGTAACTTTTATGCGATTGATCATCTTCTGGTAGCAGATGCTTCGATTCTGAATAAACTGTCGCCGTTTTTTGCAATCATCTTTTCATTTTTGCTTTTGAAAGAGAAGATTACGCCAACACAGGGATCATGTGTACTTCTTGCATTCATCGGCTGTCTGTTTATTGTGAAACCAGGGTTCCAGAATGCGGCATTGGTTCCGGCACTGATCGGTGTCTGTGGTGGGCTTGGAGCAGGGGTTGCCTATACAATGGTGCGTGTGCTCGGGACACATGGAGTGAAAGGTCCCATCATAGTATTTTATTTTTCGGTCTTTTCCTGCCTGTTTGTATTACCGTATCTGATTTTTGATTATACGCCGATGACAGGAAGACAGCTGGTAACACTTATGATGGCAGGATTGTTCGCTGCGGGTGGACAGTTTACGATCACTGCGGCGTATACGTATGCACCGGCAGGTAAGATTTCAATTTTTGATTATTCGCAGATCATATTTGCGACACTTCTGGGATTTTTCCTGTTTGGAGAGATTCCGGATACTTACAGTTTTGTTGGATATGGACTGATCATTTTTGCATCACTGGGTATGTTCATTTATAATATGAAGGCAGCGAAGAAATCATGATCTTTGCTGCTTTTTGTATGTGAAGAGAAAAAACAAAAACCTGACAAAAAGTGTCGAGAATATAATGAACAACTATTGATTTCATGTGAGAGAGTGGATATAATGAGTTCAAAAGCGAGTGAAAGACAGCTTGAATAACAGAAAGAAAAATAAAGGATATAAATAAAACAGACCAATGAGGAGGTTTATGGTAACAATGAAAGTCGGAAATGATATTTATTATGTAGGTGTCAATGATCATCAGGTAGATTTGTTTGAAGGACAGTATGATGTTCCGAACGGTATGTCTTACAACTCTTATGTGATCATGGACGAAAAGATTGCAGTTATGGACACGGTAGATGCGCATTTTGCAGAAGAGTGGCTTGGTAATGTGGCAAAAGTGCTGAATGGTGCAAAGCCGGATTATCTGGTCGTACAGCATATGGAACCGGATCATGCTGCAAATATCGAGAATTTTGTCAAAGCTTATCCAGAAGTAACGGTTGTAGCTAATACCAAGACATTCACTATGATGGAGAACTTCTTCAGAAACATGGATCTTGGCGACAGAAAACTGGTAGTTGCTAATGGTGAAAGCCTGACACTTGGCAAACATGTACTTACATTTGTATTTGCACCGATGGTACACTGGCCGGAAGTTATGGTTACCTATGATAGCACAGACAAGGTTCTGTTTTCCGCAGACGGATTTGGTAAATTTGGTGCACTTGATGTAGAAGAGGACTGGGACTGCGAAGCACGCCGTTACTATATTGGAATTGTTGGAAAATACGGTCCGCAGGTTCAGAAACTTCTCAAAGCTGCTTCTACACTGGATATTCAGACAATCTGTCCGCTGCATGGACCGATCCTGACAGAAAATCTTGGCCATTACATTGAAAAGTATGATATCTGGTCTTCCTATAAAGTAGAAGATGAAGGTGTTGTAATCGCTTATTCATCTGTATATGGAAATACGAAGAAAGCAGTTGAAGTTCTGGCACAGAAGCTGGAAGAAAAAGGCTGCCCGAAAGTCTCTGTATTTGACCTTGCAAGAGATGATATGGCTGAAGCAGTTGAAGAAGCTTTCCGTTATGGCAAGCTGGTTCTTGCAACCATTACATACAATGCAGATATTTTCCCGTTCATGAAAACATACATCGATCATCTGACAGAAAGAAACTATCAGAACCGTAC
>CAJLRL010000069.1 GCA_905209075.1 uncultured Lachnospiraceae bacterium | reverse complement strand
CTTGACAATATAATTCATAAATGTACATGAAAGCTTATAAAAGAATACAAATTGCCTAATAAATACACTTTAGGGATTGCGGTGTTCATATGATTTTGATTGAAACTATGTGGGCAAAGTCACAGACAGACTTGTTTATTTTATAAATATGGTTTAAAATAATATGCAAATTGTTGGATAAAAATGGTAGTAAAACTATATGTCACATAAATTGTAACAAAATAATTATATCCAATTTATAACATGTAAATAACATATTTGAGGAGACAACATAATAATGAGATTTGTAATACAGCGTGTAAACCATGCAAAGTGCACTATAGATGGAAATATAACCGGCAGCATAGAAAAGGGACTGTGCGTTTTGATAGGCATAGCAGAGACAGACACTAAAGAGATTGCTGATAAAATGATCAAAAAGCTTATAAACATGAGAATTTTTGCCGATGAGAATGACAAGACAAATCTTTCGATAAATGATGTAGACGGAAAGCTTTTGCTCATATCGCAGTTTACGCTTTATGCAAATTGTAAGAAGGGCAATCGTCCTTCATTTGTGGAGGCAGGAAGTCCTGATATGGCAAACGAGCTTTATGAATACTGCATCAGCGAGTGTGATAAGGCAGTTCCCGGAGTACAAAGAGGGGTGTTTGGAGCCGATATGAAGATAGAGCTTGAGAATGACGGGCCATTTACGATTGTACTGGATTCGGACAAGCTGTAAAAGATATAAGTATGAAAGGCATTTTTATGGAAAAATCATTAAAAAAAGATATTATAATAAACAGGCTTCCTGTAGTTATATATTTTATACTGATTTTTGCTGCTTTAATGGTGATAATAAGTGCAGTAGCTCCGATGAGTAATCATGAGCCTAAGACGACGGATACATATTCTGATTTTTCAACAGGATGGTTAAATTGCGAGGAGTCTGAGGCTTCACTAGACCATTTATCCGGCACTACAGTAATCCATCGTACTATAACGGCAGCTGATTGTAATAAAACATTGTTTTTCTTTGCAAAAACATCAAATATCAAGGTGTTCATAGATGGGGTATGCCAATACAGGAACAATCATTTCTGTTCACAGTTTTTTGGAAAGACACCCGGGGCTCTTTTTGTAAATGTACTTATCCCTGCAGAAAGTGATGGCAAGCTACTGGAGATTGAAATTGAAAATCCATATAAAGATGACGACAGTGCAAAGCTTGATGAAATGTACATAGGCGATATTTCTGATATCATACAATTTCAACAACAAAAAAGATTCAATTCTTTCTGTATCAGCTTTATTATTATGGTACTGGGTGTTGTAATGCTTTTACTATTTATTCCTCTTACAAGGCAAAAGATAGTAGGCATTGAGTTTTTGAATCTTGGTGTTACAGCATTTGTATCAGGCTTATATCTTACAACAGACGGACGATATCTACAGCTTGTTTTTGGAGATGCCCATATATATCATGTGATAGCAGAAACAGCCCTGAGGCTTTCTATTCTACCGTTTTTAATATTTTTAAGTCAGATGTATGACAGCTATAGTAAACGTATAAGCGCGATACTATGCGTAATTGGCGAGATAGTATTTGCAGGCTGCTTTATCGGTGAAATAACCGAAATCATGGATTATCATGAGACACTTTTTCTGGTACATGTTGTATTTGCAATTTCGATGCTCTTTATTCTTGTTTCGACGATAAAGGGCATTGTAAAGGCACCAAAAGAGAATATATATCACAATATAGGCTGTATTGTTTTAAGCTTTATGGCTATGACGGATATCATAATTCTATGGCGAGGCACTGGACGAGAAACAAGCTATTTTATCAGACTCGGCATATTGATATTCTTTTTCATGGAAATAGTCCAGATTATAAAAAAGTTCCTCGCCTCTTATCAGCGCAATATCAAAAATGAGTTGCTTAGCAGGCTTGCTTATCATGACGGATTAACTGATTTACTCAATCGTACCTCATATATGGAAAAGGTCAAGGAGCTTGAAGATGATGAAAACCCATACATGCTGATTGCGATTTATGATGTAAACAATCTGAAAAAGGTAAATGATACGATGGGACATCAGAAGGGTGATGAGATGATAAAACGCGTTGCAGATGTGATGAGTGCTTCTCTTGGAAAATACGGACAGTGTTACCGAGTCGGTGGTGATGAATTCGTATTTATCTCGACAAAACCGGATATCGAGACCGTATTCATGAATGCAAGTAAAAAAATGATGGATAATCTCGGATGTATCACTGATGGAAATAATATAGTGCCTATCACAGCTGCCATGGGATATGCTGTGAAAAACGATAA
>CAJLRL010000068.1 GCA_905209075.1 uncultured Lachnospiraceae bacterium | reverse complement strand
ATTATAAAGCTTTTAAGGAGAAGAACCCAAGAGCACGCTTGTTATTTGTGGCTCACAGAAAGGAGATTCTCGAACAGAGCATTCAGAAATTCCAGGAAGTTTTGAATGACTTTAATTTTGGTGAGTTGTACGTAGATGGTTATAAACCAACGGATATTGAGCATCTGTTTATCAGTATCCAGTCATTCAATTCTGCAAAGCTTTCTCAGTGGACAAGCAAGGACTATTATGACTTTATCATAGTGGATGAATTCCACCATGCAGCAGCTGATTCTTATCAGGAATTACTGGCATACTATGAGCCGAAGATTCTATTAGGATTGACTGCTACTCCTGACCGAATGGATGGTAAGGATATCCTGAAGTATTTTGATGGACGTATTGCATCAAAATTACTGTTGGGTGAAGCAATTGATCGAAATCTGTTAAGTTCTTTTCAGTATTTTGGTGTAACAGATGACACAGATTATAGGAATTTCAAATGGACGCGTGGTAAATATGATGTGTCAGAGCTGGAAAAAGTATATACGGCAGATACAAGACGTTGCGCTTTGATTTTAAACAGTGTAAAAAAATATGTGACAGATATTTCGTCTGTGAAAGGTCTTGGATTTTGTGTCAGTGTTGCTCACGCAAATTACATGGCGAAATATTTTAATGATAAAGGAATCCCGTCCATTGCATTATCTTCGAAAAGTGCAGACGATATTCGAAATGATGCAAAAACAGATTTGTTAAGTGGAAAGATAAACTTTATTTTCGTTGTGGATTTGTATAATGAGGGCGTGGATATCCCGGCTATAGACACCGTCTTATTCTTGAGGCCAACAGAAAGTGCGACTGTATTTTTACAGCAGCTAGGACGAGGGTTACGTTTAAGTCCAGGGAAAGATTGCCTTACGGTTCTTGATTTTATTGGACAGGCAAACAAAAAGTATAATTTTGCAATGAAATTTGAGGCAATTGTAGGGAAAGGCCGAAAATCCATTCGCAAACAGGTGGAGGATGGATTCAGCAATCTGCCAAGAGGTTGCTATATCGAACTTGAAAAGTATGCAAAAGAATATATTCTGGAGAACCTGAAGCAGACAGATAATAACAAAAGAGCACTGATTGAAATGGTGAGAACCTTTGAAGAAGATACCGGATTACCGCTTAATCTGGAAAACTTTTTGCTGGAATATAATATGTCTCTGTATGATTTCTATCAGAATACAGGTGCCAGATCTTTGTTCCGCTTAAAAAAGTGGGCAGGCATTATTGAAGATGACAGAGATGTAGATGATAAAATTTACAGTATGATGACCGGATTTTTCCATGTGAACTCAGCTAGACTGCTGGATTATTGGATTAGATATATTGACGGTAATAAAGTTGCAAATAGCGAAGAAGAACGCATTATGCGAAATATGCTTTATTACACATTTTATAAAAAGCATCCGGCTAAATGCGGTTTCCAAAGTATCGATGAAGGAATTGAGTCAGTCCTAAAGGAAACTTTTGTAAGAGATGAAGTTCTGCAGATTTTGAAATACAATCGTAAGCATATCAGTTTTGTTGCAGGGAGAAATGAATATTCTTATCTTTGTCCTCTGGATTTACACTGCCGTTATAACACAAATCAGATTATGGCTGCATTTGGATTATTTACAGAGACAGAATCGCCGGAATTCAGAGAGGGTGTAAAACGTTTTGAAAATAAAAAAACAGATATCTTTTTTATTAATTTGAACAAATCAGAGAAGGATTTCTCTCCATCTACTATGTATGAGGATTATGCAATTAACGATAAGCTCTTTCATTGGCAAAGCCAAAGTCAGGATAGGCAAGCGAGTGCAAAAATACAGAGATATATTAATCACAAGAATACAGGTGATATCATATCATTATTTGTTCGTGAATTTAAAAGGATTGGTTCATATACAGCACCATATACTTTTTTAGGAAATGCAGATTATGTGAAGCATGAAGGAGAGAGACCTGTCAGTTTCGTATGGAAGCTGCATAATTCGATTCCTGCGGATATGCTGCCAAAGGCAAACAAGAGCATTGCTTTGTAATTCTATGTGATTAGAAATAAAAAGATGTGCGTACTCTCTTGACAAATTCGGGAACAGGAAAGATATATGCATCCGCACTTGCTATGCGTGAGCTTGGTTTCAAAAGAGTGTTGTTTCTGGTTCATCGTGTGACACTTGCGAAGCAGGCTAAAAAATCTTTTGAAAAAGTTTTTGATAAGAAAGTGACAATGGGATTGGTGGAAGCCAGAAATGCCCGGAAAGAAGATAATCGCGGACGTATGTAGCCGATCACGAAAGTAACGATGAAAATGCATCATCCAGTGAGAGAAGATTTATT
>CAJLRL010000067.1 GCA_905209075.1 uncultured Lachnospiraceae bacterium | reverse complement strand
ATAGAGCCTGTACGAGCATGGAAATCATCATAGGCAAAGACATGTTAAATACAAGCTTGCCGATAGGCATGGTTCCCATCTTGTTCTCTGTTACAGGGGCTGAATTTGTTTTCTGACTCATAATTCCTCCTATGTAAATGAATGTACTCTCGGAATCTTCTCCAAACGAAGCATTCTGGCTATATTTCCGATATACTGCTTCCATTTTCTCGTCGTACATACCATGTACGCACTGCGAAAATGTCATTGTATATCGAAAATCTATCTCAGAATGATTCGTTTAGAAGATTCCGAGAGTACATATGATTGTAATTTAAACCTCCCACATTATATATGTAGAAAGTTTTGGTTATTAAAATTAAAACCACCGGTAGATTAGCCGGTGTTAAAAATGTGCAACAAAGCGCCAATTACATATAATACCATGACTACAGAATACTTTCAAGGTGTTCATGTAACTGTTAAATCATATCATATGGATAAGCAGCATATAGCAGATAGTTCCTCCAGCGATGGAGAGGAGCATCTGCCTTTTCCATATATGGAGCGCACCTGTCACAACCACCGATATAAATTCAGGGATTTTTGCGGTGTAATTTACCAAAAAAGTCTCATAAGGTAATAACCTGCTTTCTGATAGAATTTGATAACACTTATATAACAATGATATGTTAATGGACAAAATGCCTCAAGAAGTATAGCATTGCAGGATATAAATTACAATAATCGCTTGACAAAATGACAGAGAGATATATAATTAGTTCAAAAATGAATAATTCAAAAATGTAGTACAAATAATAGCAAAAGGAAAGAAGGAACATCACATATGAAATTTAACTTTGAGTTTGCAGAGAAAATTTCGCGAACCTACAGCGATGAGTGCAGACCGCTGTGCCATGAGCTGAAGCTCCCGCAGACAGCATTTGATATCATTATGTTTCTGGCGAATAATCCGGAATACAAGACGGCGAGGGATATAGTGGAAATAAGAAAAATCAAGGCAAATCTTGTGTCTGTAAATGTTGACAAGCTTGTGAATGAGGGCTATCTGGAGAGAAAGCCTGTGGAAAATGATAGGAGGAAAACGGAGCTTGTCTGTACAAAAAAAGCCGAAACTGTCATAGAAAGAGGAAGGCGAATACAGCAGCAGTTTACAGCAGATCTGTTTGCCAGGATAGATGAGGAGCAGAAAAAGCAGCTGATAATTGTTATGGAACAGCTTGATAACAATCTGGATGAAATAATCAGGAGGAAAGCACACTAATGAACACATTGATAACTATAGTAGTAACATTTTTTGCCGGGATGGGCGCAGGCCTTGGAACCGGCTTTGCGGGACTAAGCGCAGCAGCAGTAATAAGTCCTATGCTCATTACATTTTTGGGAATGGATCCTTATATGGCAGTGGGAATAGCCCTGTCGTCTGATGTACTTGCCAGCGCAGTGTCAGCCTATACATATGGAAAGAACAAGAACCTTGATGTAAAAAACGGGCTCATAATGATGGTCACGGTTTTGTGCTTCACAGTTGTCGGAAGCTATGTATCAAGCCTCGTGCCGTCAGCAACAATGGGCAACTTTTCGGTATTTATGACATTTTTACTCGGAATCAAGTTTATAGTCCGTCCTGTCATGACCACAAAAGAGGCCATGCAGGGAGTTTCAGCTAAAAAGAGAGCTATCCAGTCAATCATCTGCGGTGTGCTTATCGGATTTATCTGTGGCTTCATAGGCGCAGGCGGTGGTATGATGATGCTCCTCATCCTCACATCAGTGCTTGGCTATGAGCTTAAGACTGCAGTCGGAACGAGCGTATTTATCATGGCATTTACAGCCTTTACAGGAGCTGCCTCGCACTTTGCCATCGGTGGAAAACCAGACTGGTTTGTGCTGCTTTTGTGTATTGCATTTACACTCCTTTGGGCGAGAATTGCAGCGGTCTTTGCAAACAAGGCATCTGCAAAAACCTTAAACCGTGCCACAGGAATTGTGCTTGTGATACTTGGCATCGTGGTATTTGCATTTTCGCTTCTTAGCTGATTTTATGAATATACAACTACAAGATCAGACAGCCGCAGCTTGCAAATGTGCGTGGAGGTGGCTCAGAATAGCCTATAATAAAATATAAAATCAGCATATGTATTTTAGTGAAAATACAAAAAAACTTATGAATTGTGCAAATACATATATTATATGAGAAAATATACCTAAAATTTGTTAATTATATAGTATTGAAAAATAGGAAAAAAGTAGTATGCTAAATTCATCTGATGAATTTACATTTGATGTAGTACAAATAATATAGGAAGGAAATAACAAACTATGTCTTCAAAAAAAGGTGCGATGAAAAAGAAATTGGAAA
>CAJLRL010000066.1 GCA_905209075.1 uncultured Lachnospiraceae bacterium | reverse complement strand
CCTCTTTAAAGATGGGTGGATAGAAAATAGGAATCCATTTAACTTCTCCTGTTCGCAGATCCTGCGAGGCGAACATATGTGTCTCGGGCCAGTCTTTTTTCTTCATGTTGGGCTTGTGGGCACTCATTTCCACGAACAGGCATGAGTCTTTGACAAAAGCAGGCGTGTTGTAATAGCTGCCAAAATGTAACGGAGCGAATTTGCCTTCAGGAGTTTGGAAATCATAGTTTCGTATCACTTCTCCCTTGTCGTTTATGGAGCTGAGCCGGCTGATATCATTTTGTGCGATCAATATGTATTTAGAGTCGGGGGAAGGCCTGCTTCCATATACTGCCGGCAATCCGTTGGGACCTGTCTTGTGAAGAGGTATTCGTTTGGCTATCTGTTTGTTTTCGATATCAAAAATGACGATGTCATATAATGATTTTCGTGTATTTTCAAAGTGAAGGTATTCCTTCCCGTTTTCTTCAAATTGATATATGGATATGCTTAAGTAATAGGTCTGTTCGTCTAAAGGGAAGGCCAGCTGTTTTTCTGCTACCAGTTCTACTTCGTTCTGTCTTTCCGCATTGTTTTTCTTTGTGGACTGGCAAGACATGAAAATCAGAACAAAAAGTGCTGTTATAAAAAGAAGTGTTCGATTCATAATATTTTCGGTTTTATGATGTTTGTAATTTATGTGGCCGGTTAAAAATCCGGCCACATAAATTGTTGGTTGTTAATTGGTAGGAGCACCATGATTCCCATCTTCTCCTGAGCCCTCACCGGGTCTGCCTATTTCTACCCCATTACCGCATTTACCGTCTTCACTGATACACACTGTGCCTTCGATGGCCATTTTACAGTCTGGCCAATCGTCCTTAAAAGCACAGTACTTTTCACCCCCTCGTGGCATTTGCACGGCAGGTGCTCCAAACACTACTTCCTCATTAGAAGAGTGGAGGTTCAAGCTTATTGCAAATGTTGCAATAACAGCCATCATCATTGTGAATTTTGTTTTCATAGGCATTCGTTTTTAATGGTTAGATTTATTGTACTTTTCCTTTTACGGAAATTTCTATCGGAGATTCCGGTACATTACAATGAACATGGATAAATCTTTCAAATTCCCCTTTCTCTTCCGCTCGAAAATGAATTATCAGCGTAGTACACTCGCCGGGTGGAACAGGAGGATCCGCCCATTGTACAGTGGTACATTCACAAGATGATTCTATGGCATTGATGTATAAAGTATCTGTTCCGGTATTGGTCAATATTACTTTCTCTTCCTGTATTTCCGCTTGTCTGAAACTACCCCAGTCGATATACTGCTTGTCAGCGGTCAGAGTGGTCATTCGTTTCCTGCTCTCTGCCGTAGGTCTTTGATAAGGCCGACGTTCTACATATTTCCCGTCTTTTAAGAAGTATACCATAGGAAAAGTGGTTACCATTTTTAGTCTGGCTGATACTTTGTCTTTATCTAGGTAAAGATTGTTGAAATCCGTTGATTTTTTGCCACCGCTCAGCAAGAAGAAATCTTTTTCCGTATCACACATAAAGACATATATCGTGTCTGTTGCTTCCCTGATATTGTCCATTGCCTCCTGAATGCAACTGCCACAACCGTTGCCGGGAATAATAATTAGAAAACATGAGTCTGAAACGTTTGGAAGGCAGATACCTACCCCTGCACCAACTGACGGATACATTTGTCTTCATCAGAAAGACACCCATAGCTTGTGAGAACTATAAGATATAACATTATTTGCTGCCAACCTTTCTTCATAAGTATCAGATTTAGATTGTCTAAATATAAGAAATTTGATAGATGCTGACAAGTATAAATGGACTTATTGTTCTTGCTATTATGAATGTTTAACAGAAGAATCTGCTTTTCTGATACTTACAAGTATTTTGACGAAGTATGTCGGAGATAAATGTATCCGATATTTATTACAAAGAATGAGTCTTTTTACTATTTGTCATCAGTGTCGCTTTCAACTTGATAAATTCTTTTCCATTACAAATGCCTTCTGCCTGCAACTTGAAAAGATGCTCTTCCGTTTCTTCTAGTCGGATAAATAGTTGCAGTAGCGGAGTTTCAAGCGGATTGATGGCAGATAGGAATTTGGAAGAAGCAATCTGTACATACTGCAAAGGTTGGCTGACGATCTGTTCGGCACTTTCTTTTATCATCTGTAAGGTACAGACGCCCGGAACCACCGGCTGTCCGGGAAAATGTCCCTGATAGAGAGCATGACCGGGATTCAGCTCTATCTCTATTTCCCGTTTCCCATCTTCTCTTTCCTTTCTATGAATGATTTTATAAAAGTTCTCCAGCAGCATCTCAAGGGTTGTTTATGTTCAGTTTGTCCAATTGAATTCTTAACCGTATCAGTGGATGCTTGATTTGTATTTTCCCTGCCTGTCCGTTTACGAAGCCGGACAAGGTGAATATCGTCTTTCCAAATCCTTTGCCACTGATTCTTTGTTCAAAAGTACTACTTTTCTTTTTAATATGTGCTTTTTCACTCTTTAGAAATAGATTTTTGAAATCAGTTTCCAGTATTTTCA
>CAJLRL010000065.1 GCA_905209075.1 uncultured Lachnospiraceae bacterium | reverse complement strand
TTTTTGCTGAATCAAGAAACTTAAATAGAAATCAGAATGAAAATGGAATTGACGAATGAGAAACGTAAAGGATATGTGGTTTGTGCTTTAATGATACTGGTCTCTTGTTTGTATTTGGTTTATCTGGGATACAGTCTATACCGTATGGGGCATGTTTAGGATAAAAATGAAACCATATCTGTATCGCACAGGTATGGTTTCTGTAAGAGAATTCTATGATTAATAGGTTGAGTGACTTTTATGCGAGTTCTTCTGCCAGATAGACTTCGTTTACTTCGCTGAAAAACTCATCGGCGATATCTGACAGGGTTTCCAATGCTTCTTCGGCAGTTTCACCGTAAGTGCAGCATTGGTGGTAGTCTGTTAAAAAGGCGTAATATTCCCCGTCGGGTGTACATTCTATCTGATATTCATTGCTTTTAAGTTTCATATATACCTCCTTTTTTATTGTACTGCAAATATCGTATTTACCTGTTACAGGAAGGTGTATAGGACGTTACTGTTTTATTAAAAAGTTTGCTGTCATACTACTTTTTGACCATTTTGCAATGTCAGCATCTCTTTAGGTATGCAGGCTTTGATTTTTTCTATCAGCATATTGAGCAGGGTATGACGAATGAAGTCTGTACGTGTCACTATGTAGATTCTCCGTGTGGGACGTGGCATGGCAAACGGACGCACCAGTCGTTTTTGTTCGTCATTGAGTTGCAATACGGCTAGTTCGGGGATAAATGTGATACCTTTTCCGCTTTCTACCATGCGCATGAAAGTTTCCATGCTTCCCAGCCGGTATGCAATTTGACAAGACTGGGCGGATTCCAATTGGCAGAAACGCATCAGTTGGTCGCGGAAACAATGCCCTTCGTCCAACAGCCACAACTGTTCACCGCTGACTTCGCTGGAACGGATCATTTCTTTTTTAAAGAGAGCGTTATGTCTTGAAACATATCCTAAAAAAGATTCATAATAAAGAGGTATGGAGTGGAAATGGGCCCCTTCTGCTGCTCCGGCAATAAGGACAGCTTCCAGTTCACCCGCTTTCAGTGCCTCCAGGCATTCTTGTGTTTTCATCTCTGTAACTCTGATGTCCAAGGAAGGGTATTCTTCCATTAGTTCGGGAAAGAAACGGGGTAGCAGGTAGGGTGCGATTGTAGGCAGGACTCCTATACGGAATATACCTCCTAACGAACATGCTTCTTCCTTTACTATATCTTTAATCAGATTGGCCTGGCGCAAGGTTATTCTGGCTTGTTCTATCACTTTCCGTCCTGTCAGTGTAGGTTGGACGGGTTGGGTGGTACGGTCGAATAATTTGGTGTTTAACTCATCTTCCAGCTTTTGTATCATGGCACTCAAGGTGGGTTGTGTTACATTACAGTATTCGGCAGCTTTGGCAAAGTGCCTTAACTCATCCACGGCAAGGATATATTCCAGTTGTTGCAGGTTCATAATTTTCAGCTTAATAGATTTTATCTATACAAAGATAGAAATTATCAGTTTGACACGCATTACTTTCCCCCTTATCTTTGCATCAGAGAAAAAAATAAAAGTAATCAATTTAAAAATAAAAACATTATGAGAACATTAGATTATATCAAGTTAGATTCAGCGGCAGCTGCAAAGGTAGTAGAATCATTGCAACAATTATTGGCAGACTACCAAGTATTTTATGCTAATCTTCGTGGGTTCCACTGGAATATTAAAGGGCATGGTTTCTTTGTACTGCACAGCAAATTTGAGGATTTGTATAACAATGCAGCCGAGAAAGTGGATGAACTGGCAGAACGTATCCTGATGCTGGGAGGCGTCCCGAAGAACAAGTATAGCGATTATTTGAAAGTATCGAATATAAAAGAGGTAGAGGGTGTTACAAACGGTGACGAAGCATTGAACAACATTTTGGAAACTTACAGTCATTTCATCGTGGAGGAGCGTAAACTTTTGGCTGTCGCTTCACAAGCCGGTGATGAGGCTACTGTAGCGGTGATGAGTGACTATTTGAAGGAACAGGAAAAAATGGTGTGGATGTTGTGCGCATATGCTTCAAAGTAACCGTTGGTTTGCTTTAGTTTAGGAGAAAGGAGTATCAGAGTGTCGGTGCTCCTTTTTCTGTTTTTATTTGTCAATTTATGTTTTTCTTCAAATTATGGATTCCCCTCTTGTTTTAAGTATGTGTGATACTCTTCTGCAAAGAAGTGAGGAATCGGGCGATAAGCATATGCAAATTATTTCTTATTGTATTAAGCTGGATTATTTTTATTATAAGAATGATGAAGAGAATATATTGAAACAGACGGATGAGGTGAAGAAAGTATGTTTGAGGCTGGATAATTTAAAATATTACTATTTTGCATGGGGCGGCAGACTTATTACTTATTATTGATACAGGGAAAGGAATTCTTAAAGACAAGCATGATTTTGTATTTGAACGTTTTACCCAATTAGATGATTTTATGCGAGGGACAGGATTAGGGCTTCCTATCTGCCGGTTGCTGGCTGAGAAATTTGGAGGTTCTCTTGTGATTGATGCCGATTATACACAGAGATGCTGCTTTGTGCTGAGACTTCCGTGGGTGCATAAAGAAGTTTCTGATCATAGATTACATGGATTTACACATATTTAAAACTTGATAAATTATGAATGTAATCCAAACTAATCTATGATGACAAAAGGTCTTTATTCGTCTTTGTTTTTTCGTTGTACGATACGTGATCCGGCAGGTACATTTTCTGTTACCCAAATATTACCTCCT
>CAJLRL010000064.1 GCA_905209075.1 uncultured Lachnospiraceae bacterium | reverse complement strand
GACAATGGTGATGGCACCTGGACGGATGAGAATGGGAACATCTATACAGAATAAACAAAGAAGCAGGACAATGGGGATGCTACCCAATGCCCTGCTCCTTTGTTTATTCAAAATGAAGTTTCTTAAATCTTTGAAGCCGCAAAATGCTGCAAGCTCTTTCTTTGATTTTGATGTTGTGCAAAAAGCCAAAATCTGTTTGGATACCGTTGATGATTCCGATTTCTGTCTGTCAGCCAGATTTTCCAATGGGATAAATTTACTGGATTTACGCACAAGGCTGTAACATTCGTTGATTAAGATACGGATTAACCAGGTCCGGGCATAGTTATCGTTTTTTAATGTACCGACGTTGGAAAAAGCCTTCACAATTGTATATGGGTAAGAAGTAAGACAGGTGTATAATGTCAACAGAGGGGAAAGATTTATTTCCTCTATTATTAAAAAAATAAAGTTTATTTGGGGATATTTTGAAAAACTGTACGTCTAATCTATGTAAATGAAAATTGCCGGCCGGCTAAAGAAGGTGGTGTTAAAGTGACCAAAGAAGAATTAGGGACGTTGATTCTCAATTCAGAGAGACAATTGTATTCTACTGCCAAAACAATTTTAATTAACGATCAAGATTGTGCGGATGCTATTCAGGAAACGATTGTTAAGGCATTTTCAAAGATTGGAACTTTGAGAAATGACAAATATGCCAAGACTTGGTTGATTCGTATATTGATCAATGAGTGTTATACTCTTTTGAGAAAGTCGAGTAAACTTGTTTCTTTGGAAGGGATGAGTGAAATGACAGAAATTGAGACAGATCAGAGAACTGACTATAGCGACTTGTACAGAGCCGTAAATTCTTTGAAAGAAGAATTACGAATGCCAGTTATTCTGTACTATATTGAGGATTTCAA
Organism: uncultured Lachnospiraceae bacterium; assembly: GCA_905209075.1. Classification (GTDB taxonomy): domain Bacteria; phylum Bacillota; class Clostridia; order Lachnospirales; family Lachnospiraceae; genus Roseburia. The sequence continues at coordinate 2,027 of CAJLRL010000064.1, read as the reverse complement.
CATAAAAGAGATTGCGCAGATTCTTGAGATAACCGAGGGAGCAGTTCAAAAAAGACTTGCCAGAGCACGGGGAAAGCTTAAGCGTAATTTACAGGAAAGTGAGGAGTTGACAGTATGAGGTTAGAAGATATGAAAAAAGATATTCCTGAAACTCCGGAGTTCATCCACACGATGATCCAAAGCGAAGTGAAAAAACAGCTACAGGACACGAAGGTGGTTAATATTCAGACAAGGAGAGTGAAAAAATGGACAGGTGCCAGAGTGGCTGCAGCAATAGCCGTATGTGTATTGGCTACATCGACCATAGTCTATGCAGGTACCAAATTATATCATATGTTTTTAGAAAAACAAGGAGCCTACAGTATCGTAACGGGAATTAAGGCGGATGGCAGCACAGGGAAAATTAATCTTCCTGAAAGAATTCATGATATAGATATCTCAGCAGGATATATTCCAGAAGGAATGGAATGGATTGATGAATTTCATCTGGAATATCCTGAGCATGATCGAACCGGAGGATTCAGCTTTGCATCTGTGCTTTTAGACGAGGATGATTTGAGCAAAGTAATGCAAGATAAGAATGTTGTTGACTGTGAGGAACGAACTTTTGGCAATTATGAAGGTGTATATCTTAAATATAATGACCTGGCAGAGGATGGATCTTTTAATCAAAGGATTTACCTTCTTCGCCCAGATGTATATCGTGTAATTACTGTTTATATCGGTGATGATATTTCAAAAGAGGATGCCATTAAAGTGGTAGAAAACCTTGTAATCACTGAAAATGATACAATGATTGAAACCGCTGGTTTGTATACGTGGAGCGAAATGGTATCCCCTGAAGAATCATCGGGAGAAGCAGTGATGACTTCTATTGCAGATAATAAATTGCTAATGCATCAGATTGGTGAAGTGTTTGATATATCAGCATCTGGTGAAGACAGAGATGGCAACTATATTGAAAATGATAAAATTTCAGTTTGTGTTGATGCTGTTCAGGTGGAGGACAATCTGCAGCTGCTTGGTCAGAATAATGTGCCGGAAGAATGGACTGATGCAGTTGGAACTGATGGAAATTTAGTAAATAATACGCTGTCTTATATTAAGTCCGGTAATGGCATTGATTCAGTGGATGAGATTGTAAAAACAGAAAGTGTGAAACAAAAGCTCGTCTATGCGACAGTTACTTATACCAATAAGTCAGATGAAGAAATTAACCATATGCTTTATATTGGTACATTGCTGTTGATGGACCATGAAGATGGATCATATCAAATTTACGATCCGACAGAACAGTCCGGAGATGACTACGATCGTGTTATATGGGATGGTGTTGCACGTACAGCTGAAATGACATACAACAGTATATCAGAGGATTATGGAAATGGAGGAAACTATATTTCTTCATTAAAACCTGGTGAGAGTATACAGGTGAATATGGCATGGATCGTAAATGAGAATGACTTGAATAATATGTATCTGAATCTTAACGGTGATGGAGCTGCATATGAGTTTTCAGATTCAATGTTAAAAACAGGATTGGTGGACATATATCAGTAATGAAAATCTTATTATAGAGAAGAGGCTGTCCGTAGTGGGCAGCTTCTTTTAGATGCAGCGTTCGGTACGGATTGCTTAAAAACATCATTCCAGATGCTATACTCTATCATTAACCTGCCAAACATCAATCTGGGACAGTTGCAGATAATTCTTGCCGCAGCAGGCTTGCTCTCCGTATTAGCAACGGTTAGCTGTACGCTATTCCTGTCTGCGAAGTTTAAAGATACCCTGACGGTTTTACTGATCTCTATTGTGGTTCTTTTCATGCCGCTTTTTGCTTATGTGGCGATGGGAGCAACATGGTTCTCCACCATACTTCCATCTGCCGGAATTGGTATGCAGAACAATTTCCTTTATCAGCTGGCGAATTTCAACTATCTGCATATCGGTGGAATGAGCTTCTGGACACCGTATGGATTTCGGCAGGAATTGAATAACTGTGCGTCGCATTCTCGTTACTTAGTGAT
>CAJLRL010000063.1 GCA_905209075.1 uncultured Lachnospiraceae bacterium | reverse complement strand
GGATGGAATGAGCTGTGGGAGGCAGTATGAACCAAATTTGCAGGGATATTTTCAGAGCCATACATGAGGGTAAATGGCTGAAAATAGAATATCGAAACAAGGCAGATCAGGTGACGAAATATTGGATAGGGATAAGAGACCTTGATCCAAGACGCCGGACTATGAAGGTTGATGGACTTCATCTGGGACAGTTTACAATTGGAGAATATGACAGGATATTTATCGATTCAATATTGTCTACTGAGATAATAGAGGGGACATACTGCCCTGAAAATAGGTTACTTGTTGAAGATATTGAGATGCATCCAGAGCGTTACAAAAATATATTTGACAGCTCAGCAAATTTAAAAATACTAAATTATCTTGAGATATGTAATAAGCTTGATACGACTCCGTATATCACAGATTACGATTTGATTCATTACATTGACAGAGAGCGGATTAACTGTGGTATGTATCAGCTTACAGACCAGCAGTTCAGGGAAGTGGTTGCTCAATTTCAGTATTTTTCATCGCGGGAAAAAAGAAAAAGCGGATCATTAAAAGTTAAGAGGCTGGCAATAAATGTCCTGAGTATAAACACTAATAAAGGACTCTATGTTCTTGCATATAGAAATCTAAATCTTGATGTAAAAAATCATATTTTTAAACCAGATGAGGAGATTACGGTGTGTACGCAGTTTTCTATAGATGGAAAACAAGAAAATGCAAGAAAATTTCTAGATGCCGATGAATATGAGCTTTTAGAGGATTTTGAGAAAAATCTGGAAAAAATAAAGGATGCAATAACAGAGCATGGCGGCAACAAATCTATAGTAGATGATATGCCATATGTTATAGGACTTGGCATGGATGTGGTTCTCAATCTGCACGAAGAATATAAGGCAATTATGGATATGTTTGAGGCTGATAATGTGACATATCCAATAAAGGCATTTTTTGGAGAGCTTCTTGAGAGGCCAAGAAGGACGAAGGCATATCCGATTGCACTGATTAATAAAAATATAAATCTGGATCAGCTGCTTGCAATAAACAATGCTATGAAATACCCTCTTGCATATATTCAGGGACCACCCGGCACTGGCAAAACAAATACTATAATAAACACGATAGTAACAGCATTTTTTAACAATGTCACAGTGCTGTTTGCATCATATAATAATGTCCCGATAGATAATGTTTTTGAAAAGCTCTCATCCATGAAGTATCGCGGGAAGACAATCCCATTTCCGGTGCTTCGCCTGGGAAATACAGAAAAAGTAATGGAGGCAATTAAATATATTAATGAGCTGCGTACACAGGTGCAGTCATTGCAGATTTTTGCCTCTACACTTGATAAGCGGAAGGATGATCGTATAGACAGGGCAAAGCGTTTGTCTGCACGTCTAAAGGAATATGAGGAAATTCTGGATTTAAAGGAGAGAAAAGAGACACTTACACATCTGATGAAATATCAGGAACATATGAAAAATACTATGAAGCTCTTGCCGTTTCAGACAGACCTGCAAGGCTATCAGATGCAGAAGCTTGATAAAAGGATAGCCGCTATAGGAGAGATATCGGATGCTGATGCTATGCAGCTTCTGGATAGAAATGAGGATGAATTTTATCAGTATCTGTTTTACACATCTGCACGCTATATAAAGGCGCTCGAGGAACCTAAATTCCAGGAGCTTAGACAGATACTGGATTCTGATGAGACACCAGAGAAACTGGTGAATGAGTTTAACAAATATATGCGTAAATCTGAAAATGTAAGAAAACTTCAGCGAGTTTTTCCTATAATCATAACTACATGCATTTCTGCGCACAAAATAGGTGAACCGGAGCCTTTATTTGATATGACAATTATGGATGAGGCAAGTCAGTGTAATGTGGCAATCTCACTGGTGCCTATAATCAGAGGAGAAAAACTGATGCTGGTGGGAGATCCGCAACAGCTAAATCCGGTTATTCTGCTTGGAGAATTGACAAACAAAAAGCTTCGTCGCAGGTATCATGTATCGGATGAGTATGATTACAGAGAAAATTCAATCTATAAAACGTATCTTGCCTGTGATGCAGTAAGTGATGAGGTGCTTCTGAGAAATCACTACAGATGCAATAAAGAAATAATAGGTTTTAACAATAAAAAATACTATAACTCAAAGCTCAAGATACAGTCAAAGAGTAAGGAGCCTGAACCGCTCGTTTATATGGATGTGAAAAGCGATAACACACAGATAAAAAATACTTCTCCGGCTGAGGTTGAGGAAGTGGTGGAATATGCGCTTTTAAATAAAGATAAAAGCATTGCCGTGATTACGCCGTTTGTCAATCAAAAGCAATTGATTGAAAATGCAATAAAGCAGAATAAACTGAGCAATCTTGTCTGTGGAACGGTTCATGCATTTCAGGGCGATGAAAAAGATGTAGTACTGTTTTCTACAGCAATCTCTGAAAGGACTAGTTCAGGTACATATAACTGGCTTAAAAATAATAAGGAACTCATAAATGTTGCGACATCTAGAGCAAAGGAGAAGCTGGTGCTCCTCACAAATGGAAAAGAACTGGAAAGACTGCATGCGGGACAAGCTGATGATGATTTGTACGAGCTGGCGCAGTATATAAAGACAAATGGCCATTCAAAAATTACTGAAAAGCATATAAGCTCACGAGCACTGGGAATACAGCCGTTCTCGACAGCTACAGAAAATGCTTTTCTCGAAAATCTAACCCATGCTCTTGAAAATATCTGGCTTTCGCAGAGTAAATATGTAATACACAAGGAGGTTGCCATATCACAGGTATTCAGAGATAACATAACCTATGATGATTTGTTTTACATGGGACGTTTTGATTTTGTTGTATACGAAAAACAAGGCAGAAGCGAATTGCCAATACTTGCCATAGAATTGGATGGCAAAGAGCACTTTGAGGATGCGGTGGTGAAAGAGCGTGACAGAAAGAAAAATGCGATATGTAAGGCACACAACATGGAAATTATCCGGGTGGAAAACTCATATGCGAGAAGATATAATCATATCAAAGGAATATTGATGGATTATTTTTCAAGGGT
>CAJLRL010000062.1 GCA_905209075.1 uncultured Lachnospiraceae bacterium | reverse complement strand
ACAGTCTTCGGGGCAAGGTGTAATTCCTGACCGGCAGTATAGTCTGCGAGCAAAAGCTGATATGGTGCAATTCCATAACCGACGGTAAAGTCCGGATGAGAGAAGATATGATAAAACAAGTCCCGCAGGGAATCCCGTCCTGCGGGCTGTTTTAAATTCAGGCATATCTCACAAAAAGGAGATTTATGAGTAACAATACAGCAACTATTAAAACAAGAAAAAATTTAGTTTCTACAAGAACGATAACAATGACAGCTCTACTGGCAGCTATATCATATGTGTTGGCATTTTTAGAGTTTCCGGTTCCTTTGAGTCCATCATTTGCACGAATGGATCTGTCAGATTTACCTGCACTGATTGGGGCGTTTGCGTTTGGACCGGTTACAGGAGTGATGATAGAATTGATAAAAAATATATTACAGCTTCTGTCAACATCAACAGGAGGAATTGGTGAACTTGCCAATTTCCTGATGGGGGCATCCTATGTACTGGCTGCCGGTTTTATATACAAATACAAAAAGACTAAGAAAATGGCGAAGTGGGCATGTGTTATTTCAAGTGTGGTTATGGGAATAGCGGCAGCGATTGCAAATTATTTTATTCTACTTCCACTGTTTGAAACATTTATGCCTCTGGATCAGCTGATTGCATCATTTGGCGAATTTCTGCCATTTATTAAGACAAAGCTGGACGTTGTGCTATTCAATGCATTGCCGTTTAATATCTTAAAAGGCTTGGTGATTGGAGCAATTGCCATGATGATATATAAAAAACTTACACCGATACTGAAAGGAGAGACTTTGAAATGACAAAAATGGATTATCTTAAACTTCTGGTGGATGAAATTCATTCAACAACAGTTGCAACGATAGGTTCAGATGGACATCCTCAGACAAGAATCATAGATATGATGTACTATGATGAAGAAGGTGTGTATTTCCTTACAGCAACGGGAAAAGCATTTTATGACCAGTTAATGGAGCAGCAGTATGTGGCAATATCCGCAACAAAAGACAAAATTGCGGTGTCTCTGCGTGGAAAAATAAAGAACATCGGAAAAAAGAATCTTGATATTATGTTTGAAAAAAATCCATATATGAAGAAAATCTATCCGGGAGATACGAAAGACGCAATCGAAGTGTTTCGGCTGTATGAGGCACAGGGAGAGTATTTTGATATCAGCAATCCATCAAATATTGTGAGGGATACTATAACAATTGGAAAAACCGAGGCAGTTCAGACAGGGTATTTTATTGGAAAAGAATGTATTGGATGCAAACTGTGTTACTCTGTATGTCCGCAAAAATGCATTGATATATCGTCAGTTCCGGTTACTATCAACCAGAATCATTGTCTGCATTGCGGAAGATGTGCAGAAATTTGTCCGAAGCAGTGTATTGAGAAAAGAGGTTCATTATGATTTTTAAGAAAATCAGAAAAGGGCATGCTGACTGGAGAAACTTTTTATGTAGTACTCCGGCAAGGGATTATGTATTCCAAAAGGATGCATATGAAGACCAGATTGACAGGGCAGCAAAGAATATAAGAAATACAGACTGTGTTATAATCGGGGCAGGAGCCGGGGCATCGACAGCTGCGGGAATCCAATATGGTGGTAAAAGGTTTACAGACAATTTTGCAGAATTTATAAAAAAATACGGTGAGTACTACATGACAGATATGTATGCAGCCGGATTTTATCCATATCCGTCTGAGGAGGCAAAGTGGGGATACTGGTCAAAACATGCATTGATGAACCGCTTTGATCCTCCGGCATTGCCGCTTTATACAGAGCTTTATGATATTGTAAAGAACAAAGAATATTTTGTACTTACAACCAATGTGGATCATCAGTTTTATAAAGCGGGATTCGATGAAAAAAGAATATTTGCAACACAGGGAGATTATGGGAAAATCCAGTGCCAGAAAGCCTGTCATTCAAAGACTTACGATGCAAAAGACCTGTTTCGTAAAATGGATAAAGCAAGAAGAGACTGCCTGATTCCATCAGAACTTGTACCAAAATGTCCGGTGTGTGGCGGCAATATGGCTATGAATCTCCGTTGTGATAATTATTTTGTGGAAGATGAAGCGTGGCATGAGGCAGCCGACAGGTATGCGGGGTTTCTGGAACAGCATAAAGATAAAAAGGTTGTTCTTTTGGAACTTGGAGTTGGATTTAATACGCCGATTATTATACGTTTCCCTTTTGAAAAGATGGTGAGGGAGAACTCGTCTTATAGTTTGATACGCCTGAATATGGATGAAGCGGTAGTTCCGGAAAGCTTCGGGGAACGTGCAATCGGTATTGGCGGTGATATGGCAAAGGCAATTACTGATATAAGGGGGCTGGTATTATGACACAGGATGAGCGAAGAGAATATCTGATTCAGTATCTTTTAAAAGAAGAAATACCGTTTGGCAGACAGAACATTCCTACGGATAAGCAGGGGCAGGAAAATCTGCTCCGCTCACTTATGAATGTCAGACCGCCAAGACCAATCAGTAATGATTTTTTGAAAATACAGGATGAGTATCTTACAGAAAGAAATATAGAGCGTGGAATCACAGATGTTGACACGCTTGCACCTGTAAAATCCGATTCGAGATTATATATCTGGCAGGGGGATATTACCACTTTGAAATGTGATGCGATCGTGAATGCGTGTAACTCACAGATGCTTGGTTGTTTTTCACCGATGCATGCCTGTATTGATAACTTTATTCATACTTATGCTGGAATGGAACTTCGTCTGAAAATGCATGAAATTATGGCAAAGCAGGGGCATGAAGAAGAGACCGGCAAAGCAAAGATAACATCGGGCTACAATCTTCCGACAAAATATATTCTTCATACGGTAGGACCTATTATACAATGGAAAGTCACAAAAGAAGATGAAGACCTGTTGGCAAGCTGCTACACAGAGTGCCTAAAGCTTGCAGCTGATACTGGTGTGGAATCTATTGCATTCTGTTGTTTGTCTACAGGTGTATTCCGTTTTCCACAGCAACGAGCTGCCGAGATTGCAACGAACACTGTAAAGCAGTATCTTAACAAAGACAGCAGAATAAAAAAGGTAATCTTTAATGTGTTTAAGGATGAAGATTTAAAAATATACAGTGGATTGTTATAAACGTCTGTTGAAATATCCGATAAATCTTATTGTACTGTTACTGCCTGAGAATGTGATTTATATTGGAATTCGATGTTAAGTGAACGACTGGTGGGAAGAACGAGAATATTATTAAAAAAAGTGGACAGTTCACCAATTGGGGGCTGTCCACTGAGAGGACGGCGGTTAGTCACCGCCTCCTACTCAATTTTTAACAGGAAATATTAAAGTTCAAGTGAATCTTCTGCATCAACCCACATCTGTAAATTTCCATCAAGATATAATCTTGCATATTCCAGTGGTTCGTCAATAGCAAGTGTATTTAATGCACAGTCTGATCCAGGCGTGGTTTTTAAGTCCTTCTCAGCTTCCCAGCAGTCAATGCGAAGCATATAGCCGGCACTGGTATAAACATCAA
>CAJLRL010000061.1 GCA_905209075.1 uncultured Lachnospiraceae bacterium | reverse complement strand
CTGTTATGTTCCCGATGATATCATCAGATATCGTGCTGTCTGCCATTATTATCATAATTCCTTTTATCCTGCCTTCGCCGGACAGATTATCCATGATATTTGCTATCTTTCCCTGATGTATCCAGCAAAAATCTCTTTCGTCCGAAGCACACTCAAGCACACCTACTCTGCCGGTGTCACAGCTATCCTCTCCATAACCGGCTGGTGTATAAACATAATTCATCCTGACCTGTCCGTCTCCATCACACGAATAATGGATATGTATCTGACCATGATCTGTTTTCTTAAGTTCATGCCAGCTAAAGTTCCTCTCAGGTACCTCAGCGAAGTTTACAGCCCTGTTATATCCGAACCCGACAGGTGCCGCAGGGTTTACTACAGCTGTTCCATTTACCATAAATGTCACATAGTTAAATCCCTCTGCCGGATTGCCTATTGTTTTTTCCCAGTAACCATCATTTTTCTTTGATCTGTAAAGAAGCTCCTCCGTGCCATTTTCAAGAACTACGCTCACGCTTTTTGCATCAGGTGCAAAAAGATTTACTTCAATGCTGTTATCCTCCGTCACACGGATACCATGTATGACATCCGGATATTTGCCAGCCGGTTTTCCATCCTCGTCATTTTCGAACTGTATCTGCCTGTACACCGGATCAAAAAACACCATGCTCTCATCCGCCTGTACCGGTGTGGTAAAATCAATATTCTTTGATCTGACCGGGACAGCTTTATTAATATCATCAAGTTCTGCGTCATCCCATGTAAAAAGCATCTGTGCGAAATCCTTAAAGCTCTTTCTCCATACATGCCATTCATGATAGCCCTCATATACTTTTTGTGTACTGTTTTTACCCTGTCGTGAAAATTCCTTTACCATCTCATTGATTCCAAGCAGTATCTCTTTTTCTTCATCTCCTGCCGACATAAAGACAACTTCAAACCGATATGGGCTGTCGATGATTTTTTTCATGAGATGTATTGCAACACCTGAAAATACTCCAACTGCTGAAAAAAGCTCCGGGTGTCTTGCCGCTATATCCGTAGCCTGTCCTGAACCAAGTGAAAGTCCTGCCACAGCACGGTTGTTTCTTCCTTTTTTGACCTTAAAATTTTCCTCTATATAAGGGATTATGCTGTTTACAAGCTCACTGTCAAAATCTCCCGGAAAAAATACAGGGTATTCGTTATCCTTAAATGCGTAGCCACTGCTTGCAACTATGATCATCGGCACACATTTTTTGTCTGCTATCAGATTGTCCATGATGAAATTCATCTTACCCTGCCATACCCATCCGGTCTCATTCTCCCCGACACCATGCTGTAAATACAATACAGGATACCTTCCATCTCCGCTCTCATATCCCGGTGGAGTATACACATAGCTCTCCTTTATGTGACCGTTTACCTGTGAAGTATATTTGCACAGACTTACCGTTCCATGCGGCACATCCCTGACAAAATAGAAATCCTCGCCCTCTTCCGGCACTTCAAATGTGTTTATTGCAGCAAAACAGCCATATGATATAGCCGCATGAGGATTTGTTATGCAGACATCATCTACATACCAGAAATAGTAATGCATTGCCCAGTGGAAATCTTTAATATTTGCCGAAAAGCCCCCCTGCATATCAGGCTTTAACCGTATGCGTTCTGAGCTGAAATAGCCTCCCATTCCGGCTACTTCTACTTTATTGGCATTTGGCGCATAGATATAAAAGGTAACGCTTCCATCATCCTCAAGTGTGACCGAGCATCTGTTATTGTCCATTGATGATGGTATCGTGCCTATATACAAAGCACCGTTTTTTAAATCAACCAAAATAAAATCCCCCCATTCGTTTATTGGTATATACAAGTGTAAACGAACGGGGGCTTGTTATTCTATTAATAAATTGCCAAACAGTATTCAAAAATTGCTAATTTTCATTTATCTTTTGCTGCAAATAATCAAAATATATCTGTGGATCACAGGCATTGTACTCCTCCATATACTGATCCCAGACAGCATTAAAATCATCTGCCATTATCACCTGTGGCAGCCACCTCTTCTTAACTGCCTCAAGATTATTTTTTACTTTTCCACATTCGGATGTCGTAGGAATCGAATCTGAATATGAGTACATCGGATACCATGAACCTGGAGCATCGTTTTTACCGAGCAGTTCCACATAATTTTCCACTCCGTATGCATCAAAACATTCCTGAATATCCACAGGCTGATTTCTGAAAAACTCGTCCTGCTGAAACTCCATTGAAAACGCATTTATACCATCATCAAGCATTCCCTCCACTCTTGGAAAGTATGAGTACGAACACATATGCGCTGTCCGATATGAGCTGTCACTTTTTTTCTCTGCCTGCTCATTGGTAAGGTAAAACAAACCGTTTTCATCGACTGAATAGTCCTTGCCCTCCTCTCCCCAGAACCTTTCTCTTATGATATCAGATTCCAGAAGATCACTGACAAACTTCATCGCACCTTCGATATCTTTACAGGAGGTGGTAATGGACACTCCTGAAGAATAATCTATTTCTGCCATCCTGTTTGTATGCCATCTGTTGTGAATACCATCATCAATCGTGACAGGAAGAGGAACATAATCACACCCAAGCTGTGCCAGATTCTGTTTTTTGAATACAGGCTCTATTACATAATAAAACTGCCACCACTGGTCGACCATCCCAAGCACTGCTCCTGTTGACAGCTTATCCAGATATTGATCATAGGTGGCATTAAATGCCCCGGGATCCATTATTCCCTTATGGAACTCTTCGTTAAGCTTTCCGAAATATCTTTTGGCTGTGTCGGTCACATTGTAATCCATCACTTTTTTGGTTTCCGTGTCTACCATACAGCTTCCATCGTTTGGAAATCCGTCCAGAAACTGCGGCACATTTTCAAGGCAAAAATACCGCCAGTCATCACAAAGCATCGTAAATGGTATATTTTCTGTTTCATCCGGCATTGTTGGATTTGCCTGTACATAGCTTTCTATCAGGTCAAAGTACTGCTCTATCGTTGTAATCTTTGGATATCCAGCCCATTTTAATACTCTTGTCTGAATCCAGAAGGCTTCACCATTATGCAGCATCTCCACATCATCCCCATGTGATACTCCAAACTGTGGAATCCAATATATGTGTCCATCCGGCTGTCTGAACTTTTCCCATTGTTCATCACTGAGATATTCTTTTATGTTCGGATAATCGTCCCAGTATTCATCTATTGGAATGAGTGCATCTGCCTCATACAGCGCAGTCTCACCCAATACAAAATCCGGATATTCCCCGGTTGCTATGAGAGAATTTATTGCATCGTCCTTATCCTGTCCAACAAGCCAGGTTTCCTCACATTCAGCACCGATCTGACTTGCTATGAGCTTCTTTATGTCATTATCCGGATCTATATTATCTCCTTCTACAGAAAAAAATGCCGTAAAATGCTTTATTTCTTTTTGATCTGACGCTTTAAAAGTAACACCGGCTATAAGTCCGATAAACAATGCCACTGTAACCGCTGCGGAAACCAATCTTTTTTTCATACCATGTTTTCTCCCTATT
>CAJLRL010000060.1 GCA_905209075.1 uncultured Lachnospiraceae bacterium | reverse complement strand
ATCCGCTTTTCTTATTTCGCAATAAACAGTACTCCCAGAGTTCCCGGCCCACAATGGCTTGAAACCACACCACCGGCGCGCGTCTCAAGAATTTCCTGAAAAATTCCAAGACTCTGCAGATAAGCCTGCACATCTTCCACAATCTTACGGTCACAGCCGGAATGTGTAATAAACACTCGCTCCGGTCGTGCATTTTTAAGGTCTGCCTCCATATCTCTGACATAAGACATGACTACAGAATGTAATTTGCCGCGATACTTCTTAGCTGCATCCATTGCACCGTTTTCTACTACGATCTTTGGATGCAGCTTCAATACACTTCCTGCCATAGCCGCAACCGCATTACAGCGTCCCCCACGATACAAATACATCAAAGTGTCTACCACAAAGCTTGCACGCACTTTTGGCCTCACTACCTCTAGCGCAGCCGTAATTTCTGCAGCACTTTTTCCTGCCTGTGCCATTACTGCTGCCTCCACGACTTGAAGCCCAATACCTGTTGAAAGATTTGCAGAATCAATAACCGTCACAAAATCGGAGGCTTCCAGCTCATCAGCAGCAAGACGCATAACATTTCCGGAAGTTGACATACTTGATGATATTGAAAAACAGATAACTTCCCTTTTTTCTTCGACATAAGGTTTCAATATTTCTATCGCATCCACCAGAGATGGTGCCGAAGTTTTGGGTGTTGTCTTATGTGCATCTGACCATGCAAAGATTTCATCCGGAGTTATATTTTTGCCATCCTTATATTCCTTCTCGCCAAGAAGAATATGAAGCGGCAAAATATCAATATCATATCTGTTCACCAGCTCTGGCGAAAGGTCGCAGGTGCTGTCTGAAATTATTTTTACCATGAAATATTACCTCCTGCTGTTTTATAGACAATATATTACCACAATTCAAGAATGAAGGATACACCTGTATCTTTATTTCTTACTACGATATGCTTCCGCTTCCCAATGAGTAATAAAGTATGTAATATCATCTGTCATCTGTAATGCACCGCCAAAACTTTCGGCATATACAGCAAGTTTGATCGCATCCTTTACCAGAAGCTGTGCTTTTGCAGCTTTTGCCTTGTCATCTTCCATGATAAATGCGCCCACGCCCTGTACCAGGATCAGTCTTGGTTCTTTGTCATGCTCTTTCATAAATGCATCCAGTACATCTTTTGCCTGTTCAACATTTTCTACAAATAATGGGTATGGTCCGCAGTATACAATGTGATCCGGAGTAAATGGTTTCAAAAGCGGTGCTGCAGTTGTTTTATCTTTCACAAAATTATTCATTTCTGCAGCCGGAACAACTTCTACAGCATGTCCCAGTAACTCGGAAAGTCTCTTTGCAGTCTGTTCTTTTTCAGGTGTAACTGCATCACTTACGTCAGCCGTTCTTTTTACCTGTTTCTCTAATTTGTTGATAACTCCATCAAATAAAACACCAATCTCTTCTACAGTATTCGCTGCAACAAAGATTCCGTGATTTTGAAGCAGGAGAACCTGAACATCTTTTCCGAATTCTTCTTTGTAAGCATTCATTTTTTCATAGCAGATACGTGCCAGCGTGTATCCCGGTTTGCAGATATCGATCCAGAGTACTTTTTTACCAAGAAGCTGTTCACTGAGTGCACCTGCGCCCTGTCCGCATGTCAGACCATTGATCAGTGTCGGATGAACATGCAGTACATAAGTATAAGCAAATAAATTATGAAGCAAGGCCTCTACACTTGGGCGTTTCGTCTTGTCATCATCGGTTACTGCTGCCATAACATCCGCAAGATATGCAGATTCACGTTTCACATCATCTGCAGGGTATTCTGTTTTCATAATCTCATTCAGACGAGCTCTGTCCATTTTGACAAATTCTTCTGCTTTGATCGTAGCAAGCTGTGTACCGGAACCTTTAACATACAGGGTTGTATCGTCTTTGACAGAAGTATTGCCGCCACCTGCCAGGACGTAAGCCGGATTGCTGCCGTATGTGTTTGACATTTTTACTAAAGTTGAAAGATCCATCGTTAAAATTCCTCCCTTAACTTATCATCTTAATAGTTTCGATATTACTTATAGTATTATAGTACACCATATATAAAAAGTTATCTATGCAAATATCGTGTCACAAAATATAACAAAACTCACCTTATCGTTGGCGCAGATCAAGAAAAAAGCAACCAGGACTTAACATCCTGATTGCTTTTTGCTCTCATTATTCTGTTATTGTTTCAATTCAAAAAAATCTTCTACCCGGTTTTTATAATCCGTCATATCATTATACTGCAGCATTGCGTATTCCTGAATCAGATCATAATATGGTGAGTTCTTATCATCCACACTGTAGAATTTTCCATCTGCTCCCCAATATCCATTACTGGTCAGTACCGGAATCTCTTTCTGTAGATCCTGCTGGAACTTCTGGAAACCGGTCAGATCTCCATCTATCGTCTCCATAAGGATGGTCTGGAGATAATTCATACTTGTCTTCTCTACAGTCTTTTTATCAATGTCATAATTAGCCCAGATAAGGAATGGAACCTCATATCGCCGCATCATTTCCTCATCATTCCAATTACGCCACTCTCCATTTGTGATAGAATCCATCGATTCATCATGAATTCTCGGCTGGTGATCTCCTGTCAGAAAGATTACTGTCGGTTCATCTGTATTTTTATAATAATTGATCAGATTTTCAAACATCTCATCTGAATATTTGATAAGACTGAGGTAATATCCCAGATCCGTTGCATCTGCATTCTCTACTACAATTCGTTTATCATCGAAATTATCAAATGGTACATCATAAGAACTATGGTTCTGAATCGTCATTGTATAACCGAAATACGGTGCGTCTGTCGATTTTCTCTGCTGTTCATAATCATGTGTGATATTGTCGTAGGTACACTGGTCCGTCGCATTATTTCTCATTTTTACAAACGGGACTCCCATATTTGTATAATCATAGAACTTATCAAATCCAAGCAGCGGATATGCCTTGTCTCGGTTATAGTTTCGTGCCTTCTGAAGATGGGTTGCTGAATTTCCTGTGTATCCTTCGCTCTTCAGTTCAGTTACCAACGATGGCATTGCATGCCTCAGATATAACTGAAATGCAACCGTTACTTTTGGAAGAAATGCCATAGAATTTCCTGTCAGAAATTCATATTCCGTATTTGCAGTCTGACCGCCTACGATTGATGCATAAGTTGTTCCACTCACACAGTTTCCATTTTTCATCAGATCATGAATAAATGGCATGTAATCTTCATTTGTCTCAATATCTCCAAGAACCTGCGGATCCGAAAAGGCCTCATTAATAACAGCAATTACATTTGGTCGTTTCTTATTTGGATCTACGGTATCAGAAGTATATTTTGAAGTAATCTCTTCTACTTTTTTCAGACTGTATCCATTTGGTTTCTCTGGTACAGAAAGCTTGATGCTTCTTGTGAAACAGGCGATACTGCCATATTGCTGATAACTTCTCATTGGATTAAAAAGACTCAGATACAATCCTCTGTTGCTTACCATGTCTGTCATAACAAGCTGTGAAAAACCAGTTACACTCACAATAGCCATTACAGCGATTCCACACAGACGATGAGAAACTTTTTTGAAAACAGGTTCACATTTTATCACGCGGCCAAGCATTATAAAATCAAACAGCATTACCAGTGCAACTGTTGTATAGAAATTAAATTGTATCTTATAACCGTCTGCAACTTCCAGTGCAGTACCTACGGTTGCAATATCCGATGCCATGGCCGGTGTTCCTCGAAACTCATAAACAAAATGATTTACTATATTAAACATTACACAGATAAACGCCCAAATATC
>CAJLRL010000059.1 GCA_905209075.1 uncultured Lachnospiraceae bacterium | reverse complement strand
TTACAGAGAATAATTCCTAAACAAAAAGCGTTAGTCTTTGTAGAGTTTGAATAATTTTCAAAAGCTCGCAAAGCCTAGTAAAATGGGCATTTGCGAGCTTGTTTTTTGCCTTGTGGTACTATTTTGGTACTAAAGTGAGCTGTGTATGAATAGTTTCATTTACGCCTGAGGCCATGTTATATTCCACTCAAAATATTCATTAGGAGAATGCCGGCAGAGTACAGCAGGAATCCGAAAAATATCAGCAGGGACAAGTGGGAAAGAGAAATGTCAATGAAAGAGATAATTCTCAGGGATGCCAAGATGTGTGCGTATGCAGCCGGAAATGTGGAGCATTTGAAATATCTGATGAAAAGACTTGGATATGTATTCAAGAAAGATGCGTGGATGGAAGTGCAGGCACCAGGATTTCGTTATTATCATAAACTGGCAAAGCTGGGCAAGATGTTTTCAGAGGAAACGTTAAGGCATCATGTTGCCTTGGATGGCAAAGCCTTACTTTTATTCGTCGGATATCAGGGAATTACACAGGGCGAAGCTGTCATCATTCCAGAAGAATTTTTATGCAAAGCTATACAGATTAAGGATTGTAGATCAGAAGTGTTTTGCAGTCGGTGGAGCAAAGTATACAGAGGATTTGAAGCGGTTTCATTAGTTACAGGACGAATATCTGCTGCTTGTAAATAATGACATCAAAAGTGTTGTGGAGCTTGTGGATTTCATAGGTGAGCAAGAAAAAAAGATCCAGCAGATTGAGGACAGACAGAGGGAGATATACAGAGAAAGTTCTAGTCGGAAACGCAGTATAAAGAATGAAGAGCAGTACCGGGAATATCAGATATGGCACATGGAAGTGCAGGAAGAACTGGATGAGCTTAAGCAGGAGAAGAGAAATGTTAAGAGGTAGATACAGCTTGCTGATGACATTATAAAAGGAGATTTGTATACGGCTTATTATGCGGTGTCGGGGAATGAGGAGATTGTTGCTGACAGGGATGTTGAGATACCGGGGATGGAAGAGGATATGCTGGTTGAGAGAACTGAAAAAGCGGTTGTTGAGCTGGATATAAGTGTTACAGGAAAGAAGTCTGACAATAATCAGAATGAAATAAGCAGACAGAAAGAGCAAGCTGATAGTGCGAGAAAACAACAGACTGATTTAGATGGCATAGGAATACCAGAGATTCTTAATTTGTCTGATGTGAATATGGCAAGAGTTGGCGAAAGTATAACTGATGTAAAAGGTAAAAGTGAATTTGTGGAAATTAGAGAAACTGAACCTGTGGATAAAGCTGGCTGGATTGTCAGGAGAATATCAGAGCTTGGTGGTTATGAGAATGTCAGTGATTCTGCTAAGGCTGATATATTCGGATTTGATATTGCTGATGTAAGTGGCAGCATAAGGTTGTTATCGGATGTAATGAAAAGGCTGGAGATAAAGCTGGCTGGAGATGAGCTTTATGAGGAGTTTCAGAGGATTTATGATGAGAGTGTTAGCAGAGATGCTGGTAAAGATAAGGCGGAAGATAAGATGTGGAATAAGGGCAGAGGGAGATGATTAATCTGCCCTTATTCCAATTGCATATCCCTTCCCCTTGCATATTTATTTGATAAAACGCCTGTTTTATGCTATGATAATGATTGTAAAATGAGTAGGAGGCACAAGTATAATGAAATTATCTGATAAAATAAGAGTATTAAGAGAAAAGTTTTTAATGACACAAGAAGATTTCGCAAAAGAGCTAGGTGTAGCGTCTTCGACAGTGAATAGATGGGAAACTGGAAAGGCTAGACCTAATATTGCTGCTATGAGAAATATAAAGGGATTTTGTGAAGAACGAGATTATCCTTATGAAGAAATAGAAGATGAATGGTTAAGTCATTAATAGGCTTAAACGTAATTTGTAACAATTAATTGAAAGGTAACATTATAAATGAATAAGTTAAAACGACACAAACAAATTAGAGTATTTGAAGGCTTCGCCGGCTATGGAGGTGCAACATATGGACTGCAACGAGCGGGGATAAATCACAAAGTTGTCGGATATTCGGAATTTGATAAATTTGCTTCTGCATTATATGATGCTAATCATACGGACAAAAAAGGAAAGCCTATACATAACTGGGGAGATATAACACAGATAAACCCAGAAGATTTACCTGAATTTGATTTGTTTACAGGAGGATTTCCTTGTCAACCATTTTCTACTGTAGGAATGCAACAAGGAGAAAATGATCAGTATGGAAGGGGAACATTATTATATGATATTTTAAGAATTTGTGCTGTAAAAAAACCAAAATATATTTTTATGGAAAATGTAAAGGGACTAGCTACGAAAAGGTTTGAAAATACATTCAATACGTTGAAGAATTCATTAAAAGAAATGGGGTATGGAGATTTAAAATATGCGATACTTAATACAAAGGATTATGGAATTCCACAAAACAGAGAAAGACTATGGATGTTTGCTCGCTTAGGAGGATTGCCAGATGATTTCTCAATGACACCACCGACTATTGAAAATGGATTAAGATTGAAAGATTTTGTTGATGATAATCCAGAAGATTTCTTGTATTTGTCACAGAAACAGATCCAGAGGATAAAGGATTTTTATGGGATACCATCATTTGTTGTTTCAGAAGCATCTTGCTTTGATTTATACAATAGAAAGATAAGAGATGATGGCATTAGCATTACAATTTTAGCACCTGAGCATAATAAATTAAGATTGGTTGAGCCTACAGGTCCTGATGGGATAGAGATTGTTCGTAAATATTCGGTGACAGAACAATTTAGATTGATGGGATTTAAGGATGGAGAAATTGATTTTGCAAATCAGTCATATACACAGTTATCTAAGCGAGCAGCTAATGGTTGGGATGTAAATCTTGTTGGAATATTATTAAATCATATATGGAGGCAATTATTATGAAAATAGATTTTGCAACACTAGCATTTGGGCATAAGGTCAAAGTTGGAGGTTCAACGCCTAATTGGGCAACGGCGTTGGGGCAGGGAAAGGAACATAAAATAAATAATGATGCAGAAATTGATGAATTATTAAAAGGAATGGTATATTCCGCAGTTCCACTGGAAAAAGTTTCAACTAAAATAGGAAAAGGTGGAAATGTAGTTTTTGGAAATGTAGAGAACTCACCAGTAGTTTTAGCAGCTCTTTTTCAGAAAGTATATGTAAATGATGTGCTCATAGATGACGGGAAATATATTCTGTTAATTACAAGAGACACCTCTATGTCTCATGCAGGGAGACTTAGGGTTAAATATGGACCTAGTAATACATATTATGACAATGAAGATATATATTCTAATGATATCTTTATAAAACAGATGAAGAAACAATTAGGGTTAGGAGAAAATGCATGTTGGTTTGTATCAGATATAAATATTAGAAATCAAAATGAATTGATTCTAACAGCAACAATTGTTAATGCTACGGAAAATGTTGAATATGATGATACAAAGGCTTTACATATGGCATGGGGAAAACTTAACCCTACTTATGTATATTCTATAGATAAGCAGAATAAAGGTGAAAAAAATAGAATAATATTTGGTGCACCGGGAACCGGTAAAAGCCATAAACTTGAAAAAGATAGTGCGGTTTTTGGTGATAATGTTGAAAGGGTAACTTTTCATCCTAATTATTCGTTTTCACAATTTGTCGGTACATATAAACCTGTTCAGGGAGAAAAGCCAGGGGATATAACATATGAGTATGTTCCTGGACCATTTATGAGAGTTTATACACGAGCAGTAAATAATCCAGGTGAGGATTATTTACTTATTGTAGAAGAAATTAATAGGGCTAATGTTGCAGCAGTTTTTGGAGATGTTTTTCAGTTGTTAGATAGAAAAGATGGTGTTAGTGAATATCCGATTGCAACAACAGAAGATATAAAAAAATATTTGAGAAAAGAACTTTTGTGTTTGAATTCTGAAGAAAACAATGAATATGGCAATAAAATATTTAAACAGAAGGATGAAGATAAATACACAAAAGAGGATATTAGTAAATTATTATATATGAAAATTCCAGAAAATATGTACATATGGGCAACAATGAACAGTGCAGATCAGGGCGTATTTCCAATGGACACAGCATTTAAGCGTAGAT
>CAJLRL010000058.1 GCA_905209075.1 uncultured Lachnospiraceae bacterium | reverse complement strand
CCTCAATCCCGCATAAACACTAGGTTTATTTATCCAAGCTCTTCATCGTCGGGAATAATAATACGTCCCTGATAGCCTGGCTATCTGTCAGAAGCATTACCAGACGGTCGATTCCGTATCCGATTCCACCTGTTGGCGGCATACCGATTTCAAGTGCATTGAGGAAGTCCTCATCTGTGTGCTCTGCCTCATCATCTCCAGCTGCTGCGTTGGCATCCTGTGCTGCGAAACGCTCACGCTGGTCGATTGGATCGTTGAGCTCTGAGTACGCATTACACATCTCCCATGTATTACAGAACAGCTCGAAACGCTCTACCTTTGTAGGGTCGCTTGGTTTCTTCTTTGTAAGAGGAGAAATCTCAATCGGATGATCCATGATGAAAGTAGGCTGGATGAGCTCTTTCTCACAGTACTCCTCAAAGAACAGATTAATTATATCGCCCTTCTTATGGCGCTCCTCATACTCGATATGATGCTCCTCAGCAAGCTTCTTTGCTGCCTCATCATCTGGAACTTCATCAAAATCGATTCCTGCATATTTCTTAATAGCCTCGTTCATTGTCATTCTTGCAAATGGCTTTCCAAGGTCGATCTCCACGCCGTTGTATGAGATTTTTGTCGAACCGCATACCTTCTCAGCAAGGTAACGGAACATTGACTCTGTCAGCTCCATCATACCCTCGTAGTCTGTGTATGCCTGGTAAAGCTCCATAAGTGTAAACTCCGGGTTGTGGCGTGTGTCTACACCCTCATTACGGAAAACTCGTCCGATCTCGTATACTCGCTCAAGTCCTCCGACGATGAGTCTCTTTAAGTAAAGCTCAAGGGAAATACGAAGCTTTACATCCTCGTTCAATGCGTTGTAGTGTGTCTCGAATGGTCTTGCTGCGGCACCACCTGCGTTTGAAACAAGCATAGGTGTCTCAACCTCCATGAAATCACGGCCTGCAAGAAAGTTACGGATTTCCTTGAGTATCTGTGAGCGCTTGATAAATACCTCTTTGCTCTCCTGATTCATGATAAGGTCTACATATCTCTGACGGTATCTTGTGTCTGTATCTGTCAGTCCATGGAATTTCTCAGGAAGGATCTGGAGTGATTTAGAAAGTAATGTCATCTCCTCTGCATGGATTGAAATCTCACCTGTTTTTGTTCTGAAAGCAAATCCCTTTACACCATAGATATCACCGATATCTGATTTCTTGAAATCCGCATATGAATCCTCTCCGATATTGTCTCTTGCCACATATACCTGGATATTGCCCTTTAAATCCTGGATATTGCAGAAAGAAGCCTTGCCCATGACACGCTTGAACATCATACGTCCTGCGATGCTTACCTCGATTGGCTGCGCATCCATGATTTCTCTTCTCTCGTTGTAATCGTTATTTATTACTTCTCTTTTTGCTGCATCATCGAGTCCTTCTACGTTTGGAGCAACTCTTCCTGCAAGGATTTCTGACTCATGCGCATTATACTGCTCTTTTACATCACTGCTGTGATGAGTAACATCATATTTTGTAATCTGGAATGGGTCTTTTCCCGCATCCTGTAAATTCTGTAATTTTTCACGGCGAACCTTAAGAAGCTGGTTTACATCCTGCTGCTGTCCACCTTTTTTGTTATTCTGATCAGCCATTTTTTTACCTTTCCGTACTATAACGAAAACATCTGCTAACATTCCCCATCATAAGTCATGTCTACCACAGATGTTTCCGATGTGAATAATTAGTTCTCTTCTGCTCTCTGGATCTCAAGTACTTTGTATGTGAGATCTCCCATCTGAGTCTCAACTGTTACTGTATCTCCAACCTTTTTTCCAAGTAGAGCTTTTCCAACAGGTGACTCGTTTGAAATCTTACCCTTTAAGCTGTTTGCCTCTGTTGAGCCAACGATCTTGTACTCTAATTCTTCGTCAAACTCGCAATCTAAGATACGGATCTTACAACCGATAGAGATCTTATCGAGGTCAACTTCTTCCTCAACCACTACTTCTGCATTCTTAAGTATTTTCTCGATTTCTTCGATACGGGTCTCGATGTCACGCTGTTCATCTTTCGCAGCATCATATTCTGCGTTCTCTGATAAGTCACCCTGCTCACGAGCTTCTTTAATTTTCTGCGAAACCTCTTTACGTTTTACAACCTTTAATTCTTCAAGTTCGTCCTCGAGTTTTCTGAGTCCTGCATATGTCAGAATGTTTTTCTTATCCATGATTCTACCCTTCTCTTTATAATTATTTTTATTTTATATTTTGCCTAATTTAACGCACGTATTATAATAGAAAATTGCCCTAATGTCAAGGAAATCAACGTTTCGTGCCATAATTTCCGAGCAGTGTCTCCAACTGTTCATAATTTTCTATAGTATTGACTGCAGCCCTTAAATGCGACGAATGAGGATACCCTGCAGTATACCATGCCGTGTGTTTTCTCATTTCATGAATCCCGGTAAATTCACCCTTGAATTCTATCATCATTTTTGCATGTCTGAGTATCATCTGGCTGACATCTTCAAATGATGGTTTATCGAGCTGCTCTCCTGTTTGAAAATAATGAAGTATCTGTTTAAAGATCCATGGATTTCCCTGTGCACCGCGAGCTATCATAAAACCATCACAATCCGTCTGTTCCTGCATTTTTATTACATCTGCCGCTGATAAAAGGTCTCCGTTTCCGATTACCGGAATTGAGACAGCTTCCTTAACCTGTCGTATTATATCCCAGTCTGCTTTTCCTGAATAATACTGTTCTCTCGTTCTGCCGTGCACCGCTACTGCACTTGCACCACTTTCCTCAGCCACATGCGCTATCTCAACGGCATTTATATGTTCATCATCAAAACCTTTTCTGATTTTTACAGTCACTGGCTTATTTATTGCTTTTACAGTTTTTTCTATTATTTTACCCACCAGAAGCGGATTTTTCATAAGCGCCGAGCCTTCTCCATTGTTTACTATTTTAGGCACCGGACATCCCATATTTATATCCAGTATATCAAATGGACGCTCCTCTATAGAATGTGCGATCTGTGAGATAATGTCCGGATCTGAGCCAAACATCTGAAGCGAAACCGGGTTTTCTCTTTCATCTATGGATAAAAGACTCTCTGTATTTTTATTTTTGTATAATATTGCCTTGGCACTGACCATTTCCATGCACAAAAGACCTGCGCCCTGTTCCTTACATAATAATCGAAAAGGCAGGTCTGTCACGCCTGCCATAGGTCCAAGTATTAAATTATTTGGTAATGTAACACTGCCTATCTTTAACTTTTTTATTTTATTGGATCTCTTCATATTATTTTCAGGCTCAATGCTTTCCATAATTACTTACCATTCATATGCTTTCTATTCTGCTTTTGATACACAAGATTTATACCTTTTAATGTAAGATCCGGATCATATACATCCACGGTGCTTGTCTCCCCTGAAATGATTCTGCCGAGCCCACCAGTTACTACAACCTTTGCATCCATAAGACCTGTTTCTTCTTTTGTCTTTTTAATGATATACTCCGTCTGGCCTATCTGACCATAAACAAGTCCAGACTGCATGCTTGTGATAGTATCTTTTCCTAAAATAGTGTCTGGCTTTTTAATCTCAATCTCAGGAAGTTTTGCAGTATCTTCCCACAACGCCTTTGCCGAAATACGAATTCCCGGTGCCGTAATGCCACCCATAAAAGTTCCTTCCGCATCGACCATATCATATGTTGTAGCTGTTCCAAAATCAATTACGATAACCGGTCCTCCATATAATTCATATGCAGCAACAGCATCAACTATTCTGTCTGCACCAATCTGCTGTGGGTTTGACGTAGCTATCCTGATTCCGGTCTTTATTCCTACACCGACAATTATTGGCTTGATATTAAAATATTTGATTAACGCATTCTGCAGTGAATGCATTATATTAGGTACTACCGAACAAATAATAGCATCATGTATCTCTGGTACTGATACCTCGTTTTTCTCAAGAAGCGTCATTATTATCATTGCATATTCATCCGATGTACGCGGCATTTTTGTTGTTATGCGGAAACTTGTCTTTATTGTATCTCCATCAAATACTCCACAAGTTATGTTTGTATTTCCCACATCTAATGCTAAGATCATTTTCTTTTATTCCTGCCACTCAAAATGTGTTCAAATATACTCAAACACATCGAGAAATTAAAGTCCTTGCGGATACTTCTTACTGCTTCGATGTGTATGC
>CAJLRL010000057.1 GCA_905209075.1 uncultured Lachnospiraceae bacterium | reverse complement strand
GAAGTTATCGCTTTACTTTTGTTGTATCTTAGCCAAAATACTTTCTATTACAAGTGTTACTGTTATAAAGGCTCCTACAAGGGTATAGTAGTTTAAGCCATACATCAATGGCAAAAGAGAAATAACTACCGTAATAATGGAAAGGACAAACAATGCTTTGAGAACACCTTTCTTCTTCAATGAAAACAATGAAAGTAAGAAGATGGCAACAGTAAGTGTGGCTGTAATAAGTGGAGCAAAATTTGCATAGCCAAACGGTGTAAGGCTAAAGTATGAGAATGTTTCTTTTACTCTTTCTGTTGGAGATGTTGCAAAAATACAAACTGCTCCCAAGGGTAATAATTCTAACACTATTGTTAAAGCTGGCAAAACCGCTAAGCAGACTTTCTTCATGTTGTATATCTCCTTTACAAATTCCGATTTCTCAGTTTCAAAAACTGGGAGTTGTTTAACTGATTCTATAATGTCCTATGATATCATCACGATGTTCCAGTATATCCTCTTCATAATATATTTGATATGGGTTTGCATGATGAATAACAAAACATATACCTTTTCGATTTCTCTTGTCAGATATAATGCCGATATGTTTTTTAAATACAACAATATCTCCACCTTGCCATTCCTCTATTTCATTTATATCTGTAGTAAGACTTATTGCATTATTATCGAAATATACTTTTAAGTTTTTAACTCTTCTAAAATCTATATTTTTATCAACGGCATCTATATCATATAATTCTTTATTGTTTTTTATATCCTCATTTACTAATACCATCAAATCATATCCTGCATCTTTTAAAGCAAAAGCTACTACATCAGTACACCCCCCATATTCATCATTTGGATAACCTGTGTTGTAATATTTGCTTTTATATTTTGGATTAGTTTTTATGTAATTATTTGCATTATTTAATATATCTGTTTGGTCATCTATACCATCATTGTCTTTATCAATATTGCTCTTGTAAGCTTCTATATTGAAATCTGCATTTGTATATTTTTTATGTGGAATATAATTAAAACAATACAACACATATAAAGCAGCAATTATTAGCATCGAAAAAACAATAAGCGTTATTCTCTTCTTCATACATTCTCCATTAAACAACTTGCGAGTTACCAATTTCATTAAATAATAAATTAGCTACTTTTTCCTCTAATGACAGATATACATCTCCACCAAACACACTCTGATAAACTGCTGCCAAAATACCTTCAACATCTAATCCACCATATAGTCCCATATATCCGGCATTTTGAAAAATCGCAAATTCCTCATTCGTAATAACTCCTGCATTATGTGCTGTCTCTGCCAACATTTGATTCCACTGTTTGATGTCTCCCCTGACAACAAGTCTTCTGTTATCTTCGTCCAGTTCATAATCTTTTTTGGGGTTCGTGGTGCCTCCAGCTTCAACGATTTTCCTGACTTCAGGAAAATCGTCTGGAATACTGTGCCCGCTGTTTTCACATGCGATCATTGCTCTTTTAATTACTTTTGCAAAGTTCTCCCATTTTGCATAATCAATTGCCTAATTTTTATAGCTTTTATTGTGTGCAAAATAATATCGACCACAAATAAAAATAACAACAGTTGTAGATACTATTATGAAAAACCAAAAAGTGTTCAGAAATTGAATACATTAAGTCCTGTTTCTTCATCATAAACTCTGTCAACTTTTCCATCAATTACCGTAATCACGAGCTCGCAAGTTGCACTTACAACAGCTCTGTTCAGATGTCCTCCAAACACTTCACCTTTTTCATTACCGGCACTCAAATGAAGATGTGCATAATATTCTCCATCCATTGTATTGATTGTACCTGTCAGCGATGTAATTTCATAATATCCCTTAAAACTGTTTGAGTAATATTTCTTCTCATCTGTCTTGTATACTCCGACTGTGAAATCATTGATAGCTCCAAGAGCATTAATACTGGCAAGCTTTATATTCTCAGTTATGGCAATTGCTTTCAGTTGCTCCAAAATCTCCTCCCCTTTGTCAATTCTCGCTATTATTATATTATCAAATTTTCTGTATTCCATTATGTTTCCTCCGTAACTTTCGAATTGTTATTCTTTATTCGTGAATTTCCAAGGGTAGATTGTCCGGATCATGAAAGAATGTCATTCTTTTGCCTGTGTAAGTATCGAGTCTAATCGGCTCAGTTATGATGCCCCTTTTATTCAATTCTCTTACAGTATCATCGACCGAGTCTACAGCAAAGGCAAGATGCCTGAGACCGTAAGCCTCTGGATAACTTGGACGCTTCGGACAATTTTTAATGATAAAAAGTTCTAATTCTATCTCATCGAGTTGAAGATCAATTTTATAATCATCACGTTCCGGTCTGTAATTTTCTCGAATAATAGAAAAACCTAATAGATCCACATAAAAGTGCTTTGATTTCTCATAGTCGCTCCCAATAATGGCAATATGATGAACTTTTTTTAAATTCATGGTGTATTTACCTCTCTGCTACTTTGTTTGAATACATGAAATAATGTATCACAATGATACTATTTTGTAATATATTTTTTCAAAAGCTTATAAGTATTCTCCACGCCATCCATATGTGAGCGCTCATAGTTATGCGATGCATAAACTCCTGCACCGATAAGCCCATGACGGATATCATATCCGCTGTGCAGTGTAGCCTCGACATCTGAGCCGTAGTGCGGATAAACATCGATTGCATAGTCAAGCCCCTCACTCTTTGCCAGATATGAAAGCTCTGTGACAAGCTCATAGTTGTAAGGTCCGCCTGAGTCCTTAGCACAGATTGAAACCATACGCTCCGTACAGCCGAGGTCGGCTCCAACACAGCCCATGTCTACGGAAATCATCTCCTCCGTATCAGCCGGTACAAAGCTTCCGCCATGGCCTACCTCCTCATAAACCGTAAAGAGCAGTGTGACCTTGCGGTTTAGCTTCCAGCCCTCCTCCTTTACGGCATGAGCCACACCGAGTAAGATGGCGGCTGACAGCTTATCATCAAGGAAACGGCTCTTGATATAGCCGCTCTCCGTGATGACTGTACGTGGATCCATGGCGATAATATCCCCTGTCTGGATGCCAAGTGCCGCTACGCCCTGCTTGTCATTTACATTTTCATCGAGCAGGATTTCCATATTCTCTTCCTTTGTCTCAACCTTTTCATCTGCCACATGTGCCGATGGCTCTGTATTTAGCACCACACCTGTGTACATTCTGCCATCACGCGTGAAAACCATGCAGTTTTCTCCATCTGCTGTGCTCCACTGATGACCACCGATAGTTGTCGGGCGCAAACGTCCGTTATCCTTTATTGAGCGAACCATGGCTCCAAGTGTGTCCACATGCGCTGCCAATACCAAAGGTGCTCCCTCTCCACCGATTTCTACGCTAACATTTCCTTTATTTGAAAGCTGTGGCGCATATCCCATAGCCTCAAGCTGCTTCATCAGATAGTCTGTGGCATTTTTTGTGAAACCTGTAGGGCTTGCTATTGATGTGAGTGCTTTGAGCTGTGTTCCGATATATTCTTTAATCTCTTCTGTTGACATAATTGTTATCTCCTGCTTTATTACTGTTTATTAACTGCATTATAACATCTCATTTTTGCGCATGCAATCCGTATTAACCGTTGTTTGTAGTTGTTTGTAGTAGTACACCTGTTCGCAAACCGCGGGTACCATGGTGCACACACTATCCCACGTTCGCTACGCTACGCAGCTAAGAGGCTGTACAAATTGTGCCCAAGGTTTTCTTAACTCGACGAAACCGTCGAAACTCGCCATCCATGGCTCGATTTCTCCTTGCCTCGGCGTCCATGCCTCGGCATTTCTGCTTTGCATAGCACAATTCTACAGTCTCTAAGCAGCTCCGCTATTCGCTTTCGCGGGATAGTGTGTGCACCATGGTACCCGCGGCTTGCGAACTATACTCAATAATTTAACGTAAATCCACTTGCAATTAATGCTCATTAATTTAACATATATCCACTTGCGATCAACCTGCAACAATGCTATTCTTAGGATATGAATACACAGAATATATATAATAATAACAATAAAGATATAAATATAAATTCCAACACCAAAGTAAAAATCTGCGGTCTGACTTCACCTGCCGAAGCACGGTATCTCAACGAAAATCACGTTGATTTTGCGGGTATGGTGTTATTTTTTCCAAAGAGTAAGAGAAATATATCCATCGAACAGGCAAAGGAGATTATGGCAGCCCTTGATGCTTCCATCAAAAGAGTCGCCGTTGTAGTTTCGCCATCCATAGAGCAGGTCAGACAGATTGAGGCTGCAGGCTTTGACTATGTCCAGATACATGGGGAAATTCCGGAGACAGAGGCGGAGGCAGCAAAAGCTATCCCGATTCTCAAAGCCTTCAATGTCTCTGATATGGGCAGCTATGAAAAGTATCACAACGATTCACGCATCGCAGGCTATGTGTTTGATGCCAT
>CAJLRL010000056.1 GCA_905209075.1 uncultured Lachnospiraceae bacterium | reverse complement strand
TGGCATTGGCATTCTATTCATAATTCTTTTGAGACATACTGGAAGGGACTTCTCAGTCATGACATGCAGGAGAATGCGCCATATCGCGAAGCATGTATTATGGGTAAGGAATTCTCAGAAATCGGAAGTCATCTGGTGAATCTGAAGAAGAAAAATGATGTCGCTATCCTTGTAAGTAATGAGGCATTAACGGCTCTCAAGTGGTTCGGAATCGAAGCAACTGCGGCAGGAAATAATGGCATTGGATATAATGATGTTGTGCGCTGGATTTATGATGCACTGTATCAGATGAATATTGAGTGTGACTTCGTATGGCCGGAATCTGATAATCTGGAACAGTATAAAGCAATCTTTGTCCCAGCACTCTATGCAGCACCAGATGAACTTCTGGAAAGACTGAAACAGTATGTGGCAGACGGCGGGACTCTGGTGGCAACATTTAAGACTGCATTTGCAAATGAGAATATTAAAGTAAGCCATGAAATGCAGCCGCATATTTTAAGTAACTGCTTCGGAATCAACTACCAGCAGTTTACTTTCCCGAAGAACGTTGGACTGACTGGAAGTATTATCCGAGAAAGTGGTGCAGATGAAGCAGATAAGAAAAACGAAACAAAAGAAATTATTGAGACTGAAGAAAATACAGATGTGCCTGCAACAGCTAAAGTATTCATGGAATTATTAATGCCACAGGAAGCTGAAGTTCTGGCATCTTATGACCATTATAATTGGAAAGAATATGCAGCAGTCACTAAGAATCATTATGAAAAAGGAACTGCCATCTACATCGGTTGCATGACAGATGACAACACTTTAAAAGCAGTAATCACAGAAGCACTTAAGAGCGCAGAGGTAGAGCTTACGGAATACAGATGGCCGGTGATCGTAAGAAAAGGAAACAACGATTTGGGAAAATGTGTCAGATATATCCTGAACTATTCCGCTGAAGAGCAGAAGGTTTCTTACCATGGCAAAAATGGTACTGAATTGTTATCAGGAGAATCTGTACAGGATGGAGAAAGTATCACTGTTTTACCATGGAATGTAAAAATTGTTGAAGAAGCGTAGAATATAGATAATGTAAAACACAGGGAGATTTTTCTTATAGATCTTCCTGTGTTTTATATTGCTTTTAAATCTTGATATTATATTGTGCAAAAACTATAAAAGACAAAAATCTAACAAATGAATGACAAAATAACAAACAAAAAGGACATAATTATTTCTTTAAATAAAAGTAAAAATTGATAAAATATTCTTATAGAAAACACAGAGATATATACAAATATCACAAGCAGGGAGGAAAGAAATAAGATGAAAAAATTTACAGTGTGTTTATTGATCGGTGCAATGGCTGCAAGTATGCTTACCGGCTGTGGAAGCAATGGTGGAAGCTCTGATTCTTCAGACTCAAAAGCAGACAGTAGCTCTGAAACAATGACTATTATGATGAACGGTTCTGATTCAGATGCATATATGGAAGGATACCGTAAGATTATTGATGGATTTAATGAGTCCAACGAGTACGGAGTAAAGGTAGAAATTCAGAACGTAACCAACTCTGACTATAAGACAAAACTGACAACAATGATGGCTTCTGATTCTGAAACAGATATTATCTTTACATGGGAACTTGGATATCTTGAAAACTTTGTAAATGGTAATAAGATTGTCAGCCTTCAGAAATATCTGGATGAAGATGAAGAATGGAAAAATAGTTTTAACAGCGGTATCTTAGAGCCTTTGACATATGATGGCGAAGTATATGCAATCCCAACTCAGCAGAGTACAGCTATCATGTATTATAACAAAGCAATTTTTGATAAATATGGTCTTGAAGTTCCGACTACATATGATGAGTATGTGCAGGTATGCGACACATTAAAAGAAAATGGAGTTACACCTGTTGCATTAGCTTCTACAGCGGATGATGCATGGCTTGTATCTCAGTATATCCAGCAGCTGAGTGATGGAATTAAAGGCGAGGATTTATTCAACTCTATAAAAGATGGCACAGGAAAATGGAACGACGAAGGTATGGTTGAAGCTGGTAAACTGTTCCAGGAAGAAGTTAATAAAGGATATTTCGAAGATGGATTTACCGGAGTATCAAGAGAAGAGGCACAGTTACAATTTGCAAATGGACAGACAGCAATGTACTTCAACGGATGTTGGGAAATCTCCAATCTGGATAAGAAAGAGAATGCTGCAGAAGCAGAAAATATTAGTTGCTTCTTAATGCCGGCAGTAAATGAAGAATATGCAGGTGTAGAAGTTGGCTCTGTTGACACTTCTTATGCGATTACTAAGAACTGCAAGAATGTAGATGCTGCAGTAGCGCTGTTAAAATATATGACAAACGAAGAATCAACTTCTTCATTACTTTATGATTATGGACGTTTCCCAAGTACAAACATTGATATCGACGATTCAAAATTAACACCGCTGTGTGCAGATTTCGTAAATCTTCTGGGAGATGCAAAGGCACAGACGCCATGGTTTGACCGTGTAGATACTGATCTTGGAAATGAATTTAACAATACAGCAATTGGAATTGCAAACGGTGATGATGTGCAGGAAGCATTTGATACCCTGCAGTCTTATGCAGAAAGCAAGAGTAAATAAACAGATTGTTAAATAAATTGGCGGAACCTGAGATTTTACATTGGGTTCCGCTTGTTAAAAGGGAGAGTTGTCTATGAATAAAGTAATGGGTAATAAGAAAACCATAGCACTTTTTGTATTGCCTGCATTTATTATTTATGCAATCTTTGCATTAGCTCCTATTTTTTATAATGTGTATCTTTCATTATTTGATACAGACCTGATGTCAAAGATGAACTTTGTAGGAATCAAAAATTATCTGAGTCTTTTCAGTGATAAAACATTTAAACATGCATTTGGAAATAATATTCTGATGGTTGTCGGATCTTTGGTGGCACATATGCCATTAGCAATGTTCTTTGGTAATGCAATCTTCAAAAAAATCAAAGGTGCATCATTTTTCCAGACTGTATTTTTCCTTCCATGCGTAATCTGTGGTGTAGCAGTTGGTCTTACATGGACATTCATTTACAATGGTAATTATGGTCTGCTCAATGGTTTCTTAAAAGCAATCGGACTTGGTGGTTTGCAGCAGATGTGGCTGGCTAATAAAGAAACGGCAATGCTTTGCATTATCATTGTTATTATGTGGCAGTATGTTGGTTATCATATGGTAATTCAGTTGGCTGCAATGAGAAATATTGATTCTTCTTTCTATGAGGCTGCTGAGATTGATGGTGCTACAGGCTGGCAGCAGTTTAAATACATCACATTCCCACTTATCAAACCAATTCTGAAAATTGACGCAGTTCTGATCATTACAGGTTCTCTGAAATATTACGATCTGGTTGCTGTTATGACTTCAGGTGGACCAAACCATGCAACAGAGGTTATGTCTACATATATGTATTATCAGTCATTTAATATTCTGAATTATGGATACGCCAGTGCAATCGGTGTTGTCTTAATGTTACTGTGTATATTATCTGTAGGAATTTCCAACAGAGTATTCAAGACAGACGAAACAGTGTAGGAGGTGTTGGGAAATGAAGAGAAGTGCCTCAGAAAATATATGGCTCGTTATTAAATATGTATTGCTGATCGGGTTTACGATTCTTTGTATCTACCCTCTTGTATGGCTGTTTTTGGCATCATTTAAAACGAATGCTGAATTGTATACGAATACATGGGGATTACCGGAACAGTGGTCAATGACAAACTATGTAAATGCAGTTGTAAAAGGTGGTGTATTCAGATACTTTGGAAACTCAGTTATTATTGCTGTTTCTGCGGTTCTGGTTACTGTAATCCTTGCAACAATGGCATCTTATGCAATTGCCAGAATGCATTGGAAGCTTGCAAACCTTACACATAGTATTTTCCTTTTAGGAATGATGATTCCTATTTATGCTCTGGTAATTCCTCTGTTCTCTATTTTTAAGGGGATGGGGCTTCTGGATACACATCTTGCTGTTATTATTCCGCAGATTGCTGTAGGATTTCCGATGGCCATTTTCATTATCTGCGGATTTATGAGAAGCATTCCGACAGAACTTGAAGAGGCAGCAATTATTGACGGATGTACGGTATTTCAGTGTTTCTTTAAGATTATCCTGCCAATAGCAAAATCTTCAGTTGTAACAGTTGCAGTCGTTCAGTTTATCAATGTGTGGAATGATCTTCTGTTGCCGAGAATTTTCCTCACGGACAGTTCAAAAATGACGCTGCCGGTAGGACTTACCAACTTCCAGGCGATGTATTCTACAGACTATGTAGGTATGATCGCGGCAGTTATTATTACAATTATTCCTAGCATTGTAGTTTATATTTTATTACATAAGCAAATTATGGAAGGTATGGTTGCAGGTGCTGTAAAAGGATGATATGATTCAGAAAAAAGAAATCACTGCTTCTTATATGGGGCAGTGATTCTTTGAATCAGGAAAAGGTGGTAATGTTATGAATTTGTTGATTGCAGATGATGAGGCTGTAATTCGCAGGGGACTGCTGAGTCTTGACTGGAAATCAATAGGAATTACAGATGTGTATTCGGTTGCAAATGGAGTAGAAGCGAAAGAACTTTTATTGAGCACATCGATCGATCTGGTTATTTTTGATATCAGAATGCCCGGTTTCAGTGGACTGGAACTGGCGCAGATGGTGAAAGAACGGTCTATGGATGTGGCCGTTGTACTTTTATCTGGATTTTCAGAATTTGAATATGCAAGATCGGCAATGCGATATGGTGTATATGAATATCTGCTTAAACCGGTTTCTCCAAATGAACTGATGGAAACAATGCATAACGTTATGCACCGTCTGGAACAGAAAAGATTTGAACAGAAGTTATTAAGCCAGAAGGATGAATTTGGGGAAAAGCATGATGCGGTATCGCAGGTAAACAGTCTTTTTGTACAGTC
>CAJLRL010000055.1 GCA_905209075.1 uncultured Lachnospiraceae bacterium | reverse complement strand
ACGCTGGAACAGAAAGTAAAAGTGAAACGGAAAAACTGCTCCGTCAGGCAATGGATGATTACGAAAGCAAGAAATTTGTCGCAAAGACAGATAATCTTACTGTAGGAGAACTTCTTGATATGTGGGCGGAAGAAGAACTGAAAGTCGGAACACTCAGCAATGGTACAGTGGAAAATTATCTTGGTGCAATCCGTTGTATCAAGAAACATCCGATTGCAGAACGCAAATTAAAAACCGTTACTGCTGAACATTTACAGGCATTTCTCGATCTGCTTACATTCGGTGGGGAATTTCCAGATGGAAAAGTGAGAAAAGGATACAGTAAAGATTACATCCATTCCTTTTCAGCAGTATTACAACAGGCTTTCCGGTTTGCAGTATTTCCAAAACAGTTGATTACTTTTAATCCTATGCAGTATATTAAGCTGAAAAAACAGGCAGAGGATGTGGATTTATTCTCAGATGATGAGGTAGAAGAAGGCATACAGCCTATTTCCCATGAAGATTATGAGAGACTGATAGAATACCTCAAAGTAAAGAATCCACCTGCAATCCTGCCAATCCAGATCGCATACTATGCGGGACTTCGTATCGGTGAAGTTTGCGGATTGACATGGCAGGACATCAATCTTGAAGAACAATGCCTGACCATTAAAAGAAGTATCCGCTATGATGGCACAAAACATAAAAACATCATCGGACCGACCAAGCGAAAGAAAGTAAGGATTGTTGATTTTGGCGATACTCTGACTGAAATACTGAAAACCGCCAGAAAAAAACAGCTTAAAAGCCGGATGCAGTATGGTGAACTTTACCACCGCAATTTCTACAAGGAAGTACAGGACAAAAACAGAGTGTATTATGAATATTATCATCTGGACGGAACCGAAGAAATCCCGGCAGATTACAAGGAAATCTCCTTTGTCTGCTTGAGACCAGACGGATGTCTGGAACTTCCAAGCACACTCAGCATCGCCTGCCGGTCAGTTGCGAAACGACTGGACGGATTTGAGAATTTCCATTTCCACCAGTTGCGACACACCTACACAAGCAACCTCCTCTCAAACGGAGCTGCCCCAAAAGATGTGCAGGAACTGTTAGGACACTCTGATGTCAGTACCACAATGAATGTCTACGCCCACTCTACAAGAAAGGCAAAGCGGAACTCCGCCAGACTTCTTGATAAAGTGGCAGGCAACGACTAAATAAAAAATTCCCTTATTTCCCTTGCTGATTCCGCATAAGGGCAAAAATAAGGGAAAATACATATCATTTCACTATTTAAGGGGCTGGAAAGCCCGTAAAATAAGGAAAGTTCAAGAAATCTCTCCACAAATTTCGATTTGTATATTTTTATTGTACCATAATGATACCATCATTAAAATAAAAATAGGGCGTGTGAAAAAACGAGAGTTTTTTCATGCATCCTTTTTTTATGCAAGAAAATAACCGCTGTGGTCTGGTAAACTAATTTTTAAAGGCTTCGATTTCGAGCCCTTTAAAATCAGAATGGTATATACAGTATCTTGCTTAGAATGTAACCGCTAATTATGCTTATAATAATAAATGAGATAATAGTGTTAACAAGAGCTATGATAATATATATTGCCTTTGTTACTTTTTTACAGAGAAGAAGCTCGACAAAATAAGCCAACGCCATAGGAATTGAAAACCAAAAGTCAATTATTAATGCAGTGCTGATATATTCGCTGTGCGTCAGTATCATCCCTATTATAAATATCATTCCAAAATATATTAAACTATAAATAGCTTTTTTCTTAATCATAAATTTCATTTCTTTCTTGTCAGATTTTCATTACATAATCTTTTTCTCCGGCAGCCTCATCTAAGCCACTATGCTGAATCTAAAATCCTTCTCTCTTATAAAAAGATATTGCTCGTGCGTTCTTTTGGTATACGTTCAAGTGCAACTTATTCCTTTTATCCTTTGCATAATTCAGCAGAATTTTACCTATACCCTGCAACTTTATTTATATCATCCCTTTGAAATTCTCTAATCATAACGGTGACTCTCCATAAACTGGAAATTATCAGTTAGATAAATGATAAAATTGTTCTTAACTTAAATCAAGAGTTGTATAACCAAACTCGTTGATATGTCTTTGCAAATTATGAAAATCCATCATGTTTTTATTTTTCCGAAATAGTCCTTTTTTATTAAACAATATTTTAGTATGTGCGTATGTGCTATACAATTCGATATATGGCGGTTCGGCAGTGATATTTCTTTCTCCGATACATTTTCCTCTACTGTTGGGATATTTCCGATTGAAATTTATAGTACATTCTTTGTATGTCAACCAATGCAAATCACTAAATTTTATTCCATGCTCATCAATAGAAACAATATTCTCGTAGGAGACTTCATTAACCTCAAGATGGAAGTAATGATGTTTTGATTTAAAATACTCGACAGCTGCATTGATATGTTCCAGAAAAAATGCGATTTGTTCCTCCGTCAAACTACATTCCCATGGATAGTTGTTAGCCATTCCTGTTTTCCCGTATTGATATGCTGCCATACTATATTTTATTTCCGGTTTTATCCATTTTACAATCAGAAAATCGTTTTCCTCAAGCAATATTTCAGCGTTTCCTGTTGAAAGAATTTGTACTTTTATTGCCTCTGTTTCAGCTGTCATAAATAAAATTCCTTTCCTAACAAATTTCCGATTTGTATGTCTCTATTATACCATAATGATACTATTATAAAAAAGGAAAAAAGAGCTCACGTTTTATAAGCTATCCCTTCATCGACTTCGCCAGGCTCGTCAGCAAAGCTGCCATCTCCGGATTTCCAAGCACTTTCATAAGCATATCCGCATCTACCCCCTCCGGAACTCTTATCATATTATTGTTATTATTATTCTGTGTACCTGATGCCCCATGAATATCAGGATTTAAGTTTTCCTTATTATAAAAATCATTTTCCATAAGCTGGGCATTCTTTTTGCGGTCCTCGTCTAGAATATGTCCATAGTCCCCACTCATTATGCCCGTAAATCCTTATATACTCCTTTATGAGTTCCTTTACTTTTGTACATTTAGGTACAACAAATGTTCTGACTGACTGTTTGTACTCGATTTCCTTTTTTCTTTTCTCGGCATCTTTAAGTGTCTTAAAACCTTCGGACAGAGTCATCATCAAATTTGACGTAAAACTCCTTCCTTATGCCAAAAAAGGACAGTATCCTTGGTAAATTGTCTTTTTTACAAGTAATAAAAAACCAACCGGGTTGTAACCAGCTGGTTTTTCTCATTTTATAACAGCTCTTTACAGCTTTTGTCATTTATTCCCCATCCTATGGTCTCCATATCTAAAAACCTGTCATCATCCAGCTTTGCAGCCAGATCTTTAATATCAATTTCGAACGCTTTAAGTTTTTCATTCCTGTATTTCAGTTTAACATTTACCTGCTTATTATCGCATGATTTTATTTCTTCAAGCATTTTATAATACGCTTCATCATCGCACAGGTCATGATTGGCTATCCCAAAAGTATTGTACAGATACTTCTTTTCTCCGTCTATAATACCATATGCCTCAATGCTTATACTGGCAGCTGCATCATCAAGTTCCGGCTCTGTAAAATCATCAACAATATATGGCAGCTGCATCTCCTTAATACCTGATTTTGAAAATAATCCCATTTCAATTTCTCCTTCCTAATAATAGACACTTCATAGTTTAATTATATCAAATATAGCTCCAGACAGCAATTATACATATGTATTGGGGACATAATTCTCCATATAGATTGACTGCATCAAAAACGTGTCTTTCGTGAATATGCGGTGTGGCTTCATCAAGATGCAAAGCCCAGTCCAAAATATGAACGTAAGAACCATATCGCCTATTAAATTCCTCAAAATATTCTGCACTAATCTGAGCCAGTACATCGGCAGAAACTGTTCCATCAATGTTTCCAAGCTGTAATAAAGTCTCTTCCGGACACGTTTTGTTATTTTCAAGAATACCATCAATCGTTTTTACACGGTCATAGTGCCTTGCCTTTCGATTTCTTTCGTTCTGTCCTTCCACATGATCTGAATATTTTTCAACATAATATGCCTTCTCCACTTCGGTAAAAGTAAATTTTGCTCTTTCGTTTTCATCATTCGGTAGACTATAACCCTGATAGCAATCCCAATAGACATTAAATTTCGTCCTCTCTGCGTCAATATGCTCACTGTTCTCTACATCAAATCTGCGGTCATTATGTTTGGCATCATAAGTCCCATGCTTTCCCGACCTTCCATTATGTCTTGTTGCTTTCATTCAACTCTTCCTTTCTTTTTTTCTACAAAAAAAGACCAAGTAAATCTCTCTACTCAGTCTGTTAATAATAACAATATTTAGTTTTTCCCGAAGGGAATTGCAACGAAGTTGCTTAATCTTGTGAAGCTTTGCTACAAGCAATACCCAGTACTTAGTGGCGAAACGCCACTAACTGGGCAATGGTTGCACCCTTGACCGGCTAAGGCGCTTCGCCCTTAACCCGAGCGGAGTCTTTCTCCTGCACCTTGCGTAAGGCTCTGTCTTTACAATCCGACAAACTTGAATTTAGCGATTTCTTTTTCCGGTATTCTCTGTCCCACGGATTTCCTCATGATAGAAATAATCTACGATCACCGGATGCCCCTGCGGGACTCTGCCATAAGGCATTTCATTATCCACAAAGGCACAATCATACTTCTTAGCCATTTTCTCAGCTTTTACTTCAAGTGCTTCAAAGTAGCTACGGTTATGCTTGTTATAGATCTCGTCGTAAAGTGGTACAAGATCAGGATATTTTCCGGCGATATAATCCATAATTGTCTTTTTGAAACCGCCTCGAAGATTGAGATTTTCGAGCCAGAACAGATCGCACTGATCCTTTACCCGCTCAAAGATTGCTTCAAAATCCGTGATACCGGGGAATACCGGGGATACGAAACAGACTGTACGGATACCTGCCTCATATACCTGCTTCATAGCAGAGATACGGCGCTCAATGCTCGAAGCAGAGTCCA
>CAJLRL010000054.1 GCA_905209075.1 uncultured Lachnospiraceae bacterium | reverse complement strand
AGTTGATTTCAAAATTGTTGAGACCTGTAAAAATACTCTCCTTGGATACACGAAGACAGCCTGTGAGTACGGCAAACTGCAGAAACTCATTAGTCTTGAGTGCCTTTCCAAAGAGTCCTCTGATAAGTGAAACCATCTCTTTATAGTAACCATTCTGGAATGCCTTATCCAGAGGTACATCATATTCATCAATTAATATTACCGTCTTTTGCCCGAAATGCTTATATAATAATTGAGATAAAATCTGCAGACTCGATACAAGCACTTTTTCATCCATTGCATTCGTTCCATCCTTCAATGCAATAATCGCCTTGTAGCGCTTTTTTTCATTTTCTGACAAATATTCACTATCTTCTAAAAAGCCGAATCTTTCTGCCTCTATTCCAATGAGCTCAGTAATACGATATCTAGCATCCTCATATTTCAATCCCTCCACGCTCTTTAATGACAGAAATATAACAGGATATTTTCCCATATGTTCTTCGCAAAGTGCCTTATTTTGCGCAATATATAAGCCATCAAACAATGACTCATCCGCACCGGTTTCAAAAAAGGCTTTAAGCATACTCATGTTCAGAGTTTTACCGAAACGACGTGGCCTCGTAAAAAGAGTGACTTCTCCACCGGTTTCAACCAATTGCTCTATGAGCTTTGTCTTGTCAACATAATAAAATTTGTTCCTTCTGATTTTTTCAAAACTATCAATTCCTACCGGCAGTTTTAAAGTGCTTGCCATATGAACCTCCACAAAACGTATCAATCCTCTATAATTAGCTATAGTATAGCGGATTGATAGGTAAATTACAATTATTATTACCGTTGCGATTTGAATAAATAATTATACTCTCACATTTATCATATCCAAGCTGCGAACTGTTCAGACACAATGTATAATTAGAGGCTTTTCCCCATTTCTGATCCGTGTAAAAATTATAATTTGTCATACGTCTTTTATCTATGTCATTTATCATTTTTACTGCATCGGCTTCTGAAATATTATACAGCTTACAGATACGCTGTATTTTTTCCGGCATATCCCCATGGATATACACATTCAATACATCATCCCTGTCTTTCAAAATATAATCAGCATTTCTCCCAATAATCACACATGGCTCTTTTTCTGCCAGATCCAAAATCACTTTTCTCTGTGCCTCATATACCATATCTTCTACCGATTTTCCTGTAATATCACGACCGGTAAATGCATATGCAAAAATCCCTTTCTTTGGGGACAGCTCAGCATTTTCCTTAATATACTCCGGTGCCAGTCCTGACTCTTTTGCAATCTGTCCGATTATTTCCTTGTCATAATATTTAATTCCAAGTTTCTTTGCAACTTCTTCTCCGATAAAACGTCCGCCACTTCCAAACTCTCGGCTTATCGTAATGATTCTTTTTGCCATGGCTTATGCCTCCTTAATTTAAGCTTTCCACTTTATTTTTATTGATTCTCTTTAAAAATAAATATCCTACAATACAAGCAGTCACCTCCGTGATTGGAAATGCCCACCAGATCAGCGAAACTCCAATATATCCGCCTCTTACAAAAAATGAGAAGATGCCTGCCAGAGGTAATATAATTATAAGCTGTCTGAGCAGTGAAATCACAAGCGATTCCATACCACCATCAAGTGCCTGGTAAATACCCTGATATGCCACATTTATTCCGGCAAAAATAAAGCTGATGGAAATAATTCTCATTGCCCCGATAAAATATTCTCTTGATGCTCCTGCATTGAACAAAGCAGCAAATTCTCCAGGGAAAATTTCTGTAATCGCCACTCCTATGATCATAAGTACAATCGTATAGCGCAATCCATACCTGATGCCATCCTTAATTCTCTTTTTGCTTTGCATTCCATATGAAAAAGCGATAATCGGTGTAATTGCATCCCTTAGTCCGAATGCAAGGAACAATACGAACTGCTGCACCTTATAAAACAATCCATATGCAGTCTGCGCCGAAGGACTAAATTTCAAAATAAGATTCATCACATAAACCATAATTGACATCAGAGCCTGTGCAATAATAGCCGGAAGTCCGATTGCATAGATTTCCTTGATTATTCCTCCATCAG
This sequence comes from uncultured Lachnospiraceae bacterium, assembly GCA_905209075.1. Lineage (GTDB taxonomy): Bacteria > Bacillota > Clostridia > Lachnospirales > Lachnospiraceae > Roseburia. The sequence continues at coordinate 2,965 of CAJLRL010000054.1, read as the reverse complement.
GCTTCATATACTTTGTATCATGCTCAAATTCCCTGTTCAGCTTCATATGAAACACAAACAGCAGTATTACAGACACAACCTGACCGATAACGGTTGCATATGCGGCACCCTTTACTCCCATTTCGGGAACCGGTCCAATACCATAAATCATAATAGGATCAAGTATAATATTTACCACTGCTCCAACTACCTGACCAATTGTAGAATAGAGAGAACGTCCGGTTGCCTGCAGCAGCTTTTCAAATAGTGAAAAGAAAATAATTCCAAATGAAATCACACAGCATATTCTCAAGTAATCTGTTCCCATTGAAATAACCTGAGGATCAACGGTCTGTGATGAAATATAAGCTTTAACTCCAAAAATTCCAAACAACAGGCATACTATATAAATTATTGCACCAAGAAATAAACTGTTTCCTGCAACCTTTGCAGCTTTTTTACTATTTCCCTGACCAAGTGTTCTTGCAAGAAGTGCATTAGTTCCCACTCCTGTTCCGATTCCAACTGCTACCATAAGCATCTGAACCGGAAATACCAGTGTCAGCGCATTAAGTGCTGCCTCACTTCCTGACCTCATATTTCCCACAAAAGCGCTGTCTACAATATTGTAAACTGCCTGCAATGCCATAGATAAAATCATCGGTATTCCCATCTGTACCATGAGCTTATTTACCGGCATCTCCTTCATCTTGTTACTTTCTGCCACCTTAACTTATTCCTCCTTTTCTGCATAAAAAAAGTGCGCTCTTATCTCATAAGCTGGACTTACGCTGATAAGCTACACACTTTATAATGCACTATATATTTTAATTATGTGCGACAGCAGGTGCACACAAAAAAACGAGCAGCTAAACTGGATTTACGCTAGTCTGCTACTCGTTCATTCATATATTATATTGTTGGTTTTTTAAAAAGTCAAATAAAAATTATTTTAAAAGAGCACTTTCTAGATCCTGAAGCATAACATCTAAAGCATTTATTCCGCCTTCTGCTGTATACCATACGTTAGGATGCTCAAGATAAACAATATTTCCATTCTTATAAGCATCTTTGAATTATCTATATAGTCAAACTCCTCACACAGATCAACTATTTTTGTAACATCATCGACATCATCACCGCCGAATTCATCCGTTCCCTCACTGTTTCCGCAGCCTCTGTAATTTGTCGCAACACAGATCATTCCGATATTATACGCATAGTACAGTGTATCAGTCTCATTTAGACTGCTGTAATTTCTGTTTCCGCCATGATTATAAATGAGACACGGACTTTGTTTACCCGTCACTATCTGGGATTTCGGTGCACTTATATATACTTCGATCTGCAGACCATCACTTTCATAAAAGAACCGGTAGCTTAAATAGTCATCAAGTGCTACACCCTTTTCCTTTTCTATTTCAGCTAGATCAAGTTTTTCATAACCAGTTATCCCTGCGCTCTCGAGATTCTGCTCAATAACCTGTTCAGCGCTTTTGGCTTCACTTTTTTGTGTACTTTCTGACTCCGAAACTGTTATACCGCCTTTTGTGCCTGATGCACTGCCACATCCCAAAAGCGAGATGAATAATAGTAATGCAATCCACAATTTTTTCTTTTCATAACTTTCCTCATATATTCCTATACTATTTTATTTTCATACGTTCATTTATGAGTTCATTAATTTCATCACATTCTATTCTTTCCTTTTTTACAGGAACATACGTTATCACTGCGATTGTGACAATGAACTCTATAGAAAGAATTATAACATTGCTCATTGTAAAATCATACCATTTTAATGCAAACACACCGCCTATTGTTACTGCATACATTGCCAGATACTCTATGCCTTAGTTCTCGGTTCTGGAAACCGAAATCTATCTTTTCTTATAAGTTACTACAATTCCAGCCACAGAAATCAAAAAAACAATCGGTGCAATTCTTACAAATAAAAATTCAAACCCATGCATTATTGTTCCTGCCATTGCCAATTCAAGGTCTTCGTAATTCCAATCCAGATAAGAACTATTCATAAATGCAAGTGCGATAAATATTATCACTATAGCCGCACACAATGAAATGAGAATCCATCGAATCGTTTTCAGCTTTGCTGTACTTCTTTTGGCAAGCTGTAAATTAATAACTTCCAATTTTTCAGAAAGAGTCTTTAAATCATCGGTAGTCGGTTCTGCTACAGTTTCTCCAAGTAATCCACTTACAGTAATATCCAGTTCATCTGCCAAAATAATCAGCATACTGGAATCCGGAACAGACAAACCTGCTCGTGTCAACCCTAGACCAAAAAAAAATTGATTTTTTTGTACCCTCAAATATCACTTTCCATTATACCTGCTATCGCTGTATATTGAAAGCAATACTTATACCTGCTGATGAAAGGAGTGCCACATTTTCTCGGCACTCCAAACTCTGTAACCATCCATCTTACTTGAAAAATGGATCATCTGTATTCCATACAATCTCTATATTGTCCTCTCCATTGATAATCACTTTTTTGATTACCTTCTGGATTTTCTCTCTGTCAAAAGATTCCATATTGATGATACTTTCTAACTATGTCTCAAACTTACTAGAAGAATTTTCTTCTGGCGGTATTTCTATTTTAGGCTGTTCGATTTCCTGATGCAATTCATCAATCTGCTCCACCATCGCCTTTGAACGTTTGACATACTCTTCTCTCGTGAGCTTGTCATCCTTATAATCAGAATACAACATCATCTTTTTACTGCTGAGGCTCTTCACCTTCTTTTCAAGTGTTGCAATCTTTTCTTCCGGAGATACTTCTTTCGATTTACCAGCTTTCTTTATTCCTTTCCGCTTCACTTCATTTCACTCACGGCAGTCGTCGTATCAGATAACCAAGTCCCATATGTTTATGTGCAAGCACAACACATCTGTGCCTTGATTATCTGGCACTTCTCGTTGCTAACCTGAAAAGTACCCATGTGGATGTACTGTGTGTTCT
>CAJLRL010000053.1 GCA_905209075.1 uncultured Lachnospiraceae bacterium | reverse complement strand
AAAACTAGGAATGAGCGGTCTTATTAACCACTCACTCCTAGTTTTTATCCGTTTATCCATAAATAGTAATTTTCTCATAAATGAAGTTATAATATATTTATTTATAATCTTATACGGAGGATATCAACTATGAAGTCTACTGGAAAATGCTTATCAGAAAGATATGTTTTAAATGGAATTATTGAATCTCGTTTTTGTGATGCATATGCTTACATTTTTGACTACATATTTAATTTCATATTATACAATTTATCACTATTAACTTTAGGATTTTTATTTCACCACCCGATAGCAGTTACAATATATATTATTATTGCAGGATCTTTGCGTGCTGTAACCGGTGGGTATCATTGCAAAACACATATTTCATGCTATATACTATCATATACTGTATTTTCTATATATCTTTTAACTATTGCCACTATACCTATGATTTCTGCATATATCCTGATACCTTTATATATTATTTGCTGGATTTTAATATTAGTGGTTTCACCTGTTGACACACCTAACAAAGTATTTAGTAAGTCAGCTAAAAAGACAGCCCGGAAAAAAACCTATATTATTTTTTTCTTCAATTCCATATTTACAATTCTGTCACTTTTGTTACACTGGAATAAAGGTTTAATTTTTAATGATTTAAGTCTCATAATATGTGCAACAGGTCTTTACACCGGATATATTTCAAATATAAGGAGGCATCATGAATCTTAATATAGCAATATGCGATGATGATACAAACGATATCGCAATAATAAAAAAGAATATTTTACAATACACAATAGAAACTGATAACAACATTGTCGTATCATCTTATTTTTCAGCGAGTGATCTACTTTCAGACTACAAAAATCATCTCTATCAGATAGTACTTCTGGATATAGAAATGCCAGACATAAATGGTATGGAACTTGCCAAACAGCTCCGGGATATGGATGATGATCTGTTCATTGTATTTACAACATCCTATCCAGAATATATGTACGAAAGCTTTGAAGTCCAGCCATTTCAATTCATAACAAAACCGATCGACTATACAGCTATATCCAAGCTTTTTAACGATATTATCAAAAAAATTAATCGAAATTCAAAAAGTATCGTTATAATTGATACTGATGGTGAAAAAAATTTTGTTCCATTAAACGATTTGCTTTATATTTCATCCATGAAAGAAAATAAATCACATCTCAGATATCAACTTACTGACAGCTCATTGATATCCAAAGGCACTTTATCTGAAGTGGAAAATCTCCTTTCAGCTCGAGGCTTTGTTTCACCATCAAGAGGTTTTCTGGTAAATTTACACCAGATCAGGTCAATCAATTCCACACGACTTTTACTGAATAACGGGATTGAACTTCCTATCAGCCGGAGAAGATCCAATGAATTACAAAATATCTACTCTCAGCACATTATTGATATATTATAAATTTAAGGAGACAAGTTTATGAAAATAGTATTGTTGAATTTATTGGACAGCATGATGTCCGGTGCAGCAACCTTTATATTTTTTCAGGCAATTCTTGGAAAAAAGAAATCCAAACTGCCATATTATATAATACTTCTCATATTTGTATGCAGCTTTACTATTTATGCAGCAATTACATCTATTTTAATTGGCAATACATCGACACTGGCAGTTTATTTACGTTTAATCTTATCATCTTTACTTTGTTTCTGCCTAAGTTTTCTTTATTCAGCCAATTTGCGAACTAAAATACTTATATCCATCAGTACTACTATTTTATGCTCTATCTTTGAAGATTTTTCGTATTACATTATTACAAGCATTTACTCATATCGCGTCGAAAAAGATACTACGGATTTTTTAGTATTCTCCAATATATCTCTTATGGCGACTATGTTTTTCCTTATTTTTTCAATACTGATTCATTTTGTCTGGAAAAAGGAGGCTTTTGTTCATTCTTTAAGTTATACAATAATTTTATTGGTTATTCCGGTACTTTCTATGTGCCTGTTACTATCAAAACCAATTTTATATCTAAATATAAACATTCCGTCTGCCTTTTTCATTTTAGCAGCCTTTGTATTGTTTATAAATATTATGAACTATATATTGTTTTACAACGTCCTCGAAAACGAAGAGCTCCGCTTTCAGCTTACCATCCAAAAAGAACAGATTGAATTTCAGCGCAACAAATACGAGCAACTGGGTGCTGCCTACAAAAATATACGTAGCTTTATGCACGACACCAAAAAGCATCTGTTTTATATTGAAAATTGTGTTACTGAGAAAAAATATGACGATATAATCCCTTATTCTAAAGAGATTATGCACGACCTCGAATCACGCTATTGTACTATTAATACAGGAAATCTCGTTATAGATGCCTTTGTAAGCAACCTGCTGCTTCAGACAAAAGCCCAAGGTATCACTCTGCACACCAATCTGAAATTTGACAAAGCCACTATTCCTGTCAATGATTATCACCTGACTATCATTCTCGGAAATCTGCTTGATAATGCGCTTAATGCCTGCCGTGGACAAATCGGAGCAAATATCAAGGTTGCGGTAAGAACTGTAGACGGCACCTTTACCATACACGTTGCAAACACATATGTGATTGCAGATCCTGACAAGGCACCTGATGATTTTGAAAAAATAGATTTTATTCACGGATATGGTCTGAAAAATGTAAAGGACTCAGCCGAGGCATGCGGTGGTTTCTGCGTGATCAATCACGAAAATGATATATATTCCGCCACCGTTATAATACCTGTTCTGAATCCTTGAATCAATTCATCCACAAAAAGGATGAACTATCCCTCTGAAATCCGACAAACGACACGATTTTCTATAACACCTTCGAACCATTTGCCGTAAGCTTAAAGGTTGCACCTAGTACCTCTGCTGCGCCACGACACATCATCATTCGACCTAGGAAAATTTCAAAATACTCATACATAGAGCAGATTTTCGTATCAATCTGCAGATTAAGCGCTATGACTTTTTTATCCATATTTATCTTAAGAGCTGCATCTGTTACTGCATAATTTACCCTGTCGTGTATATCAAAATTTTCTTTTGCCTTGTTCCTTACACGGTTTCTGCGCACATCGGTTTTATCTGCTATGATGAGTGCTGCTGAAATAGGATCCGTTGCCCCTCCGGTTGACTCATCATGATGTCCTATCGCAGACACAACCGTTATCCTATCCTTCAGACTCATATCTGTTTCTTTGAGTATCTCGTTTGCCAGTATTGCACCATATTCCGCATGACGGCTTCTGTTTACCACATTTCCGATATCATGCATAAATCCCGCGATTTTTACCATTTCAATATCAGATTCGCTGTAACCGAATTTCTTTAATATATATGCTGCTCTTTTGGCTACCATTGTGCAATGAGCTGCCGAATGGTCTGTAAAGCCCAATACTCCAAGGTTTTCATTCCCTTTCTTTAAACATTCACAGACCTCCTTATTCTTTTTTATCTCATCGTATGTCAAATTATTGCCTCCTGTTTTGTTACTTAATCATAAATTATAGTCTGCTTTTCATAAAAATATTCGTACATGTTTTGTAATCTTTATTTCTGCACTTATAAGCATAACAAATAATTGAAAATATATTGAGGTGGCTGTGTAAAATTTGTGGGAAATTTTCTATTTACTATTGATATATTTTGCATTGACATATTTTGTTGCATACTTCCCTCCTTTATGCATATATTTGAATAAAAAATATGCAGATACTCAATAAGTATCTGCACATTTTCTAAGTAATATTATGCATTAAAGGTTCAAAAGGTATTTTACCCTATCGTATAATAATATACGCTGTATATGCCGCATACATTAGCAGCATGATGATACCCTCGCCTCTTTTTATCTCACGCTTTGTCCATGCCATAATCCACACGATGAGTGAAAATACCACAAGCACGATAATATCTATGATATTTTCCTGTATGAATGCTATCGGGCTGATGGCTGATGCAATTCCGAGCACCATGAGTATGTTGAAAATGCATGAGCCGACTGCATTTCCGAGCGCCATATCGACCTCGTTTTTTCTGGCTGCGACTATTGATGTCACAAGCTCCGGAAGTGATGTTCCGATAGATACGATGGTCAGTCCGACGAGTGTCTGGCTCATTCCAAGGTCAATCGCTATGCGGCTTGCACTGTCTACTACGACATCTCCGCCTACTGCGATGCCGACAGCTCCGATTAGTATGAAAATCACTGCTTTTGGCATTGAGATAAGCGGTATCTCATCGACCTCCTCATCTGATGTCTGCCTGTTCTGTTTTAATGTGTGTCTGATAAGGTAGAAAATGTATCCTGCAAAGCAGCCGAGCAGTATTATTCCGTCCACTCTGCCGAGTGTCATGCCGATTGTTCCCATGACCAGAAGTAAAATGGCACATATCATCGAGAATGGAAAATCCCTTTTTAAGGATGCACCGTCCACCACTACCGGTGTCATCAAAGCGCACACACCGATTACTACCATAAGGTTAAATATGTTTGAGCCTGTCACGTTGCTGACTGCAAGCGTATTGTTGTGTGCTATCGATGCTGCTACACTGACCGCAGTTTCAGGAAGCGAGGTTCCCATCGCAACAATTGTCAGTCCAATGATAAGTGACGGTACCTTGAAGCGCTTTGCCACGCTTGAGCTGCCCTCCACGAACAGGTCTGCGCCCTTTACCAGAAACACAAAGCCCACTATGAGGCAGAGCAGCACCACTATAAACGGTGCATTATTGATGAAATTTTCCATGTTGAATCCTCCATTTTCTATTTTTTAAAAACTTATAATTCCCAGGTGCTCAAGCAATATCTTTACTCCAATGAGTATGAGAATGATTCCTCCGGCTATCTCTGATTTCTTTTTATATTTATTGCCGAAAAAGTTTCCGACTATGACTCCGATGATTGAGAGCACGAAGGTTGTAAGTCCGATGATTGCAATAGCCCAGTAGATGTTTAAGCTGTCATAGGTAAATGCAAACATGATTCCGACTGCAAGCGCATCGATGCTTGTCGCAATTGCAAGCAGAAGCATCTCTCCCTGATTGAGCGCCAGGTC
>CAJLRL010000052.1 GCA_905209075.1 uncultured Lachnospiraceae bacterium | reverse complement strand
ATTTTATAAGGACAAAAATAAACCATGTGGAACAGTATGAAAGACTGTTTTGCATGGTTTTTTGTATAGAAATAGAAGCAAATGTGTTGTACCATATGAACAGTTACTATATAATAAGCATACGTGATTAATATGCGATATAAAAATTTTACTATATGGGATTTTGGGGAGCAGAATTATGTTCAGCTATGAGATGATCAAGTCATTTAATGAGATGGAAATGCTTGTATATGACTATATTGTTAAAAATAAATCAAAGATCAAATATATGACTGTCCGCGAACTTGCGGATGAAGTTCATGTATCTACGGCTACTGTTATGCGGTTTTGCAAGAAGGCAGGATTCGAGGGATATTCTGAATTTAAGATCAATTTTAAGCAATATCTCGACCAGGAGAAGAAACAGGACCGCAAAGTAAATGAGGATGTAAAAGAACTTCAGGAATATTTCGACAAGATAAGTTCCGGCATACACCAGAGTGAACTTGACGAGATCGCAGATGTCGTGAGGGAGGCAAAACAGGTTATATTCATAGGACTTGGAACTTCCGGCATTTTAGGGAAATACGGTGCGCGTTTTTTTTCGAATCTAAAAAAATTCAGCCAGTATATAGAAGACCCGTATTATCCGATAATGGAGGGCATACAGGGAGCGATAATAATAGCACTTTCTGTGTCAGGTGAGACGGAACAGATAATAGCTATGACCAATGAGTTTAAAAAGTATGACTGCAAGATCATAAGTATCACGAACAAGGGAACATCGACGCTGGCACGTATATCTGACTATAATCTGTCATACTATGTTACGGATCATGAGTTAGAACATCATGTCAATACAACGACGCAGATACCGGTTATATATCTGATAGAGGCGATCGGCAGACGGTTATAAACAGTAAGAAATATGTTACAAAGTGTGTCAGCTTTGTAACATATTTTTTTTGTGCGCACACGTTACATAAAACGCAGCTTTGTAGAAATTTTATAAACAAGTGGTTAAAATAAAATTAAGCAAAAACAAAACGCAGATAACAAAAAAGGAGGAGAAGAAATGGCGATCGATTATCAGAAAACAGCCAAAGAACTGGTAAAAGAGCTAGGCGGCAATGACAACATTTCAAATGTTACGCATTGTGCAACACGACTTAGATTTATCTTAAAAGACGAATCTATCGTAAACAAAGAAAGGGTGGCAAAGATACAGGGCGTGATTACTACCGTACAGGCAGGTGGACAGTTTCAGGTAGTTATCGGAAATCACGTTAAGGATGCGTATCAGTTTGTTACGGAACTTGTAACGATTGATGAAAATGCCGGCAGCACAGGTAACAAAAAAGCAGGAATAGTAAGCAGGATCATAGATGTGATCTCAGCGATATTTGCTCCGTTTTTGTATACACTTGCTGCGTGTGGTATCCTTCAGGGAATACTCGGGGTGCTCGTAGCGCTTAATGCGATCGACACAACAGGTGGAACGTATCAGATACTTAACTTTATTTCATGGACAGCATTTACATTTTTACCTGTACTGATCTCGGTCACAGCATCGAAAAAGTTTAAGGTAAACACGTACATCGCAGTAGTTATAGCGTGTGCGCTTGTATGCCCGGACTACATAGCAATGGTAAATGCAGGTGATCCTGTTTATTTCCTTGGCATCAAGGTACAGCTTTTAAGCTACACATCATCGGTTATACCGATTATTTTATCAATCTGGGTAGCATCATATGTGCAGAGATTTTTTGAAAAATATCTGCCAATCGTCATAAGAAATTTATTTACACCAATGTTTACGATAGCGATAATGGTACCGCTTACACTGCTTGCATTCGGACCTGTCGGAAATGCTATTGGCGGAGCAATCGGAGGCATCTACAATACACTTTACAACTTAAATCCGATCATAGCAGGTATCGTGGTCGGCGGACTCTGGGAAGTTTTGGTAATATTCGGTGTTCACTGGGGAATCACTCCGGTAACAGTAGGAAACTATGCAAACCTTGGATATGATACTTTTACAGGCTTACAGGCATCTGCGGTATTCTCACAGGCGGGGGCAGCATTTGGAGTATTTTTAAAGACAAAAGATAAGGAATTAAAAGGAATTTCAGCATCAGCAGCGATAACAGGATTTTTCGGTATCACAGAACCTGCTATCTACGGTGTAAACTTAAGACTTAAAAAACCTATGATCTGCGGATGTATCGCAGGAGCAGTCGGAGGTGCGATCGGAGGAGCATTCAGGGCAGTATCATGGGGCTACAATATGCCGGGTATTGCAACACTTCCTGCATATTTTAAAGCCGGACATATGACACAGTTTATCGGACTTTTGATCTCAATCGCTGTCGCATTCGTACTTGGGACAGTGCTTACAATGATAGTTGGATTCGAGGATAGTGCTTCTGATAACAAATCAGACAATGTATCAGCAGATAATGAAAATCGCACAAATTCAGTTGCAACAAATACATCATACAACGCAGCATCAGCCGGCACAGCGCTTTTGGCTCCTGTCTCGGGAAATGTAATTCCTGTAAATGAGGTAAAAGATGAGGCTTTTGCATCTGAGGCAATGGGAAAAGGTGTCGGAATACAGCCGGAGAACGGAAAAGTATATGCACCATTTGATGGAAACATTGATGCAGTATTCCCGACCGGACATCTTGTTGGAATGTCAGACGCAACCGGCACGGAAATACTCATACACATAGGTGTTGATACAGTAAAACTTGAGGGTAGAGGCTTTGATCTTAAAGTTAAACAGGGAGATAAAGTAAGAAAAGGTGATCTGCTTGTAGAGTTTGACAAGGAACTTTTAGAAAAAGAAGGCTACGATACGACAGTAATGTTTATCGTGTCAGATCCTTCGAAAAATGTAAAAGTGCATGAGGGCAGAAAAACTGCTGTAAAAGACTGTGCTTTTGAGATAATCTGATACGCGGAACAAATATAGAATAAAGTCTGATAAAAGTGTTAAAAGCAGACAGCACAAAGATAAAATAAAGCCTGATAAAAGTGTTAAAAGAAGACGATGACAACAATACAAAGCAGATTTATGCAGAAAGGGGCGGCATATGTATAAATTTCCTGATAATTTCCTGTGGGGCGGTGCGGTAGCTGCCCATCAGGTAGAGGGAGGCTGGGACAAAGGCGGCAAAGGCATAAGCATAGCCGATGTCCTCACAGCCGGAGCACATGGTGTTGATAGAAAGATTACAGATGGAGTAAAAGACGGATACTATTATCCAAACCATGAAGCTGTTGATTTTTATGGACATTATAAAGACGATATAAAAATGTTCGCAGAGATGGGATTTAAATGTTTCAGGACTTCGATAGCGTGGACGAGGATATTTCCGAACGGAGACGATGAGAAGGCAAACGAGGAAGGTATTGCATTTTACGACGATATGTTTGACGAGCTGCTAAAGTACGGAATAGAGCCGGTCATAACACTTTCACATTTTGAGATGCCTTATAATCTTGTGAAAAAATACGGTGGCTGGAAAAACAGAAAAGTCATAGATTTTTTTGTGAAGTATGCACTTACCGTAATGGAAAGATACAAGGATAAAGTAAAATACTGGATGACTTTTAACGAGATAAACAACCAGAAAAACTATAAATATCCACTTTTTGGCTATACTTGTTCAGGTGTCATATTTGGAAATGAGCCAAACCCTGAAGAATGTATGTATCAGGTTGTACATCATGAACTTGTTGCAAGTGCGCTGGTCGTAAAGGAAGGGCATAAGATAAATCCTGATTTTAAGATCGGATGCATGATGGCGTGTGTGCCTCTTTATCCGTATTCGTGCAAGCCGGAAGATATGATGTATTCTGTTGAGGCGATGCATGACAGATATTTGTTCGGTGATGTCCATGTGAGAGGAAAATATCCTTCATACATTTGGCCGGAATGGGAGAAAAAAGACATCCATGTGCAGATGGAAGCAGATGATGAGCAGATATTAAAGGAAGGCACTGTCGATTATGTGGGATTCAGTTATTACATGACAAATGCTGTAAAAGCAGATCATGTGGCAGACGGAAACGGTGTAGATGGTTTTCCGGGAAGTGTCCCAAATCCATATGTAAAATCAAGTGACTGGGGCTGGCAGATCGATCCGGTAGGATTGCGCTATGCACTAAACCTTTTATATGAAAGATATCAGATACCGCTTTTTATAGTCGAAAACGGATTCGGAGCGATCGATGAGGTAAAACCTGACGGAAGCATAGATGATGATTACAGGATCGCATATTTAAAAGCGCATATAGAAGAAATGAAAAAAGCTGTTACATATGACGGTGTAGATCTCATGGGATATACACCATGGGGCTGTATCGACTGCGTATCCTTTACGACAGGAGAGATGAAAAAAAGATATGGGTTTATATATGTAGACAAAGATAATGAGGGAAACGGAACATTGAAACGCTCCCGTAAAAAATCATTTTACTGGTATAAAAACGTGATAGAAACAAACGGAGAGAAATTATAATCTGTTTGTCATAAGTGAAAGCCGCATGCCGCACAAAAAATATGTGCCATGCGGCTTTCACTTTTTGCCGGAAAATGTAAAAAAATAAAATTTATAGTTGAAATTTCTAAAATAGTTTGGTATTATATACGAGTTGTGTGAGGAAATACTTCATGCAGCAATTAAATAAACGCGGAAGTGTCGGAACTGGCAGACGAGCAAGACTAAGGATCTTGTGGCTATTGCAGTCGTGTGGGTTCAAGTCCCATCTTCCGCATTGCATAAAAAGAAAGAATCAAGTCGCAGGACTTGGTTCTTTCTTTTTATGCAAGACCGAAGCGGTCCGTGCCCCCAGATCAAGTTCTCCGCTCCGCTTCGGTCGTCGCAGAACAAACGTCCACAGGACGTTTTGCGACATCTTCCGCTGTCTTATGAAAGTTAAATGCTACCGCTTTCATGACATCAATTACACGACAGCAACGGAGGATGAGCAGATTGGCATATTTGAAAGATACTGCAAGTTCTTAAATTCGCTGGACTGTAATTATAAGATTACGATCAACAATAAGAACAAAAACATGGATGAACTCCGTGACAAGGTTCTGATTGCTGAGAAAAAT
>CAJLRL010000051.1 GCA_905209075.1 uncultured Lachnospiraceae bacterium | reverse complement strand
GTTGATGAGGCTTTTAATCAATTAAAGTCGGAGATATAGTGCATGAATGAATATGGGGTAAGGGTAACAAGGCAGGCATTAGAGCAGATGAAAGAGATAGTTCATTATATTTCAAATGATCTAATGGTACCGGATGCAGCAGATAATCTGCTTGACAAGATGAAAGCAGAGATTACTAAGTTGTCGAGTTTTCCGAAAAAACATGCCTTGATTGATGAAGAGCCATGGAGGACTGATGGAGTACGCAAGCTTGTTGTTAATAATTTCCTGATTTACTATTGGGTTGATGATGAAAATAACAGAGTCCAGGTAACAGCAGTTATTTATAGCAGAAGAGACCAAATCAGGCAGCTAAGTAATATGGATATGGAGTAGTGGCTTAATCCATAAGGATTACTATAAAAGTATATAGTTGCAAATATATAAAACTGAATACACGCAATGAAAGAAGCAGATATGTGGAAATATTCCACGTGTCTGCTTTTCTCATGCCCTAAAGATAACAACAAGTATCAGAGAAGCTTGTTTCATGCAGTTATATATCCCACACCGCAGGTATGTACCGATAGGGTATTAGGGGCAGCCGCCACTAACGAGATGGGTTTTCGTAACACGAAAACCGTATCTCGCCTACCATGTTACAGGAATTTCACAAGCAGCAGAAGTTGATTTACAAAAGACTGACAGAGTGATTATCACAGCAAAACAGATAAGAAGAATTACACGAGAAGAGGGATGTGTATGGGCAGACCAAAGAGCAGACAGGCACCAAGAACGAAAATGAGCATCCGGGTATCGGAGCGTGAGCGAAGACACATAGAAGAAAAAGCAATGGCTACAGGATTGGCTGCATTTGCATATATCCGTACAATGGCATTGGATGGTGGAAATGTGGACACAACCATTCACGAGGACAGACAGAAGCTGATGCATGAATTATCTGCAATAGGCAACAACATCAACCAGATAGCACGAATGGCAAATACGAATTTATTCATCTCAAAGTCGGATGTGCAGGATGTAAAGGAGCAGTTGCGACAGATACAGCGGCTATTGATGCAGTATATTAAGAAGCAAGTGACAGATATGCTTTGCGGGTATCCAATGGATAATGCGGCATATCAATTAATTTAGCAGAAAGAAGGAAGGAACATGGCGATTACGAAAATATGGAATATAGCCAAAAGCAAGGATGGGAACCTTTCAAATTCACTGTACCGCTCCTTATTATATATCGTAAATCCGGTAAAGACGGATGGCGGTGTATTAGTGGGAGGTGTAAATGTAATGCCGGATGCAGAGCTGGCGTACGAGCAGATGTGTGAAACAAAGCAGACATTTGGAAAAGAGTTAGGACGACAGGGGTATCATGTCGTCCTTTCGTGTCCTGTAGGGGAAGGTGATCCGCAGACCATGTATCAGCTAACGCAGGAATTCATAGAGGAATATCTGGGAGACAGATACGAGGCATTATTTGCGGTGCATGTGGACAAGGGACATCTGCACAGTCATATCGTAGTCAACAGCGTAAGTATGATAGACGGATACAAGTACCAGTACACAAAAGGCGATTGGAAAAATATCATCCAGCCGATTACCAACCGTCTCTGTGAAACGTATGGCTGGTCAGTCATACCGGCAGAATATACTAAGGACTCAGAGCGTATGAGCAGGGGCGAATATGAGTATCAGAAGTCCTTGAAGGAAGTCATGCTTTCAGATGTAGAATATTGTATGTCAAATGCAGAAAATATGGACGAATTTATCTGGAATCTAAAAGAGATGGGCTACGAGGTAAAACAAGGAAAACACCTTGCAATTAAAGCTGGAGGGATGAAGAAATTTCGAAGATTAGATACGCTTGATGAGAGCCTTTCGGTGGAACAGATAGAGGAAAAGCTTGCGGCAATACAGGAAAAACCTCGGTTGTGGGAACACAAAGAATTCTGAATATGAAAGTAAATAGAGAACTATCAGATATGTTGATAGAACGTAGGGATACTTGAAAGAGTGTCCCTATTTTTTATATTAGGGCATTCCATTAGGAGTGCCTTTTTCAATTCAATTTAAAAGGAGGTTCACTATGAACAACACAGCGTTAGGAGCAGAAAACAAAAAGGAACAGACAATCAATTTTATCAGCGAAGCACATGAAAAATTCTACTATGAAAAATTAAAAGAGGTACGCTATCAGGATGTGTACCACAAGGCACTTTGCTATTGTCTTGGTATCAGTGATGATACGAGAAGAAATATCAATAGCATATATGATTTTAAGACGGGATGTGTAAAAACAGAGTGTCTGCATGAAGGCTGGCAGACCAGTGGCAGTATGAAGGTGGTGCGAATGGCATTTAACCTGTATTGCAATGGCACACCGAGTGTAGATGATTACACAAAAACAGAGGAACAGGTAAACGAGTGCAGGCGGTATGCAGTAGATAAGGCAAAGGGGAAAGATCAGATTTTATGATATGTTCTGTAGTATTTAATTTAGTATGTACAGTCTGTGGACATAAATTGTTGTCCCCATTCACACATAGAATCTAATATTGGAACCAATGTTTTACCTAGTTCACTCAGACTATATTCTGTTTTGGGAGGTATTACAGGGTATATTTTTTTAATAATTAAATTATCATTTTCGAGTTCACGCAATTGTTGGGCAAGCATTTTGTCTGTTATAGAGGGAATTCTTTTTCGGATTTCATTATATCTAAGTGTGCAATTCTCAAGATGATATAATATTACGGCTTTATATTTACCTCCGATTTTTGATATGGTTGCATCAACTGGACAATTATATTCTTTTGACATTTTTACACCGTCACTTTCTTTTAGGTAAGTATATAACAAATAAGTACGTTCTTGCATTTTTTATATTTACTCCATTATAATCAATTTGACTAGTCAAAACAATAACAATTTAAAGGAGATGCTTAAATAATGAATATTTTAGATATTGCAAAAAAAAGATTTTCAGTGAGATCTTATCTTGATAAGGAAATTCCTCAAGAAACATTAAATATGATTCTAGAGGCTGCTCATGTGGCACCTACAGCAGCGAATATGCAGCCTGTCAAATTATTGGTAGTGAAAAGTGAAGAATCTAAACAAAAACTTGCAAAAGCTGCCAATATTTATAATGCTCCTGTTGCAATTATAGTATGTGCAGATACGACTAAAGCATGGACTCGTCCATATGATGGGATGAAAACAACAGATATAGATGCATCTATTATTACGGATCATATGATGCTTACAGCTACAGAACAAGGGTTAGGATCTGTTTGGATTTGTTATTTTAAGCCAGATATTTTAAAGAATGAGTTTAATTTACCGGAGGAACTTGAACCGATAAATATTTTGGCACTTGGATATACAAATGAAGAGGCTGATGCAGACAGACATGATTCACAACGTATTCCAATGAGTGATCTTATTTCACTTATTTAATAATATAGGGAAACGATTATTTCAGGGTTATTTTATCAAAGGGAAATAACCCTGAAAGTTGTTTATGAGAATATGTAAATTTATATTCAGAACTTTTGGAAGTATTAGAAGTGATGAATTTATAAAAAACAATAAGGTGGTGGATATTATGGGAAAATGTTAGTATTTACATTTGAAGATGATGAGAAAGAAATTATGAATTATATTATATCTTTGGCAAGCATAGGAGCAAAAACGGTACAAGTAGCTGAATGCAAAAAAAAGAGTTTTATGTTTTAATGGCTTGGAAATAGATGATACAAACCGATTAGTAAGGAAAGAAAAATACGAGATAGATTTAACATTTACAGAATATGAAATACTCTATCTATTAGCAAGTAGTCCAGGGAAAGTGTATAGTAAAGAGCAAATATACAATTTTGTTTGGAAGAAACCATATTTTGGTGATTACAATATAGTGATGAGCCATATTTGTAATATAAGGGAGAAGATAGAGGATAACCCAAGGAAAATGGGATAGAGACGGAGCTTGCGGTTCATATCGCAGACAGTTATATCCTGATGCACGAATGTGAGGAGGGATATGATTATTCCATTCTGGATGAACAGAGTACCATTTGCTGGATGGCGGTGTCTACGATAACCCGGATATTACGATTCAGCGTGCAATGGATATGGTGATTGCGGATTTGAAAGAACCGAGGTTTTCAGCGGTTACAGAGCAGTATTATCGTGATGAATTTTTGCAGGGCGAGGTGTATGCAGGTTCCGAAGCAGAGATTGTTGATTTTGAGGAACTTTCGGAGAAAGCCGAGGAAGTGGAACAGGCAGATTTGGAAGCAAAGCAGGCAGAATTTAGAGAGAACAATCCGGATGTGGTTGCAGATTTCCGGGCAAAGACAGAAGAATTGTTTCATAGTCTGGACGGACAGAGTGCAGAACCGGAACATTGGAGACTTATCTTCCGGAGCTGGAAACTTACCTGCAGGAGAAGGCACAGCAGGAGCAGATCAACAATCAGCTTGTCACGCAGGGGAGAGAATTGGTGCAGGAACAAAACGCACTTGTATCAGAAGAAAAAGTGCTTTCTGAACTTGAAAAAGAGCCTGTAATTGAACCAGAAACAGTCCATATTAATGCCGTACATAAAGGACAGCGATATGGAAGATATTGCCGGGCAGGTATTAGAAAAATTAGAAGGCATGAATGATAAAGAATTTGCAGAATTAGTGTTAGAAGCGGCAGAATAAAAAGATGGTAGTCATTAGGAAATATCCTTTTGGCTACCATCTTTTTTGTTGAAAATTAAAGAGGAGCCGGATTACTCCGACTCCTCCAAGTATGTGTCCGCAAACACATACCCCAATTGCTATCTATAATATACTATATACAAGTGAAATATGCAAGCATTATATGGCATTTTTCAAGATGCCCAGCCGAGAAAACAAATCGGGATGAATGGTAATAGCTGAAACATTCGGGTTTACGGATGCTTCGTATTCTCGTGTGATCTTTTCAAATTCTCGAATAAATGATTTAATCTCAGTTTTAGAAACTTTCAGTAATTTCAAGTAATAACAAATGAGAATAATATAGTCACCAATAGTTTTCTTAAGTTGTTCCTGCACCGGATCGGTTTGTGTCCGTCCGAGATATTGATTCAGATTTTACTGTTTCCGTTTCAAATCCCGCACCTCTATTTCGCAGCTCTTGTAGGTTGCGGTCAGTTCTTTTTTCTGCGTTTCCAATGCCTGATACTCGGTTAGCAGCTTATCCACATTCAATCCTTTTAGCTTGATGCCTACTTGTTCAAGCACCCGTCTTGCGCCGCCATAGAGGATGATCTGGTTCTAGTATCTGCGGAAATAAGCGTCCGGGTTCTTGGCTTTCTTGTAAGCGATATGATAGGATCGGTTGTCCTTGTACTGCTCAGCATATTTGATGATTTCCGCAAGGTCTTTCATGCGGTGTTCCAGTTCCACAACGCTCTGCTTGGAAGATCGTCCGGCTTCGTTTTTTACAGTAATCTTATGCTCCAGATCGGAGAGAGAACCTGCTTCATTATAGCTTTGTGCGGCGATTTTCAGATTTTCGATTGCCGCCCATTGTTGCAGTCCGGGACTGTTCTGGAATTTCTCGTCCGAGGTGTCAATGAGCCTGCGGGTGGAGTAGTCCTTTTTCGGGATAACTGCCTTTCGTTCCCGCTTCTTTTCAATGCGTTCCCGGATACGTTCCTTTGTGTATTCTTTCCCTAAAGACCTAGCACTTCCACTTCCTTTCTCTCTTTTGGGTACAAAAAAACTGCTGTAAAATGTTCGATTTTTACAACAGTTCGTTTCAGGTTTTATTCAGTTTCGGGTGCAGCTACCCACAGCAAATTGTAGCAAAAGCGGCAGGAAAGGTCAAGGTATTCCGGTGTAGAACCGAAGAAAACTAAAAGAGGATTAGGGAAACTTCCCTATGGAAATTGATCCGCACAGACGATAGGAAAGTGTGGGGGATTTCGCCTGTGTCATGACACAGGCAGTGCTTGCTACGATTGTTTTTTGCCACTCCAGGAGGGTGTGGCGGATAGCAAATGTGGATAGTAAAGTAATAATATCAACATGACGATATAGAAAATGCAGGTAAGCATTGTATTTCAAAGAGTTTGAGATACAGTGCTTTTGTGTATTAACAGGGGT
>CAJLRL010000050.1 GCA_905209075.1 uncultured Lachnospiraceae bacterium | reverse complement strand
TGCAGCCGGAACAAAGAGTCTTGCAGATGGATCAAGCACACTCGCAGCCGGAACAAAGAGCCTTGCAAATGGATCAAACACACTTGCAGCCGGAACAGCAAGCCTTGCAAAAGGAGCATCGGATCTTAAATCAGGAACAGCATCACTTAAGAGTGGGGCTGCTACATTAAATACGGGAGCCGGAACACTTGCAGCCGGAACACAGTCACTTGCAGACAAGATTCCTTCACTTACATCAGGAATCAAACAGCTTGTTGATGGATCAAATACACTTGTTTCAAATAATAGCACTCTTCTTTCGGGAGCATCACAGCTTGCAGAAGGAACTACAAAGCTTGTAGGTGGTGTGGACACACTTGCAGCCGGATCGAAGGATCTTGCAGAAGGGGCACATACACTTGCAGACGGAATCGTAGAATTCAACGAGGAAGGAATCAACAAGATCCTGGATTCTTACAATGGAGATATGAAACCACTTGTAAATAAGCTTCAGGCAGTGATCGATGCAGGAGAGGATTACCAGACATACTCATCACTTGCAGATGGTCAGACAGGAAGTGTTAAATTCATCTACAAACTGGCTTCAATTGAGTCAGATGATAAATAAAAATACTGCTCATACAAATGGAAATATAACAGCAGCATGCAGAACAGCTGCAGATATATGAGGAGGCATTATGGGCTGGATAGAATATATGTTGATCGTTGCAGGCTCATCACTTGATATATTTGCTGCAATGGAATGCCAGGGAGCACTGGTACAAAAAGTAAATAAAAGACAGCTTACAGCCATTTGTGCAATCATTGCCCTGTTTCAGATCATAGCTATGTGTACAGGATATTTTCTGTCAAACTATATAAATAGAAAATATTCTGTAGCGGATGAAGCTCTTTTGGGAGAAATATTATCGATCACGATACTGATCGGTCTGGGGATACGACTTATAGTAAAAGCAATAAAAAATGAACGGATCGAGGAGCATTGCCAGCCCCGGTTCGAGATGAAACGGATACTTGTTGTAGCCGGCGCTACTGCCGGTTACACGGTTCTGGCAGGAATCGCATTTGGTTTTTTAAATACCGGGCTTATAACGATACTTATCATGGTAGGCTGTTTTAGTGTGATATGTATAATCGCCGGTATGTACACAGGTTATCACTTCGGATATGAACAGAAGACAAAAGTATATATTGTGGGGGCAATATTATTTTGGATAGCTGGGATAGACGTGTTAGAAAAACTTGTGCACAATATTATTTAAGGGAAAGTCGCAGAAATGCGGCTTTTTCTTGTATTTATAATTATAACTGGATCAGGAAAGTTTAAGCTTGTAAGCAAATTTTAAAAAATGTATAATTAGCAGGAAGTAAACATGAGGGGAACTCCATATGAAGATATTACTTACAGCAATCAATGCAAAATATATACATTCAAATCTGGCAGTGTATTCGCTGCGGGCATGTGCAGGAGAATACAAAGAAAGTGTATATCTGGCAGAGTACACGATAAACAATCAAAAAGATTACATACTTGAGGAATTATACAAGAAAAAACCGGATGTACTGTGTTTTTCATGTTATATATGGAATCTCAGTTATGTGGAGGAAATCGCAAGGGAGTTTAAGAAAATCTGCCCGGATGTGCCGGTATGGGTTGGTGGACCTGAGGTGTCATATGAAGTTATGACATTTATGGACGCACATCCTTATATAGATGGTGTCATGATCGGTGAAGGAGAGGATACTTTTAGACAGCTGTGCGCATATTATGACAGTATCTACGATCAGGCAGATAATAAGAATTGCAGTCTCAGTAACATAAACGGCATAGCATATAAAGATAAAGAAAGTAAAAAGATTATTTTTACAGAGCCGCGCAGCATAATGGATATGAGTAAGATCCCATTCTGCTATGATACGATTGATGATTTTTCTAACAGGATAATTTATTATGAGAGCAGCAGGGGATGTCCTTTTTCATGCAGCTACTGTCTGTCTTCGGTTGATAAATCACTCAGATTCAGGGATATTGAGCTTGTAAAGAAAGAACTTAAATTTTTTATAGACCAGAAAGTTCCACAGATAAAATTTGTCGACAGAACATTTAATTGTAATCATGCACATGCGATGGAAATATGGAAATTTGTAAAAGAAAATGATAATGGGGTAACGAATTTCCATTTTGAAATATCTGCGGATCTGTTAAACGAGGAGGAGCTTGATCTTATATCGGATATGAGACCGGGACTTATACAGCTAGAAATAGGTGTGCAGTCGACAAATGAGGTCACAATAAAAGAAATCCACAGAACGATGAAGCTTGAACGTCTAAAAGAGGTTGTGCGCCTTATTCAGGCAGGTGGAAATATACATGAACATCTTGACCTCATCGCAGGGCTTCCATATGAGGGGTATGACAGCTTTAAAAAGTCGTTTGATGATATATATCAACTGCATCCGAACCAGCTTCAGTTAGGATTCCTTAAGGTGCTTAAGGGTTCTTATATGTTTAACCATGCTGCAGAGTACGGACTTATCTACCATGATAAGCCGCCTTATGAGGTGTTATCCACAAAGTGGCTTAATTTTGATGAAGTTATCCTCATTAAACGTGTCGAGGAGATGCTTGAAGTATACTATAACAGTGGACAGTTTGAGATAACGATGAAACTTATTGAGAAAATATATGACAGTATGTTTGATTTTTTCCAGCAGTTCGGAGATTTTTATGAAGCCAAAGGATATTTTGGAATGAGCCATTCAAGGATAAGAAGATGTGAGATCCTTTTAGAATTTCTGCGGGAAAGTAAAAAAGCTGTACCGGATGAAATGGTAGAGATGATACAGGAATCCCTGCTTTTTGATCTGTATTACAGGGAAAATTGCAAGAGCAGACCGAAATGGGCTGTGGATCAGGCTGCATTTAAGGCTATGACAAGGGAATATTGCAAAAATGGAAAAATGTCTCATATTGAACCGTTTCATTATGTATTTCCAGAAAAACAGAAGCATAAAATAGAACAGCTTCCAAAAAGACATGACAATCCACAGTGGGCACTATTCCACTATGATAAGCGTGATCCACTGGACAATCAGGCATATGTGGAATATGTAAGCTGTGAGGAATGATGTTTGATCGATCGTATGGGCTTGAATAATTGTTATGGTGGAGAAAATGGATAATATAAAAAATTACACAGTCATAGATCTTGAGATGACTGGTCTGTCGGCGAAAAATGATAAAATAATAGAAATAGGTGCTGCAAAGATAAGGAATGGAGAACTGTCAGAAAAATACCAGACACTTGTAGATCCAAAGATCCATATTCCGGAAAGAGTGCAGGAACTGACGGGGATAACTGATGAAGAAGCAGCAGCCGGGGCAGATATGGATGAGGCGGTCATGCATCTTATTGAGTTTATAGGAAATGATGAGATAGTAGGGCACAATGTAGTCTTTGATTACAGTTTTATAAAGCAGTGGGCGGCAAATAAAAAAATACCGCTCCAACTGAATGCATTTGACACATTAAAAATTGCAAGAAAATATCTTCCGGCAGGGCAATCAAAAAAATTAGAGGATCTATGTGTATATTTCAGGATAAACAGACAGAATGCACACAGAGCGCTTGATGATGCAGTTGAAACTTATCAGATATTTGAAAAATTAAAGGAAATAGCAATAGAGAAAGGGCAGACAATAAAAAGTGCTCCGCTTGTATACAAGGCGAAACGTCAGACTCCTGCGACAAAGCATCAGATAGAGAGATTAAAGGAGTATATGGTTTCCCATGACATAATCGATATAATATCATGGGAAACTCTGACACGAAGCCAGGCATCACGTCTTTATGATGAATATCTGGCAAAATATGGGAGAAAATAATCATCAGCTGTTGAGAAGCTTTTCATACAATGCATCGATTTTTTTTGAGTCCGAATTACACTCCTTTGCGAATTTGAGAAGCTTTATTGCTTTATCCTTCTCATCGCATGAGTCAGCAAGCCATATGCAGTAGTCGGGCACAATAGATACAAAATCGAGAAAATTCGTATCATAAGAGGCAAGTTTTTCGAAATTCATGATGCCATAATTTAGTTTAAGCTCAGTATTGGTCATTCCATTAAGATTTAGCAGTGTTTTCCCATGTAGTTTCAGAAAATTTTCTGCTTCCTTTGAGATTAAGGCATCACTTTCGGATGGAAAAAACTCATCAGGTATGGTAATATATTTCAGATTACTTATATCTTTTTTTAAAGTTGAGTTGGCCTTGCGTTCACGTTCCCAGAAGCGGGAGTCTACAGAATCCTGTTCTTTTGTATTATGCTTGATCGTGGCCGCAGTGATCAAAATAACTATAACGAAAAAAATTGTAAAAACTGGAATCATTTATCAGTAGATCCTTTCATTAATTTTTACAAATAGTATAACGCATTTTAGAATAGAGGTGAATAGTATGTACAATTTTAATAATAAAAATAATCAAAAGGTGGTTGTAGCTATAGCAATTATTTTAGTAGTTGCAATGATCGTTACAACATTTGTATCAGTTCTCGTATAGTGGAAGTCTTGAAAAAAAGCATAATTATGATAAAATTGTTAATTACTGATGATAAAGAAGTTAAGAGCATTTATAGGGAAGACCCAAGAAGGATATATGAAGATGAAGAAGAGTAAAGTAACAGTTTTTATTGCAGCAGCCGTGGCAACAGCAGCATTTACATTTTTTGGAACAGATAATATATTTGCCAAGTCACAAAAAACCCAGACCATAAACGATGGCGTATATATTGGCAGCGTTGATGTGGGCGGTATGACGAAAAATGAAGCAAAAACAGCATTAAATGATTATATAGAGAGCATAGACAATACAACGTTTACTTTACAGGGAGCAAATGGATCGGTTGATGCGACCGCAGCTGAAATGTCTATAAAATCAGATGCTTCGGCGGCTGTTGACGAGGCTATGGGAGTCGGCCGGACAGGCAATCTCATAAATCGTTTCGTGCAGTCAAAGAAACTCGAAAACGGCGAGGTTTCTGTAAATATGCACTTATCAGTAGATAAAGAAAAGACAGCGCAGTTTCTTTATGATAACAAAGATAAGCTTGATGTAGAAGCTGTCGACAGCGGACTTGAAAAGACAGCTGATGGATTTAATTATATAGAGGGTACGCAGGGGCAGGAAGTGGATATTGTGTCATCTGTGTATGCGATAAATGATTTTCTCGAAAATAAATGGGATGGAAAGTCAAATGAGATCGATCTTGTTTCCACAACGATTGAACCGAGAGGTACAAAAGAAGAATTATCAAAGATAAAGGATGTTCTCGGCACATTCTCAACAGATTTCAGTACGTCTAAGGCAGGACGGGCAGCGAATGTTAAAAATGCATGCAGCCTTATAAACGGACATATTGTTTATCCTGGAGAACAGTTTTCGGTTTATTCTGCAATAAGTCCGATAACAGAGGACAATGGTTACGAGCTTGCCGGCGCATACGAAAACGGACAGGTAGTAGAATCTGTCGGAGGTGGTGTGTGTCAGGTATCAACTACACTTTACAATGCTATAATAAGGGCTGAACTTGAGGTGGTTCAAAGATTCAATCATTCCATGATAGTTTCATATGTGGATCCATCGGATGATGCAGCAATAGCAGGAACGTATAAGGATTTTAAGTTTAAAAACAACCTTGATAATCCTATATATATAGAGGGATATTGCAGCGGCGGAATCATAACATTCAATGTTTATGGAGTTGAGATGCGCAAAGAAGGAAGGGAAGTTTCGTTCCATAGTGAGACAGTATCAGAGACCGAGCCGGAGATACAGTTTAATTTTGATGGCTCACAGCCAGTAGGATATTACAGCGTAGACCAGTCACCACACAAAGGAATTGTTGCCAGACTCTGGAAGACAGTAAAAGAAAATGGAGAAGTTGTAAGTGATGAGGTGTTTAACAACAGTAACTATAAAGCATCTCCAAAGATAGTAACAGTGGGAACAGCAGGGGCTTCGGATGAGGTTCTTGCAGCAATGCAGGCAGCAGCAGGTTCACAGGACGAGAGCACAGTAAGATCTTTAGGCACGGATGCAGCAGCTGCACTTGAAGCTGCACAGAATGCGGCGGCAGATGGAACTACAGCAGATCCGGCACAGGCGGCGGATCAGACTACGGCACCGGCGCAGACAACAACACCGGATCAGAGCCAGACTCAGGCGCCGGCGCAGACGACAACACCGGATCAGAGCCAGACTCAGGCGCCGGCACAGACGACAACACCGGATCAGAGCCAGACTCAGGCGCCGGCACAGACGACAACAC
>CAJLRL010000049.1 GCA_905209075.1 uncultured Lachnospiraceae bacterium | reverse complement strand
GCTGATACCTATGCGCATTCGCGCGGATATAATTCGCTCCGCTCATTATATCATAAGTCATACAATTTTGAAACCATCAAAATTGTATAATTCAATGCTATCTTATATATACTGCTCAAGCTCCCGCATAAATCAATAACAAAAATAAGTAAATATTTAAACGCCTTAAGAAATATAAATCTCTTTCCTTTGTTGCTTTTATTGTTGAACATACGTTTGTGACATGATATAATTTATTGGTATAATTGAATAGAAAGCAGGATGTGATTTTCCGATTATTAGATGCCCTCTAGTTTACAAAGGAGGGTGATGCCCTATGAACACGCTTGAAGTTTTAACTTTAGTGCTAGTAATTTTTGCGGCTCTGTCTTACATAGACGATCATAATAATAAAAAGAAATAGCATCCTCTACGGCTCAATGTGAAGGATGCTATTCTTTATAGTTTAATTCAACTGAGAGCAAATCGGAGTCATATCCGATTTACTTTCTAAATAGATTATACACAAGGGTGCTTGAGAAATCAAGTGCCCTTTTTGATCATCCCGTGATCCTGCTTGCGTTCGAGTTACTGTTCACACCTAACAGTGTGACCAGCAACGATTACAGCCCATTTAAAGTGCCTCTACGAGGCAGGGGCTGTAATCACTTTATGATCAGCACTATGGCGCATAGCTTGACAGCGCAGTGTCAAGCTTGCGTCTGAACAGTAACTGCGTTCGATCAGTAACCTTTATTTTTTCCCCGTATCACGATTATATCATGCAATTTCAATATAGTATCTTTCTGTGGGAGTATTGACAAATCATCCCGTAATATAAGAAATATTGACACCTGATCAGATTCTTCTATCTCCTCTATTGTCTTTCCTGCATATCTTTTGTCAACAAATATCTCTGCTATCTCTTTTATATCAGCCTGACGGATATTTAAAATATTGCTTTTTCTCTGATACTGTTCTACAAATCCTGCACTTATGATACCTGTCGGTATGGCTACCGCACCCACACCAAGATATGCTATACATATCGCCATCACTCTACCAAGCGTCGTAACCGGATAAATGTCCCCATATCCTACGGTAAGAAGAGTAGACATACTCCACCATATTCCACTGAATGCGTTCTTAAAAACCTCCGGCTGCGCCTCATGTTCCACACTATACATACAAAGACTGCTTGCCAGCATAAGTATGAGCACTATAAATACAGATGATATGATCTGGTTTCTCTTTTCAAACAGAACTGTCGTTATAACATTAAACGAATCATATTTTGCATTCAGCCTGAAAAGGTGAAAAATCCTTGCTACTCGAAGCATTCTGAATATAACAAAGCCCGAAAGGAAAAATACGGGAACAATAGTAAGAAGATCCACTATTCCGTCGAATGAGACCAGAAATTTATATCTGGCTCTGATCTTTCTCATTCCAGGATATAAAAATTCTGCAGTCCATATACGGACTGCATATTCCACACAGAAAATCCCTACTGTGACATACTCTATTGCTTTAAATAACGGAAACAAAAATGCAAGTTCTTTAAATGTCAGCAAAAACGTAACCAATATATTAGACACGATCGTAACTGTTATAAATATATCAAAAAAGCGGCTTATTGTATTACTTTTATCCCCAATCTGTATGATATTAAAAATCTTTTCTTTCATAACCAAACTATTTCCTACGCTTTTTTATCATCCTTTTGTGTTGCCTTTTTTAATAGCTCGAGAATACTTGAAAGTTCATCTGCCGGAACACTTGTATATTCTGAAAGCTCCTGAGCTGAAGGATCTGTTCCATTTTTGGATTTTAGATGTTCCACCGCCCGGCTTACAAGCGAAACTTTACCTACCATGGCATTTTCATTCTCGCTCTCCCCTGTCTGATCGCGAATGCATTCTTTCATTGCGGCTTCTATAACTTCTAATATTTCATCCTCTATATTTTCATTTTCTCCTGCACCGCAAAGCTCGGTAAGGTGCATAAACAGTGCCATATTTCCTTCCTGCACAACATCCTCAAACCCTTCTTTAGTGACCGCAAGCTTTTTTGCCATATCAAGTACTGATTTAAGCCACATATTTGAAATTGTGTGTATGACACTCTCATCACCATTTAAAAGTTTTTTGTACAGTTCATCCTGCTCATCCTTTGAGTACTCCGGGATTTCATCTAATTCTTCAAGATACATCTTAAACATAGGTGAATCCGGAATCAAACTATCCTCATCAAATCCATCATCATTTTCATCGGAAGCTGTATCCTTTTTTTGTCCTATAGGTTCTCCCTCTGAATAAATAATATCAGTATTTTTGTCAGACACCTCATCTGTATTCTCTGTTTCAACATCCTCCTGTCCGTTTTCCGGCTCGTCATGATGATTTAACAGGAAATCAAATATAAGATCCTCCTGTGCCTTATTAAGATCCATATCCTTAAAATAGGACATTATCTCTTCTCTCCCTATTGGTTCTGCCGATGTACGGATTATCTGTGATACGCTCTGCACTGTTTCTATGAATGTATTCTGATCTACCATATACGCTCCTATTATCTTCTAAATTATTTAATACTTTTATCATACGTTATCCACATATTTTTTTCAATAAATTTCTTCACAGCAAAAAACCGGAAAATCCATGATTTCCCGGTTTGCGCAAAAGCTCAATGCTGTTTTTTATTCATTTAATGTATTGTAGTCCTCAATGGCTTTGTTGATCTGGTCTGCCATCTGGTCAACTGCTTCCTGCGGTGTCTGCTTATCATTTATCATATTCTCTATTTCTGTCTCTACGATCTGTCTTGCCTCTGGAAAAACTGAAAGCAGCGCACCCGCATATTCAGGAGCTGAATCGTGAAGCTGGTCAATTGCTGTCTGGAACTGTGGATACTGCTCCATGTTCTTTTTGTAAACATCCTCATTTGCAGCCTCAGTTGTCACAGGAAAATATCCTGTCTGTGCATTCCAGTATGCCTGTGACTCTGCTGATACTAAAAACTGTACAAATTTCCATGTCGCTGCTGCCTTTACATCATCGTTATTGTTGAGTGCCCAAAGAGATGCTCCACCTATTGAAACTCCTCCTTTGTCATCAGCTTTTACACTTGGGAAATAAGCTGTTCCAACTTCAAAGCTTCCGTTTACATCCTGTAAGATCTGTTTCAATGATGCTGTTGAGCCAAGTGTCATTGCTGATTTACCTGCTGTAAAATCAGAAAGACCTGAATCACTTCCTCTTCCTACATTCGGTGCAACACCGGCCTGGTTTAAATCCTTCCATACAGAAAGTGTTTCAAGTGCAGATCCATTCTTATCAAAATCTACAGCTGTTGCCACATCATCTCTTCCGTTTCCATTGTTTACATAAGCAGTTCCCTGCTTGCATGTAAACTGCTCAAAAAACCAGCCATACATTCCAAGGGAAATCGCCTCTCCTGCACCACCTTTTGACGTAAGATCATCTGCTATATCCTTCATTCCCTCCAATGATGTAGGTACTTCAGTTATGCCTGCTTTGTCAAACATATCTTTGTTGTAATATAAAATAGGTGTTGATGAGTTAAAAGGCATTGAATACAGTGTGTCATCTACTGTATAGTATGCTGCAATGTTTGGCTCGATCTTGCTTATATCATAACCATCTGCATCTATAAGCTGCTGCATCGGTATTACCCATCCCGAATCTATCATAAATCTTGTTCCTATATCGTATATCTGTACAAGATCAGCACCCATATTTCCGATCTGGGCACTCTTTAATTTATTGATCGTATCATCATATTCTCCCTGATACTGCGCATCTACTGTTATTCCATATTCATTTTCACTATTAAATTTGTCAACAAGAGTCTGGAGCGCCTCCCCATTTACGCCTCCCATTGAGTGCCAGAATGTAATGGTTGTTCCATCTAATTTGGAATCATCCACCTTTGCAGCCTCTGCTGCCTGGCTTGCATTTGCATCACCCTTTGATGTATCTGCCGGATCAGCGGCAGAGCTTCCACATCCTGCAAATAATGTTGCGGTCATTGCTGCAGTAAGTACTACAGAAACCAATTTCTTTTTCATCTCTTTTTTCTCCTTTTTCTTCTTTGTTCTTTTCTCTTCTGAGATGTAAATATATAATGTAAACTCCTTAACCTTTTACAGCTCCGGAGAACATTCCACGTATCAACTGCTTTTGTCCTATTATAAAAATAGATATTGACGGAATTATTATCATTACAACACCTGCGATCATCATAGTGATCGACTGTGCATCTATACTATTTAACATACTTATACCTATCTGTACTGTCCTCATTTCGTTTGAGCCATTTACAAGCAACGGCCACATATACATATTCCATGCATTTATAAATGTATAAACCACCATAGCTCCTATGCCGGATTTTGTCAGCGGCATAAGTATAGTAAGAATAAACCGTATGTTTGAACAGCCATCAAGCATCGCTGCCTCATACAATGCTTTCGGGAAGCTCATGTAAAACTGCCTGAACAGGAAAATCCCCATTGCTGATGTAAGATATGGGATGATAAGTACCTGATAAGAATCAAGCCATCCCCAGCTGCTTACTGTCAGATAATTTGAAATGATCGTTGCCTCTCCCGGAATCATCATCGTTGCCATTACAAGCATAAAAAGTACATTTTTTCCTTTAAAATCGAGAAATGAAAACGAAAATGCTGCCAGAGAGCATGATATTACCTGTCCTACCGTAATAAGCCCTGCAACCAGAAACGAATTGACAACAAATCTTATAAGCGGAACCTTTGTCAGTGCTTCTTTAAAATTATCAAGTGTCGGATGCGTTGGAATCAGATTCATTCCCATTGTATATAGATCCGATGATGGCATAAACGCTATACTTACTGCATACAAAAGAGGCAGAAGTATAAGAAGCGCTACAACAATATTGGCACTTATAAGAAACACTTTTCTTATACCCCTTTTTCTTTTCCCCGGTGCGCTCATAGCTTCATGAAGTTTTCTTAATTCCTCTGGGTTTAGCTCAATTTCTGTTCCCTTTTTTATTTTTACTGCCACATCACTCATTAGTACGATACTCCCTTCTTTTCAATCTTAAACATTACAAGTGTAAGAGCCATGATGATCAGAAAAAGTATAACTGACTGTGCCGCTGCACTTCCGAAACGATAATTAAAAAATGCATCCCTGTATATTGAATATACGATCAGATTTGTACTCTCTCCCGGACCTCCCTGAGTAAGTATTTTTACCTGTCCGAACGACTGGAAAGCCTGGATTATATTTACTACCACCGTATAAAACAATATTGGGCTTAACCCCGGAAGCGTAAGTTTAAAAAACATCTGGATCCCATTTGCCCCATCAACTGCTGCCCTCTCATAAATCGACTCATCGATATTGCTAAGTCCTGCTGAAAAATACAAAAAGTTTATTCCACTGTTCAGCCACGCAGTAAGCACCGCAACGCTTATAAGTGCGTACTTCGGATCCTGTATCCAGTTTATATCAAGCTTTAGAAGCTTATTTACGATACCGATAGTCGGATCTAGCATTATCTTAAATATCATGGCAGCAGAGCTTGATGCTATAGCCATAGGAAGTGCATAAGCCGTAGAAAAGATCCTGATCCCCGGAAATGCCTTATTACACAAAAGAGCGCCTATAAGACCAAGCAGCATGCTTCCAATAACAACGATCACCACAAATTCGACAGTCACAATAAGACTGTTATAAAATGATGGTGACGTCAGAAGATCTTTATAGTTTCCAAATCCTACAAATAATCTTGCCTGTCCCATCTTATTTGTTTTATAAAGACTTAAATAAATGGTCTTAAAAAACGGATAGAATAAAAATATTCCAAATATTAATAAGCTTGGCACAAGATATACATATGGGCTGATATTGCGCATTGAAATTTTATATTTTTTCATCTTTACAACCTCTTTTTCATCCAATAATAGTTTCTTCTGTATCCACATCAAACAGATGTATTTTTTCCATATTTATACATAGATTTATTTTTTTCCCTTTTTCCGGTATGGCTTCAGCTGCGACATCAGCCACACACTTTACTCCATCCAGCAAAAAATATATAAGCTGGCTTGCACCCAGAAGCTCCGTTGAAACCACGTCCACACTAAAAGGTCTGCTCATATCAGCATGCGGTTCCGATGTCTTATCTTCTGTATAAATATCATTTGGTCTTATTCCCATGATCACGTTTTTTCCGGCATAGCCTGATTTTTTCAACTCTTCTTTGTAGTTCTCTCCAAAATGAAATTCTATATCGCTTGTCTGAAGCGAAACCGATGAGCAGTCAGGGCTTACCCTTACATTTATAAAATTCATTGATGGGGAACCGATAAATCCTGCAACAAATTTACTTGCCGGATGCTCATACAGATTTTTCGGTGTATCTATCTGCTGGATAACCCCCTCTTTTAATACAACGATACGTGTTCCAAGTGTCATAGCCTCGGTCTGATCATGTGTTACATATATAAAAGTCGTATCAAATCTGTTGTACAAAGACGCTATTTCGCTTCTCATCTGTGTCCTCATCTTAGCGTCAAGATTGGATAATGGTTCATCCATTAAAAATGCATTCGGTTTTCTTAAAATCGCACTCCCTATTGCCACTCTCTGCCTCTGACCTCCTGAAAGCTGTGCTGGCTTTCTGTCGAGCAGATTATCTATCCCAAGCATTTTTGCAGTTTCCATTACTGCATTTTTTATTTCCTTTTTGGGGATTTTTCGTATCACTAGAGAAAATGCGAGATTATCGTATATCGACATGTGCGGATATAATGCATAATTTTGAAATACCATTGAAACATTTCTTGCTCCCGGACTTTCATAGTTCATAAGTTTTCCGTCCATCCATAATTCCCCGCTTGTGATATCCTCAAGTCCGGCTATCATTCTAAGCACCGTTGATTTTCCACATCCCGAAGGACCTACAAACACAATAAATTCTTTTCCATCTATATCAAGATTGAAATCAGATACCGCAAGTCCGCTTCCCTGATATGATTTACAGATATTGTTCAATTTTATATGTGACATTTTAATTGTTCCTTTCTTTTGCGCTGCATCTAAGAATAGATATTATAGCTGCAAGGTAAAGCTCACAATCAGTGTTCAGTAAAATAATCGTAATGTTTTTGTATTCTGTTACTGTTCACACCTAACAGTGTGACCAGCAACGATTACAGCCCATTTAAAGTGCGTCGAACATTAACTTAAGTTTGCATCTACCGCAAAAACAATATATAATTGATATGTAAAAAATCTTAAGGGGAAAAAAATGATTAAATTAATTGCAACTGATATTGATGGTACTCTTGTAAAAGACGGCACTCTGCTCATCGATCCTGAGTACATGTCCGTAATAGATCAGCTCATAGACCGGAATATAATTTTTGTCGTATGCTCCGGCCGTCAATTTTCAAGTGAACGCAAGCTATTTGCACCAATAAAAGATAAATTACTTTATGTAACAGATGGTGGTACCGTTGTCAGGACACCTTCAGAAATTTTAAAAACTTATCCTATGAAAGAGGATATATGGAAGTCCATGTGTAAAATGGTGCGTGATGAGCTTCCGGCCTGCGATTATTTTGTCGCAGCTCCTGATTTTTGCTATGCAGAAGATGGTGGAAGCCCTATATTTCACCGATTACGGGATTCATATGGATTTGACATGCGTGAAATCGACGATTTAACTAAACTAAAAGCAGATGATATAATAAAATTCACAATATATCATCCATCTTTATGTGAAGAAATGTGCAGCCCCCATTTTATCCCATTCTGGAAAAACCAGGCTCATATCGCATGTGCCGGAAAAGAATGGGTTGACTGCAATGCAACAGGTGTAAACAAATGGACAGCGATTTCATATATAATGGATAAATACAATATCCTCCCCGATGAGGTATGCTGCTTTGGCGACAATCTCAATGATATAGAAATGTTAAAAAATGCAGGAACAAGTTATGCTGTATCAAATGCCCGCCCCGAAGTAATAGAAGCTGCAAAACATATATGCCCTCCTTACTGGGAAAACGGAGTTTTGCAGATCTTAAAAACTTTATAATATCAATCCAAAACCGCACAATAC
>CAJLRL010000048.1 GCA_905209075.1 uncultured Lachnospiraceae bacterium | reverse complement strand
CCAATGGTAAGGGTTTTTAAAACTCAAACTGTCTAATCTATAGGGTACATTTTATCAAAACAGAAAAAATCACAATTTCAAAAGAAATAAGATACTGCAAACCATTGATTTTAAAGGGTTTGAAAAAAAATCTCAAAAAATTAGCACTCAAGTGTTGACATTGCTAATAGGTGGTGGTATGTTAAGTACAGAAAAAAAATTAGCACTCCAAATTAAAGAGTGCTAACAAATAAAAGCATACTTCACATGGAGCGTGTGACCAATGGAAAAAGATGAATTAGAATTAAGCGAGAGACAGATAACTATACTGGATGCAGTCATCCGCAATTATCTCGCCACAGGAGAGCCGGTTGGCTCACGTACAATTTCAAAATATACAGATTTAAATCTAAGCTCGGCAACGATTCGAAACGAGATGTCGGATCTCGAGGAGATGGGCTACATAGTACAGCCACATACCTCAGCCGGCAGGATACCTTCAGATAAGGGCTACAGATTATATGTGGATCATCTTATTGAGCAGAATGAGAAAAAAGACAAAGAAATTTCAGATATGAAAGAATTTGTCATTGAAAAGACCGAGAAGATGGATAAGATATTAAAGCAGGCAGCAAAGATGCTTGCCACCAATACCAATTATGCCACACTCGTTTCTGCACCGGATGTAAATCACAACAAAGTGAAATTCATCCAGCTATCACAGGTTGATGACCAGCACTTACTTGCAGTAATTGTTATGAACAACAACATGGTCAGAAACAAGATGGTAAATCTGTATGAGGCTTTGGATAATGAGACAATCCTAAAGCTCAACATACTGCTTAATACATCACTTAATGGTCTTGCGATGAACGAGATCAACCTTGGAACAATCGCCAGATTAAAAGAACAGGCAGGTATCCATTCGGGAATAGTCAGTGATGTACTTGATGCTTTGGTACAGACATTCGCAGAGAGTGAGGATCTTAAGATCTACACCAGCGGAGCAACAAATATACTTAAGTATCCGGAGCTTTCAGATTCCGACAGCGCAGCAACACTTTTATCGGCGTTCGAGGAAAAGGAAGAATTAGCGAGCCTTGTTACTGAATCACTTTCCGATTCTGAAAAAACAGACAACGGAACAGGTATTCAGGTTTATATAGGAAATGAATCTCCGATCCAGACCATGAAAGATTGCAGTGTTGTCACTGCCACATATGATCTTGGTGAGGGCGTGAAAGGAACGATAGGAATTGTCGGACCTAAGCGTATGGATTATGAAAAAGTAATGGACAATCTAAAGACTTTGAAATCCCAGCTTGATGGAATTTACAATAAGTCGGATGAAGAAACATAGAAAGGTGGTCAGAAATGCCAGAGGAAATCAAAAAAGAAACAATCGACAATGAGACTGCAGAAACTAAAGCAGAAGAAATAGAAATCGAAGGAGCTGATGAGGAAAATACTTCAGAAGCAGAAAATACAGAAAAAGAGGTTGCTGCAGAAAACACAGCAAAGGCTGAAACATCAGACGAGGAGGCAGACGATGCTGATACGGCTGATAAAGATGAAAAGAAAGGTCTTTTCAAGAAAAAGAAAAAAGATAAAAAGGACGAACAGATAGAGGAATTAAATGATCGTCTGAAAAGGCAGATGGCAGAGTTTGAAAACTTCCGTAAGCGTACTGAGAAAGAAAAGACACAGATGTTTGATATGGGAGCGAAAACAATAATTGAGAAAATTCTTCCGGTAGTCGATAATTTCGAGAGAGGACTTGCAGCCGTATCTGAGGATCAGAAAGATGATCCGTTCATCACAGGTATGGATAAGATTTACAAACAGATGATGGCAGAGCTTGATGCAGTTGGTGTTAAACCAATCGATTGCATCGGACAGGAATTTGATCCTGATTTCCATAATGCGGTTATGCAGGTTGAAAATGACGAACTTGAGTCAGGCACAGTCGCACAGGAACTTCAAAAGGGTTATATGTACAAGGACACAGTGGTACGCCACAGTATGGTATCTGTTGTACAGTAAATAAATTTTAAAATTGTATTAAACACTATATTAATTAGGAGGAAATAAAAATGGGCAAAATCATAGGAATTGATTTAGGAACAACAAACAGCTGTGTAGCTGTTATGGAAGGTGGAAAACCTACAGTTATAGCAAATCAGGAAGGTGCAAGAACTACTCCTTCAGTAGTAGCCTTTACAAAGACAGGAGAGAGACTTATCGGTGAGCCTGCAAAACGTCAGGCTGTTACAAACGCTGAGAAGACAATTTCTTCTATCAAAAGACATATGGGAACAGATTACAAGGTACAGATCGATGATAAAAGCTACAGCCCACAGCAGATTTCAGCTATGGTGCTTCAGAAATTAAAAGCTGACGCAGAGGGATACCTTGGTGAGAAGGTTACAGAGGCTGTTATCACAGTACCTGCTTACTTCAATGATGCACAGCGTCAGGCAACAAAGGATGCAGGAAAGATCGCTGGTCTTGATGTAAAGCGTATCATCAACGAGCCTACAGCTGCAGCACTTGCTTATGGACTTGACAATGAAAAAGAGCAGAAGATCATGGTATATGACCTTGGTGGTGGTACATTTGATGTTTCTATCATCGAGATCGGTGATGGTGTAATCGAAGTATTATCTACAAACGGAGATACACGTCTTGGTGGAGATGATTTCGATAACAAGATCACACAGTGGATGATTGATGAATTCAAGAAAGCAGAGGGCGTTGATCTTTCTACAGACAAGATGGCTCTTCAGAGATTAAAAGAAGCAGCAGAGAAAGCAAAGAAAGAGTTGTCTTCAGCTACAACTACAAACATCAACCTTCCATTCATTACTGCTACAGCAGAGGGACCAAAGCATTTCGATATGACTCTTACAAGAGCTAAATTCGATGAACTGACACATGATCTTGTAGAGAGAACAGCTATCCCTGTACAGAATGCTATGAAGGATGCAGGACTTACAAACGCAGATTTAGGACAGGTACTCCTTGTTGGTGGATCTACACGTATCCCGGCAGTACAGGACAAAGTAAAACAGATGACAGGAAAAGAACCTAGCAAATCTCTTAATCCAGATGAGTGCGTAGCAATCGGTGCTTCTATCCAGGGTGGTAAATTAGCAGGAGATGCAGGTGCTGGCGAAGTACTTCTTCTTGATGTTACTCCACTTTCTCTTTCAATTGAGACAATGGGTGGTGTTGCTACAAGACTTATCGAGAGAAATACAACAATCCCTACAAGAAAGAGCCAGATCTTCTCTACAGCTGCTGATAACCAGACAGCCGTTGATATCAACGTAGTACAGGGTGAGAGACAGTTCGCCCGTGACAATAAATCACTTGGACAGTTCAGACTTGATGGTATCCCACCAGCACGTCGTGGAGTTCCACAGATTGAGGTTACATTCGATATCGATGCAAATGGTATTGTAAACGTATCAGCCAAGGATCTTGGTACAGGAAAAGAGCAGCACATCACGATCACAGCAGGCTCTAATATGTCTGATGATGAGATTGATAAGGCAGTTAAAGAAGCAGCTGAGTTTGAGGCACAGGACAAGAAGAGAAAAGAAGCTATCGATGCAAGAAACGAAGCTGAGAGCTTTGTATTCCAGACAGAGGATGCTTTAAAACAGGTTGGAGATCAGGTTGATGCAGCTGATAAGTCAGCAGTTGAGGCTGATATCGCTGCTGTTAAATCTTTCCTTGATGCTCACAAAGAGGCTGAGGCTATGACAGAGGCAGATGTTGCAGAACTTAAAGCAGCTCAGGAGAAACTCACACAGAGTGCGCAGAAAGTATTTGCAAAGATGTATGAGCAGGCACAGGCTGCACAGGGAGCTGCAGGAGCAGGTCCTGATATGAACGCCGGAGCAGGAGCAGCAGGTCCTGATATGAATGCCGGTTCAGCAGCAGGAAATGATGACGACGTCATTGATGCAGATTTTAAAGAGGTTTAATATTTGACAAAATTCATCAAATGTGATTTTATTGTTAAATAAATATTCAATTTATTCGCAAGGTTAGCTTGTATAAGGCTGACCTTGCGTCTTAAATTATCAAATGCTTATTTTAGAAAACGTCTAATTATAAAGGATTAAGATTATGGCAGAAAAAAGAGATTACTATGAGGTTCTGGGTGTATCAAAAACTGCAACAGATGCAGAAATAAAAAAGGCATTCAGACAACAGGCAAAAAAATATCATCCTGACAGTCATCCAGGGGACAAAGAATGCGAAGAAAAGTTTAAAGAGGCACAGGAAGCATATGCTGTACTTTCGGATGCAGAAAAAAGAAGACAGTATGATCAGTTTGGTCATGCAGCTTTTGATGGTACAGGCGGAGCTGGTGGATTTGATTTTTCCGGAATGGACATGGGAGACATTTTCGGGGATATTTTTGGAGACTTTTTTGGCGGAGGCAGATCTAATGCCAGAAGAAATGGCCCGGCCAAAGGAGCCAATATACGTCTGAGTATCAGGATTTCATTTGAAGAAGCTGTATTTGGATGTACAAAGGAGCTTGAATTTAATTATAAAGAAACATGTAGTACATGTAATGGTAATGGAGCAAAGCCGGGAACTACACCGGAAACTTGTTCACAGTGTCAGGGATCCGGTAAGATCGTACGTCAGCGTCAGTCTCTTTTTGGCGTTGTACAGGATGTTTCTACATGTCCATCATGTGGTGGTTCAGGAAAAGTAGTAAAAGAAAAATGTCCTGTTTGTCATGGAACTGGTTATAATACAAAGAAAGTAAGAAAGAATGTTGAGATACCGGCAGGTATTGATAATGGCCAGTGCGTAAGAATCCGTGATTATGGCGAACCGGGTATAAATGGCGGACCAAGAGGAGATCTTCTTGTAGAGGTTATTGTATCAGGAAGTAATGTATTTGAAAGACAGGATATGAATATATTCTCTAAAGCGTCGATATCATTTGCCATAGCAGCCCTTGGTGGGGAGGTTCGGATAAAGACTGTTGATGGGGATATAATTTATAATGTTGCGCCTGGAACACAGACTGGAACGAGAATCAGATTAAAAGGAAAGGGAATCCCGTCTACTAGAAATAAAGCGGTAAGAGGCGATCACTATGTAACACTTATAGTGGCTACACCTACAGGCCTTTCAAAAGAGGCTAAGGAGGCACTTGTGAAGTTTGACGAGCTTTCAGGTGGTTCACTCACAAAAGAGGGCGGCGCTTCTACCACCCCAAAGAAAAAGGGATTTATGGACAAATTAAAAGAGTCTTTTGATTGATTGACACTATTTTGAACTGTTTAGGAAAATCAGCCTATGGAAATATCGGAACAAGTGTTGTATTATGAACTGGAAACAGCATGATCTTTATTTGATATTTTATAGGAGTTTTTCTATGACACTTGAAGATGAACGCAGAGCCCTTGATGAGGAAAAAAGGGCACTTGAAAGGGAAAGAAAAGAATTTAGACGCCGTGTAGAGATAGAGGATAAAAGATTACAGCAGCAACAAAGGCTTTTTGAAATGAAAGTTAAAATCCTCGAGGATGAATTGCTTAGATTGGCATCAGAAAAGCAGAATATGCAAAAGAAGAAAGAATTTTACAGGCGTGTAAATGAATTCGAAAGACAAAGTACATACAATGCAAAGGATAATGGCTCTATAGTCAGCGGAGAAATGTTTTTTTCCGGAGTTGGAAGCAAACAATCCATAAAGAAGCGGTACAGGGATCTCATCAAAATATATCATCCTGATAATATAGATGGGGACACAGAGACTATTCAGGAAATCAATGATGAATATAATAAGCTATGTGCCATGTACAATATTTAATTTGCAGAACAATAAAAGCAGTATTTTTAAAATGACATACTGCTTTTATTTTATGCATTTATTTTATATATAGTTTTTATGGAAATGTATTATATTTTGTGTTAAAATCCTGTTTTTGACAGTTGATGAGCGTTAAAAAACCAGCAAACCAGTATAAATGGTGTGCTACCTGTCAAGTAGACAAATTAAATAACTAAATTTTTTCTTGCCCGGTACAGATATGTACCGGGATTGTTTATGCTACATTTCCTAGTTTTTGTTCATGGAATTCTCTTGGTGTAAGAACACCAGGATTTCGTTGAACCCCTTTGAAGTATATTGATATCCCCTGTCAGAGTGGAACAGAGGTGTAGCACCTGGGTTTGCTGTTACAGCTTTAATGATAAACTTGAGGAAATTATTAACGAATGTAGTGAGAATGGAATGAATATTCATTTTGTAGACGTAGAAACAGAGTTTGACAAAGATGGCGGTCATCAAGCGTATTCTGAAAATGCATGGATTAATGATGTAATACTTATTCCAAAAGGTCAGGACTTGTCTTTTATACCGCCAAGTGCGTATTCAATACATCCCAATGCATCTGGCGCAAAGGCATACGCTAGATGTGTAAATGAGAAGATTCAAGAAATTGAAAGTAACAAAAAAGCGGGAACGCTTTCTGGGAAGATATGTAAAGCAACAGATCGTGTTTCCTCAGTTAGTGAAGCAAATATTTCGGTCTATAAAAATGATGAATTATACACATCTGCCAAAAAGGATCAAGCAGGAAATTATTGTATGACACTTCCGATAGGCGACTATCGTGTTGAAATTTCAGCATCAGGATATATTAATTTTACTGCATATGCAACAGTTAATGAAAATTACAATACATATATGGAAACATTTTTGTTAGTTGAAGGAGTGGATGGAGAAACTGGTACCGCAACAGGTCAAATCAATAATGCATTGACAGGTAATGGGGTTGAAGGAGTTTCGTTATCAGTACGTAAAGGTTGGAATAATTCACAAAATGGAGATATAGTCGCATCAACTGTGACATCTTCGAATGGAGAATACACTTTAACATTACCAATAGGAAATTATACGGTAACTACAGAGAAAGCAGGATATGTTTCTGCGACAATAAATATCATTGTGCAACCAGAGATTACTGATTCGCAAAATGGAACGATTACGCCTAACTTGTCTGGAAATAATTATCGTATTGTACTGACTTGGGGAAGTAATCCGCGTGATTTGGATTCTCATATGGTGGGTTCACTTTCGGACGGAAATCCATTCCACGTTTATTATTCACAAAAATCTTCATATGATTGGAAAATTCAAGTATGTAATCTTGATGTTGATGACACTACTAGCTATGGTCCAGAAACGGTTACTTTAAATGCTACAACAAATAAACCATATTATTATTATATCTATCATTATGCGGGTTCGGGTTCTCTTGCTATATCTGAAACTCAGATAAACATATATCAAGGAGAAAGTTTAGTTGGCAAATTCAATGTTCCAACTGATTTGGGAAATAATAGATATTGGAATGTATTTGCCATAGTAGATGGACAAATTATTGTTAAGAACACGATTACATCGTCACCTGATGTATCATATGTTCCTGATAGTGAAAGTTCTACCATGATGCTTGACTTTGATGATACAGGAGAAGATCAATTAGAAAGCTTAATAGATAAGTCGGAAGGTCAAACCAATGAATTAGAAAATTCAACAGATATAGTAAACAATTAGAAGAATATTGATGAATAATAATTGATTTCATTTGAGGACATAGAAATATACCTTTATTTTTGTGACAAAAATCTAACGCAATATAAAAAGATCTTGATTTATCAGTTCTCATGCTGATTTTCAAGATCTTTTTCACTGAGAAATAAGGAGTGGAAGCTGCCGCCTGCTGGCGTGCAGATCAGTTAGTGGATGGACTTTTATATCTAAATATGGTTTTATTGTTTATAATGGCAATTGATGATGAGATATTATAAAAGGGGTACATTAGCATGAAAAAAAAGAAAAAACAACTACTTTTAGATATCCTTATTATGTTTGGAATCCACTTTTCTCTTTTATTCTTGTACCAAGTATATATGGATTATAGGTATTATAGTGTTTATAATGTAGAAATCTTAGCAGAAATTTTCCATATATCAGAAGCTTTAATTAGGAACGTTTTTTTGTCATTATTTTGGGGTATACTTCAAACGGTAGTATCTGCATTTGTGCTTGTTCTTCTTAGTAAAACAAATATTAATAATATCTGTAAGATATTATTAACGTGGTGCATAACGTTCATTGTTGTTGTTATTTGGTTATTAAAAAATTTGATGTTTACCTTTTAATCTATCAACACAGGCAGTGTACCACTTCCATAGGAGCTACTGCACCGCATGGGAGGAGTAATTCATCATACTATTTATGTAAGAACAAAAACAAAAGGCAAATTGTTCTTGCAAATCGTTTTTTCAATTTTTCTTTTATTATAAGCCGGGAGAGAATGCTCATGTGCGGTAAAGTAACACACAAGAATTTGACAGGCAGCAGCCCTTACTATTCCTAAAATTCCGAAAATTAAGTGAAAATGAATAGATTTCTTAAAGTCTGTATGATAAAATATGATTACGAACAAATCAACAAATCGGAATTTGTGGAGAGATTTCCTGAACTTTCCTTATTTTTCAAGGCTTACA
>CAJLRL010000047.1 GCA_905209075.1 uncultured Lachnospiraceae bacterium | reverse complement strand
GATCTGTACGAGGTACAGGTTGTTTCTTGGTATGATAACGAGAACAGCTACACATCTCAGATGGTTCGTACAATCAAGTACTTCTCAGAGTTAGCTTAATTCGTGTACTGACAAGAACAGTATAATTTGACGTAAATATGCGTTGAAGGCTGGCTTGCACAAGACTACTCAAGGGGCGCGGTCTTAATTGAACCGCGCCTCTTTTTTACATCATGGCAATTCTTTAGGATTCCTATGAATGCATTAAGTAACGCATTATGGTGTGAATAACACACTTTATATAAAAGGGAGGACATATATTATGTCATTAAACAAGAAATCAATTGATGATATCAATGTAAAGGGCAAGAGAGTTCTCGTAAGATGTGACTTTAACGTGCCACTTAAAGATGGAAAGATCACAGATGAGAACCGTATCAACGGAGCTCTTCCAACAATCCAGAAATTGATCAAAGATGGTGGAAAGGTTATCCTTTGCTCACATCTTGGAAAAGTTAAAAACGGACCAAATGAAGGAGAGTCACTTGCTCCTGTAGCTGCAGCTCTTGAGGCAAAGCTTGGACAGAAGGTTACATTTGTATCTGATTACAATGTAACAGGTGAGGCAGCAACAAAGGCTGTTTCAGAGATGAATGAGGGAGATGTAGTTCTTCTTCAGAACACACGTTTCCGTGGAAAAGAAGAGACAAAGCCACAGGAAGCAGGAGATGCATTCGCAAAAGAGCTTGCTGACCTTGCTGATGTATATGTATGTGATGCATTCGGTTCTGCACACAGAGCACACGCTTCTGTAGCAGGCGTTACAAAGTTCATCACAGCTAAGGGCGGAGAGAACGTTGTTGGATACCTTATGCAGAAGGAAATCGACTTCCTTGGAAAGGCTGTTGAGAATCCTGTACGTCCATTCGTAGCTATCCTTGGTGGAGCTAAAGTCGCTGACAAGCTTAATGTTATCGACAACCTCCTTGAGAAGGCTGATACTCTTATCATCGGTGGTGGAATGGCTTACACATTCCTTAAGGCACAGGGCTATGAGATCGGTATCTCAATGCTTGATGAGACAAAGATCGATTACTGTAACCAGATGCTTGAAAAAGCAGAAAAACTTGGTAAGAAGATCCTTCTTCCTGTTGATGCTGTTACAATCAAGGATTTCCCTAACCCAATCGATGCTCCTGTAGATACAGAGACATATGACTATGACAAGATGCCTGCAGACCGTGAGGGCTGTGATATCGGACCTAAGACACGCAAGCTTTTTGCTGACGCTGTTGCATCAGCAAAGACTGTTGTATGGAACGGACCAATGGGTGTATTTGAGAACCCAACACTTGCAGCAGGTACACTTGCAGTAGCAGAGGCACTTGCAAAATCTGATGCTATCACAATCATCGGTGGTGGAGATTCAGCAGCAGCTGTTAACCAGATGGGACTTGGAGACAAGATGAGCCATATTTCAACAGGTGGTGGAGCTTCCCTTGAATTCCTTGAGGGCAAGGAGCTTCCAGGTGTTGCAGCAGCTGATGATAAATAGACCGAAAGCAACTTAATGAAATCGAGCCGTAGGCGATGATTGAATTTAGTGCGAGGTCGTTCTTTGAGATTAGTGAAACCGAGCTGTAGGCGAAGGTTGAACTTAGCGAAAAGAACCACATTATAAATATTTGTATATAAATACAAGGAGATATAAAAATGGCAAGAAGAAAAATCGTAGCCGGCAACTGGAAAATGAACATGACTCCAAGCCAGGCTGTTAAATTAGTAGAAGAGTTAAAACCATTAGTAGTTTCAGACGACGTAGATGTTGTTTACTGTGTTCCTGCAATCGACATCGTACCTGTTGTAGAGGCTTTAAAAGGTACTAACGTAGCTGTTGGTGCTGAGAATATGTACTTCGAGGAGAAAGGTGCTTACACAGGCGAGATCTCAGCAGAGATGCTTCTTGATGCTGGTGTTAAGTATGTTATCATCGGACATTCAGAGAGAAGAGATTACTTCAAAGAGGATGATGAGCTTCTCAACAAAAAAGTAAAGAAAGCTATCGAGGCTGGACTTACACCAATCCTTTGCTGTGGTGAGACACTTGAGCAGAGAGAAAGTGGTGTTACACTTGACTGGATCAGACTTCAGATCAAATCTGATCTTGCTGGTGTTGCAGCAGCAGATGTTGCAAACATGGTTATCGCTTACGAGCCAATCTGGGCAATTGGAACAGGAAAGACAGCTACTTCTGACCAGGCTCAGGAGGTTTGCGGTGCAATCCGTGAGTGCGTAGCAGAGATCTATGATCAGGCTACAGCAGATTCAGTTCGCATCCAGTACGGCGGATCTGTAAATGCAGGAAATGCAGCTGAACTTTTTGCAAAACCTGACATTGATGGTGGATTAGTCGGTGGAGCCAGCCTTAAGGCTGATTTCGGAAAGATTGTTAATTACAAATAATCTTTAACTAAAACAAAATATAATTATAAAATCAAACGGCATCGCTGTTATCCTCTGGGTAGCGGCGATTTGCCAGTTTATATGAAAAATATTTTGCGTATTAACTTGCAATACGCTCAAAATAATGTA
Organism: uncultured Lachnospiraceae bacterium; assembly: GCA_905209075.1. Classification (GTDB taxonomy): domain Bacteria; phylum Bacillota; class Clostridia; order Lachnospirales; family Lachnospiraceae; genus Roseburia. The sequence continues at coordinate 6,118 of CAJLRL010000047.1, read as the reverse complement.
ATATATGTATTGGAAACAAACGCATTATGAAAAAGAAGAGAGGAAATAGATATGAGTAAAAAGCCAGTAGTATTAATGGTGCTTGATGGTTATGGTTTGAGTGATCATAAAGAAGGAAATGCTATAGCAATGGCAAATACACCTGTAATGGATAAATTGATGTCAGAGTGTCCATTTGTAAAAGGAGCAGCATCAGGTCTTGCTGTAGGACTTCCTGATGGACAGATGGGAAACTCAGAAGTTGGACATATGAACATCGGTGCAGGACGTATTATATATCAGGATCTTACAAGAATCACAAAGGCTATCGAAGATGGTGAGTTTTTTGAGAATAAAGTTTTACTTACAGCAATTGAAAACTGTAAGAAAAACAATTCAGACCTCCATTTATGGGGACTTTTATCAGATGGTGGAGTTCACAGCCATATAGAGCATCTTTATGGTCTTTTGGAACTCTGTAAAAAAGAAGGCTTAGAAAACGTATATGTACATGCCTTCCTTGATGGACGTGACACACCACCTGCATCAGGTAAGGATTATATAGAGCAGCTTGAGGCAAAGATGGCAGAAATTGGTGTTGGAAAGATTGCATCACTTTCAGGCCGTTACTATGCAATGGATCGTGATAATAACTGGGATCGTGTACAGAAAGCCTATGATTCACTTACAAAGGGTGAGGGAGTTAAGGCGGTAAGTGCAGTAAAAGCTATGGAAGATTCATACGCAAATGATGTAACAGATGAATTTGTACTGCCTACAGTGATCACAAATGAAGATGGTACACCTGTTTCGGTTGTAAAAGACAATGACTCAGTTATATTCTTCAATTTCCGTCCTGATCGTGCAAGAGAAATGACAAGAGCATTCTGCGATGATAAATTCACAGGATTTGACAGACCATTCCTTAAACTTACATTTGTATGCTTTAAAGATTATGATGAGTCTATCCCTAATAAACTTATCGCATTCGAAAAAGAATCAATTGCAAATACATTTGGTGAATATCTTGCTAAATGTGGCAAGAAACAGTTAAGACTTGCTGAGACTGAGAAATATGCACATGTAACATTCTTCTTTAATGGTGGAGTGGAGGAGCCAAACGTAGATGAGGCGCGTCTTCTTGTAAACAGCCCAAAAGATGTTGCAACATATGATCTTAAACCTGAGATGAGTGCACCAGAAGTAGGAATGGATCTTGTTGAGGCAATCAAATCAGATAAGTATGATGTAATAATCATTAACTTTGCAAACCCTGATATGGTTGGACATACAGGTGTTATCCCGGCAGCTGTTAAAGCTGTAGAAAGGGTTGATTCCCTTGTCGGAGATGCAGTGCAGGCAGTAAAGGATGTTGACGGAGTATTATTTATTTGTGCAGATCATGGAAATGCAGAAAAGATGATAGATTATGAGACAGGAAAACCTCATACAGCACACACAACAAATCCGGTACCATTTATCCTGGTAAATGCGGATCCATCGTACAAGCTTCGTGAAGGTGGATGTCTTGCAGATATTGCGCCTACACTTTTAGAGATCATGGGACTTGAGCAGCCAAAAGAGATGACAGGTAAATCACTTATTGTAAAATAATTAATGAATGTAAAAGTGAGCAGGGATTATGCTGCTCACTTTTATTTTCGACATATTAGGATCATATGGCGGATAAAAGTGTGATGGACTTCCTTTTACCCATCATATCATGTAATGATAACAAATATTAGCTGAACTAATAACTGAAATAAAATTATTTCAAAAAACTTATAATATCGTTGACTTTATAAAATAAGCTGTTATATAATTTCATAGTAACGACAGATTTATTAAAAATAATAAACGAATAAATTTTACGCATAGGATGGAGGAAAATCATGCAGGAATTTAAACCATTTAAAGAAGGAAAAGTAAGAGAAGTATATGATAACGGGGATAGCCTTATTATGGTTGCAACGGATAGAATTTCCGCTTTTGACAATATTTTAAAGAATAAGATTACGGATAAAGGTGCAATCCTTACTCAGATGTCAAAATTCTGGTTTGAATTTACTAAGGACGTTGTTCCAAACCACATGATTTCAGTAGATACAAACGATATGCCCGAATTTTTCAGACAGGACAGATTTAACGGAAACAGTATGCTCTGCAAAAAGCTTGAGATGCTTCCAATAGAGTGTATTGTCCGTGGATATATCACAGGAAGTGGCTGGGCAAGCTACAAGGAAAACGGAACAGTATGCGGAATAAAACTTCCGGAAGGACTTGTAGAATCAGATAAATTACCTGAGCCGATCTATACACCATCTACAAAAGCTGATTTAGGTGATCATGATGAGAATATCTCATTTGAAAAGTCTGTAGAGGTATTAGAAAAGATCTATCCTGAAAAAGGAAGAGAGTACGCAGAAAAGATCCGTGACTATACTATTGCGCTTTACAAGAAATGTGCGGAGTATGCTCTTGGAAAAGGAATTATAATTGCAGACACAAAATTTGAGTTTGGTCTTAACGAGGCAGGAGAGGTAGTGCTTGCTGATGAGATGCTTACACCTGACAGCTCACGTTTCTGGCCTCATGATGGCTACAAGCCGGGACAGGGACAGCCTTCATTTGACAAACAGTATGTAAGAGACTGGCTCAAAGCAAATCCGGACAATGATCTTTTACTTCCGGATGAGGTTGTTACAAAGACTGTAGAAAAATACAAAGAAGCTTTTGAACTTCTTACAGGAAACAAATTCAGCCGCTAATGAAATCCAATAGCAGCATAATTTCTCTTATAAATAGTATGACGGAGATAATATGAATCAGAATACAACAAACACAAAAAACACAATAGATTTTGATGAACTTCATGAGGAATGTGGAGTTTTTGGAATGTATGACTTTGATGGAGGCGATGTTGCATCGACAATATATTATGGTCTTTTTGCACTCCAGCATCGTGGTCAGGAAAGCTGTGGAATAGCAGTAAGTGAGACACAAGGACCAAAGGGCAAGGTTACATCATTCAAGGGGATGGGACTTGTAAACGAGGTATTTACACCGGATATACTTGAATCAATGAAGGGTGATATCGGAGTCGGACATGTCAGATATTCAACAGCAGGTTCATCTACACGCGAGAATGCCCAGCCGCTTGTACTCAATTATGTAAAAGGTACACTTGCAATGGCGCATAATGGAAATCTCATAAACGCAAAAGAACTCCGGGAAGAATTAGAATACACTGGAGCTATTTTCCAGACTACGATAGATTCAGAGGTTATAGCCTACCATATTGCACGTGAGCGTCTTAACTCAAAGACTGCAGAAGAAGCTGTGAGGCGTGCCTGTATGAAATTAAAAGGAGCTTATGCGCTTGTTGTAGAGAGCCCGAGAAAATTGATCGCAGCAAGAGATCCGTTTGGTTTTAAACCTCTTTGTATAGGAAAAAGAGATAATGCATACATAGTTACATCTGAAACATGTGCGCTTGATACTATCGGTGCAGAGTTTGTAAGAGATGTAAAACCTGGGGAAGTCATCACTATCACCCCGGAAAAGGGAATAGAGTCCGATATGTCTATGGCTCTGCCAAAAGAACAAGAGGCAAGATGTGTATTTGAATATATTTATTTTGCAAGACCAGACAGCCATATAGATAATGTAAGCGTATATGGAAGCCGTATTAAGGCAGGACGTTTTCTTGCAATGGATTCACCTGCTGAGGCAGATATAGTAACAGGTGTTCCTGAATCAGGAAATGCAGCAGCACTTGGTTATTCACTTGAATCAGGTATTCCATACGGAACTGCTTTTGTAAAAAACAGCTATGTTGGAAGAACATTTATCAAGCCAAAACAGTCAAGCCGTGAATCAAGTGTACAGGTAAAGCTTAATGTGCTTAAGGAAGCGGTAAAGGGAAAACGTGTTGTCATGATCGATGACTCTATCGTAAGAGGAACTACATCAGACCGTATAGTCCGTATGCTTCGTGATGCGGGAGCGACAGAAGTACATGTAAGGATAAGTTCACCACCATTTTTATGGCCTTGTTATTTTGGAACAGATATTCCTGCGAGGGAACAGCTGATCGCATATAACAGGACAATAGAAGATATCAGACAGATAATTGGTGCAGATTCATTAGGGTATCTTGGAATAGACAGACTTAACGAGATGGTGGAAGGTCTGCCAATCTGTACAGGATGCTTCACTGGCAGATATCCAATGGAACCGCCAAAGGATGATATCAGAGGTGAGTATTTCGATAAGGAGATCGACCTCGAAAGAAAGATGCTCAATCGTTAAAAAGGAGAATTATTATGAGTACAGATAGATACACAAGTCCTCTTTCAGAGCGTTATGCCAGCAAAGAGATGCAGTATATTTTTTCACAGGATATGAAATTTACTACATGGAGAAAACTTTGGATAGCACTAGCAGAGACAGAAATGGAACTGGGGCTTTCAGAGAATGGAAAGCCGGTTATCACTCAGGAGCAGATTGATGAGTTAAAAGCACATGTAAACGATATAAACTATGATGTCGCAAAAGAGAGGGAAAAGCTTGTACGACATGATGTAATGAGCCATGTATATGCGTATGGACAGCAGTGCCCGAAAGCAGCAGGAATTATCCATCTTGGTGCCACATCATGCTATGTTGGTGACAATACAGATATAATCATCATGAGTGAGGCGTTAAAGCTTGTTCATAAAAAACTTATAAGTGTTATATCTGAGCTTGCAAATTTTGCTGACAAATATAAAAATCAGCCTACACTTGCTTTTACACATTTCCAGCCGGCACAGCCGACTACAGTAGGAAAGAGAGCTACTTTATGGCTCAATGAATTTATGATCGATCTTGAGGATCTTGAGTATGTACAGAGCACTCTTAAGCTTCTTGGATCAAAAGGAACTACAGGTACGCAGGCAAGCTTCCTTGAACTTTTTGACGGCGACAATGAGACGATAGACAAGATAGATCCAATGATCGCAAAGAAAATGGGATTTAAGGAGTGTTATCCTGTTTCAGGACAGACATATTCCCGTAAAGTTGATACAAGGGTTATAAATGTGCTTGCAGGAATAGCTGCATCTGCTACAAAAATGTCAAATGACATCAGATTGTTACAGCATCTTAAAGAGGTTGAGGAGCCATTTGAGAAAAACCAGATCGGTTCATCTGCCATGGCATATAAGAGAAATCCAATGAGAAGCGAAAGAATCGCATCACTTTCAAGATATGTACTTGCTGATGTAATGAATCCTGCTATCACATCAGCGACACAGTGGTTTGAGAGAACACTTGACGACTCTGCGAACAAGAGACTTTCAGTGCCGGAAGGCTTCCTTGCAATTGATGGTATTCTTGACTTATGCCTTAACGTTGTAGATGGTCTTGTGGTATATCCAAAAGTTATCGAAAAGCATTTTATGGCAGAGATCCCATTTATGGCAACAGAAAATATTATGATGGATGCTGTTAAAAATGGAGGAAACAGACAGGAGCTTCATGAGAAGATCAGACAGCTTTCAATGCAGGCCGGAAAGACTGTAAAGGAAGAAGGAAAGGAAAATAATCTTGTGGATCTTATTGCCGCAGATCCTTCATTCGGACTTACAAAAGAAGATATAGAGAAGAATTTAAAACCTGAGCTTTATGTAGGAAGAGCTCCTCGTCAGGTAGAAGTATACTTAAAAGATGTGGTTAATCCTGTACTTGACGCACATAAGGATGAACTTGGCGTAAAAGCTGAAATAAATGTATAAAATTTAAAATTATTTATATAATAATTTGCCCTAAACCTCTGATATTTGTTACAATAATAAATATCAGAGGTTTTTTACTTACAGAAGGAGGTACAAATGAAAAAATTTTTAAAACTGTTTATAATGGCAGTATCAATACTGATATTGTCAAAGACACCTGCATATGCAGGCGATGGCAGCTTCGCAGGCTATAATGGGCTTGCCCGAAATGAATATGGCTGGTGGAAAGTCGAAAATGGCAAAGTAAATTTTGATTACACAGGCCTTGCCAAAAATGAAAACGGCTGGTTTTATGTAAGTGGGGGTAAGGTAAATTTCAATTACACAGGCCTTGCAAAGAATCAGTATGGCTGGTTTTATGT
>CAJLRL010000046.1 GCA_905209075.1 uncultured Lachnospiraceae bacterium | reverse complement strand
ATTACACAGGCCTTGCAAAGAATCAGTATGGCTGGTTTTATGTGAGCGGAGGCAAAGTAAATTTCAATTACACAGGTCTTGCGAAAAACCAGTATGGCTGGTGGAGAGTTGAGAGTGGCAAGGTTGATTTTGCGTATACAGGCCTTGCAAAGAACGAGAATGGCTGGTTTTATCTTCATGGAGGAAAAGTCGATTTTTCATATACAGGACCGGCAAGCAATGAAAATGGAGAATTTTTTGTAAAAAACGGAAATATTAAGTTCGGCTATTCGGGTTACAGTAAAGGAAATAATACAGTATATATAGTCGAAAATGGTAAGGTGATAAGATCCATATACAGTAATGTGGATCCTGCCAAACCAATGATAGCACTTACCTATGACGATGGTCCATATTCGCCTGTTACATCCAGAATACTTGATGCGCTTGAAGCGGTAGGAGGAAGAGCAACATTTTTTAATGTGGGAAACCGCATTGGTTCGTATCAGGATGTGGCAAAGAGAGCTGTGCAGATTGGATGCAGTATTTCAAATCATACATGGGATCATACATCACTTACATCGCTTGGTTCCTCTTCGATAGTCTCAGAAATAAACGGATGCGATAATGCAATAAAAAATTACACAGGGGAGACCTCTCTTCTTGTACGACCGGTAGGCGGAGCTGTCAATGCTACAGTAAAGGCTTCGGTTGATGCACCTCTTATTTTATGGTCTGTTGATACGCTTGACTGGAAAAATAGGAATGCTTCAAGTGTATATAGTAAAGTTATAGGACATGTCCAGGATGGGGATATCGTTCTGATGCATGATCTATATACATCGACAGCAGAAGCATCTGAAAAAATGATACCTGAACTTGTAAGGGAAGGCTACCAGCTTGTAACAGTAGAAGAACTTGCGTATTATAAGGGATACACGTTAAAGGACGGACAGACATACACATGTTTCCGCTAAAATAAAGGTATAGAGATAAAAAAATAAAGAAATAACGAAATAAAGAAATAAAAATGAACCCGGATATTGATTTTTTGTTGATGATCCGGGTTCGTTTTTTATGCATACCATATAATGGTTTGAAGCAAAGAGGAATTTTATCCGAGATTTATGCGCTTTGTCATCATTTCAGGGTTTGTAGCCTCAGAAATAGCTGTATGCTTTGATATGACACCTTTTTTGTAAAGATTATATATACTTGTATCCATGGCGATCATGTTTTCGGCAGCAGAAGTATAAATTATACCATCTATCTGATGAACTTTTCCCTCGCGGATGAGGTTACGTATTGCTGGTGTAAGAACCATTATTTCAAAAGCCGGAATCATATCCCCATCGACAGAAGGCAAAAGCTTCTGGCTGACAACAGCCTGAAGTACGGATGCAATCTGCACTGAAATCTGATGCTGCTGTGTGGCAGGGAAGGCATCGATTATACGATCGATTGTGTTTGCAGCCCCGATAGTATGCAGTGATGAGAATATCAGATGTCCTGTCTCAGCAGCTGTCACAGCGGTATTGATAGTTTCATAGTCACGCATTTCGCCTAAAAGTATGACATCAGGACTCTGGCGGAGTGCGGCACGCAGAGCTGTTAGATAACTTGCAGTATCAGTATTTATCTCACGCTGTGAAACAATTGATTTTTCGTGTCGGTGCAAAAATTCCAAAGGATCTTCAAGCGTTATTATATGTTCTTCCTTTTCATGATTTATTTTGTCAATGATACAGGCAAGAGTCGTGGATTTACCACTTCCGGCAGGCCCTGTTACAAGAACCATTCCATTATTTGTGTGGGCAAGCTCCATGACTGAGTCAGGTATATTAAGATCACTAGGTTTTGGCAGTGTAAACGAAATAACTCGTATGACTGCAGAATATGAACCACGCTGCTTAAACGTGCTTACACGGTAACGTGAAACTCCCGGTATAGCAAAAGAAAAGTCATCATCGCCGGTTTCATCAAAGTTGGTTATATCACGCTCGGCAAGAGCATATATTGCTGTGACGAACTCGAACGTTTCTTTTGGAATCATCTTTATTTCATTTAAACATTCCATAGTGCCCTTAGATTTATATGTCAAAGGACGGCCGGCAACAATAAAAATATCTGATGCTCCGTTATTTGTTGCTTCCTCCAGAATCTTTTTTACATCCATTTTAGTTTCCTCCAATTAAATTTAGTGAATCATCATCTTCTAAAGAAGTGTCTGTTGTTAACTGCCATTTTTTGATTTTATAAAAAGTGTCCTTTTGGTGCGAAGGATATATAATTTCAAGAGTGACATAAAGTGACTGCTTATCGGTGATCTGTCTTGAAATATCAAAGGTTGTTGAAGTATCATCTTGCGTAAGGCTTCCATTTTCATCTGATAACATTGACGCTGCTGTGTTAAAGTAGTCTTTGCGGGACGAAGTGGAAGTATATGCAGAATAGAGCATATGATCGATTTCGGCAATCTCGCTGTTTATTTCAACACATTTTTGATAGTAGCTGGAATTATTTTCGGCAACTCTGCAGCTTAATTTGTAATCTGAATTTGCTGTTATAAATGCAAGGACCGAAAATGTTACAATGCACATCATAGCAAAGACTACAAGTATCGTTGACATCCCAAAGTTTGAAAAACGTTTTTTCATTGTGCCACCTCCGTGCGTTCTGCAGTCAAGGGAGCATAAATGCTTGTGGTAATAGTAAAAATTTCTGAGTTATCTTTATCCAGAAATTGAATATGGGCATTCGTTGTGCGGTCAAGACTGCTGAGTGAAACGATGACTTTGTAAACAGAGTCTTTGGCGCTGCACTCTTTGAAATCGTTGTCATAATATATAAAGATTTTTTCGTCGGAAATCACACAATCAGGGTATTGTGCCGCAAACACTGATGGATCAGCATTAGACGATTCGAATACTGTTGCGGCATTGTCACAGCAGGTGACAGCCTGATGAAGCAGCTTGGTGTCCTTTGTCATCGTATGTGTCTTTATAAAAAAGGTCAGTCCGACAACCAGAAGGACGGAAAAAAGCAATATATTGATTATCATTTCCAATAAAATAACACTATTTTTTGCATGTTGTCTTTTATTCATTGTCACGCTCTCAATCTGTTGATTTTGTCGAAAGAAGAATATCTGTGGAGCCGCCGGATGTATCGTAGATAACGGCATCAATATACCCCTGTGGAGTTTCAGCTGCACTAAAACCTGCGATATTTATTATTTCCTGGCCTGATTCGAGTGAGTAAACAGAATCTTCTGAAACAAAAAGCTCCCTAAGGCTTTTATCGTAATAATATATGTAAGTCTTGTATGTCTGTCCGTTAATATTGCTTGAAAGAGCAAGCACATCCGTTCCATCTATGTTTTCTACATGTATGCCGGCACCTATATCATTCTGACGGATCTTTTCACGCAGATAAGAAGAAGCTGTGCGGACCTCATAATTATAATTCATGGAATCAGCGGTTACTTTATATTGCTTTATACCGATCAGAACAAGTATAAATGCTGTAACAGCAAACATGCCAAATAAAATCATAATAAACAAGGTGTCAATTTTTTTTGAATCTTTATTCAGCTCGATCATCGGGATTCCTTTCTATAATTGTCACATCGGGCCGGAGATTTGATCCGATGTATTTATAATCGATAAAATATACATCTTTATTGTACGTCAGTCCATAATTCTGAACAAGATAATCCAGATTTGGAGGATATGTTCCTTCGAGTGCATAGCACTGCGTTATGCTGCGGTATAAAGCTTTTTCCAGAACATTTTTGTTTCTCCCGGAATTATCATTGGAAAGAGTGGTCATGAAAACTGAAAAAAATGTAATGACGGCTATAAAGATAGCTGGTTTTATCAGAAAAGAAATATGAAATTTTTCTTTTTTTACAGCAAATAACATAAAATTACCTCCATATATCAGCCGATGCTTGATATTATGCCAAGCAGCGGGAGAAGGAATGAAACCAGGATAAGGCCTATGAAAAGACATAGGATTATAATAAGGGCCGGCTCTAAAACTGATATAAAATGTGTTAATCTGTTATCAGTTTCCTCCTCATATGCTTTACATATGTGATTCATGATCTCATCCATTGAACCGGTCTTGTTTCCAATAGCAATCCAGCTTGAGTACATTTTTGAAAAGATACCTGAGCGCAGAAGTGCAGATGAAAAAGATGAACCATGTGAAATGTCATCACGGCAGGTGCTTATCTTATTACTCATATGAGGGTTTGACACGAGTTCATCAGCAAGGTCAAGCCCCTTGTCAGTATCAAGTCCGCTTGACAGGGCGAGAAACATGCAATTGGCAAAGCGGCTTGCAGCTATTGACATGGGTATTTTTTGTCCAAGAATATATTTTTTACCGGAATTGGTATTAAAAAATACAATGCAAAGGACTACAAGTAAAATGATGATTAAGATAATGTATGCCATATAGTGGTTGATCATATTACTTATTTTCATAAGGAGAGCAGCCGTTCCGGTAAGCTCACTTCCGAGTTCTGTATATATCTGTGAAAAGACCGGCAGAACTTTGGTTGTCATGACAAGAATGACTACAAGCATAAGTCCTGTGAGGACGAGCGGATATGTGACGGCACTTTTGATGCCGGAACGTATTTCTTCTTCTCTTTCATAGTATGCTGAAAGAGACTTTAAGACTTCCTCAAGACGTCCTGTTTCTTCGCCGAGCTGGATCATGTGAAGCATATAAGGGGGAAAAACCCCGGCTTCCTTTAATGATACATGGAGAGGCTGACCAAGCTCCATAGGTTTATATATTTTTTCGAGCAGATCATGGGTTTCTGCATCGGGAGCTTCGTCTGACAATATGGAAACACCATAGTATGTGGGAAGCCCTGCGGTTATGACAAGAGATAATTGTTCGCAAAATGCAGATAATTCAGTATTGCTTAAATATTTGGATTTTTTAGACATTATTATTCTCCTAGTATACATATTTTGTAATGTAATCGCTTTTTTTTGAAATAAAATCATGTGGTGATGAACTTGTTGAAGCATATGTAGGATCAAGAAGGTTCCATGATGAACCATCAAATTCAATTATTCCGTTTATCCATCCTACATTTTTTATATATGTGCTTATCCATGCATGATATTCCTCACCTCTATAGCCGACCTCAAGCCTTGTCGGGATTGATTGTGTCCGGAGCATTGTGGCCATAACGGACGCATAATCAAAACATATTCCTGTATTTGACGAAAAAACACTGTCCACATCGGGAAGGTATCCGCTTTTTACAGAGTCAGCTTTATCATAGTCGTATTTGAAGTTTTCGATAATATAATTGTATACGCTTTGAACTACTTCTATATCGCTGCTGCAATAGTATGCAAGATCGCTTCCCTTTTGGATCGTCAGAGGAGCGTCTGTGAAATTGACATATTGATTTGGATAAAGATATGGTCCAAATTCATTTGTTATGTCTGCGTTTATATCTTGTGTTATGGCAGTAGCATATTGTGTGCCTTCAATATTTTCGAAAACACTTATATTGTAAGTTCCGCTTTCAGAGGTCAGAGGAAAAGTTTCATAACCACCATGAAGATCATATGTGTAGGTTACAGAATCCGGTCCGGTGATCTGAAGCTTGACCTTCGGATTTGAGCCGGTGTATGAAACCATGACATAACCATCGTTCATATGCGAAACATCGATGATAGCGGAATCGCATGAATAATTTTCTGTTCCATCTGCAGAAGGAACAAGAACCTTTGGAGTACTGTCCCATGTACCTTTTTCTGTGGAAGGTGTATTTATATCTACTGATTTGTTTGATGAATCTGTGGAAGCTGATTCTTTTCCACAGGAACAAAAAAGAATGCATACGAAAAGCAGAAGTAGAAAAAGCTTAGCTCTAAAGCAATTTTTCATGTAAATCTCCTAGTTTGTCGTTTACTCTATTATAAGATATTTTGTCGAAAAATGAAATAAAAAAATGCAGTAAAAAATCAAATAATTCATTGACGAACAAAGAAATTCGGTGTATAGTAATTCTGTTATAACTATTTCAATCTAAAACATTATAGAAAAATAGTTGTTATTTGTTGCAAGTATACAAATTAGGAGGTGCAGTTGTGGCAACTTTGAAAACTGTTTTATCAGTATTATTTATTATCGTCAGTGTTATTATTACTATAGTTATTCTCTTCCAGGAAGGCAAGTCAGCAGGACTTGGAACTATTGCTGGAGTTGCAGATACATATTGGGGCAAGAACAAAGGCCGTTCAAAGGAAGGACGTTTAGTTAAAGCTACAGTAACATGTGTAGTGCTGTTTTTCATTTTGTCAATGGTTTTAAATATGGGAATATGGTAAATACTAAAGGCTGTCGATCATTCGGCAGCCTTTTAATTTACATTTTATGTTACAGAAAATATTTGATCAAAATATGGTGGAAATATGGAAAATTTATATGAAAAACGAAAAAAGATGATATATGAGTTTATGTGTGATGATATGTACGTTCCTATGAAAATAAAGGAATTGTGCATAGTTCTTGGGGTAAAAAAAGCGGAAAGACCTCAGCTTGAACAGATACTTCTTGATCTGCAGGAAGAAGGAAAGATAACATTATCTAAAAGAGGAAAATATTCAAAGGCAGAAATAAAAAAGACGATCGGAACATTCAGTGCTCATCCGAAAGGATTTGGTTTTGTTACAGTTGAAGGATGGACGGATGATATTTTCATTCCGGCAGAATATGTAAACGGAGCAATGCACCAGGATACCGTTGAAATTGAAATCTCACCCATAAACACCGGGCGCAGAAAAGAAGGAAAAATCATTTCTATTATAGAACGGGGGATGAAACAGATAGTCTGTACTTACGAAGCCAGCGAAAATTTTGGCTTTGCGGTGCCGGATAATACCCGTTTTGGAAAGGATATTTTTATACCAAAGGAAAAGTCAAAGGGGGCAGTGTCGGGGCATAAAGTGGTTGTAGAGATCACTAATTATGGCAAAGGCGGTAAAAATCCGGAAGGAAAAGTGATAGAAATAATAGGTCATATAGATGATCCGGGAACGGATATTCTATCTATAATAAGAGCATATGATCTGCCTATGGATTTTTCGGAAAAGATCATGCATCAGGTAGAAAATGTCGCAAAAGAAGTTACTACAGCAGATATGGCAGGAAGGATGGATCTGCGAGACTGGATGATGGTCACTATAGATGGAGAGGATGCAAAAGACCTGGACGATGCCGTGTCTTTGTTTATGGACGGGGAAAATTATGTGCTTGGTGTACATATAGCTGATGTATCCAATTATGTTCAGGAACATAGTGCACTTGATGTTGAAGCACTAAAGAGAGGTACATCTGTTTATCTCGTAGACCGCGTTGTTCCAATGCTCCCCAAAGCATTGTCAAATGGAATATGTTCACTTAATGAAAAGCAGGACCGGCTTACATTAAGCTGTATTATGACAATAAATAAAAAGGGTGAGATCATAGATCATAAAATAGCTGAAACTGTCATCTGTACAAATCGCAGGATGACTTATACAAATGTAAAAAAAATACTGGTTGATAAAGACCCGGATGTAACAGCTGAATACAAAGAACTTGTTCCTATGTTTGAAAAAATGGAGGAACTTGCTGCAATTTTGCGGAAAAAGAGAATGAAAAGAGGCTCTATCGATTTTGATTTTCCAGAAACAAAAGTAGTTCTGGATGAAAAGGGCCGACCTGTTGATATAAAACCTTATGACAGAAATGTTGCAACAAAAATAATAGAGGATTTTATGCTTGCTGCAAATGAAACGGTTGCGGAAGATTATTTCTGGCAGGAGATACCATTTGTTTATAGAACACATGATAAACCGGATGGGGAAAAAATAAGCAGATTGTCAATGTTTATAAATAATTTTGGATATACACTTCACATAGGTGCAGATGAGGTGCACCCAAAGGAATTACAGAAGCTTCTGATGAAAGTGGAAGGTACGGATGAAGAATCTCTTATAAGCAGGCTTACCCTCCGGTCTATGAAACAGGCTAAATATACAACTGTATGCACAGGGCATTTTGGCCTTGCAGCAAATTATTATTGTCACTTTACTTCTCCGATAAGGAGATATCCGGATCTGCAGATCCACAGGATAATAAAAGATAATCTGCGGGGGAGAATGAATGAAAAAAGGCGCATGCACTATGAGTCGATACTTGACGAAGTGGCAAAACAGGCAAGCCAGACAGAACGCAGGGCGGAAGAAGCAGAAAGAGAAACAGTCAAATTAAAAAAATGTGAGTATATGGAAAATCATATCGGTGAGGAATTCGAGGGAGTTATCTCCGGCGTCACAGAATGGGGATTTTTTGTGGAACTTCCGAATACAGTCGAAGGTCTGGTAAGAGTTACAGATCTGACGGATGATTTTTATGAGTTTTATGAAGATTCATATGAACTTGTTGGAAGTGCAACTAACCGGAGGTATAAGCTTGGACAAAGGGTAAAAGTAATTGTTGACAGTACGGACAAAGTTATGCGTACTATTGATTTTAAGCTGGTGCAAGAGCAGAAAACAAAAAATATTTAGCAGATTATGTCAAAAAAGAATTTTTAAACCATTGGTTAACGAATATTTTATATATTTTATATTGTTAATAACAAGAAAATGTGATAGTATTTATTAGCAGTTTGAGGAAAGGAGATACCGACATGGCGAAAGAACCAAAGAAAATGGTTGCCAATAATAAAAAGGTCTATCATGATTATTTTCTGATAGAAAAATATGAAGCCGGTATTTCACTTGCCGGAACAGAAGTTAAATCCCTGCGTATGGGAAAAGGCAGCATAAAGGAAAGCTTTATCCGTATTGAGAATGGAGAAATGATACTTTATGGAATGCATATAACACCATACGAAAAGGGAAACATATTCAACAAAGATCCATTAAGACCCAAAAAGCTTCTACTTCATAAAAAGGAAATAGAAAAACTTTCATCAAAGATGAAAGAAAAAGGATTTACGATCGTACCGGTAGAAGTATATTTTAAAGGAAGTCTTGTGAAAGTAGAGATAGCGCTTGCAAAAGGAAAGAAGTTATATGATAAGCGGGCAGATATCGCTAAAAAGGATCAAAAGCGTGAAGCGCAGCGTGATTTCAAAATCAGAAATCTGGGTTGAATAAGTAAAAAATTAAATAAGGGCTAGTAAAGGTTTCGACGGGGCGCTAGACGTCCGGTGGACGTCTGATAAGCGCCGACCGGAGCGGAGCGGAGACCATGAAGCGTAGCTTCATGAACCCCGAAAAAAATAAATAAGGGCTAGTAAAGGTTTCGACGGGGTACATGAAGCTGGAGAAGCGAGTCGTATGGTAATGCGTTAAATGGCCAAATTAAAATTAAACGCTGAAGATAATTTAGCATACGCTGCCTAGTTGCAGCAGTCTGACCTAGGGCACTCACACCTTAGGATCCAGGCTTCGACTATGTGGGAAACGACTTATGCAAAGCTTTGAGCATATGGGCGTATCATGAAGCTACTAAAACCGGCAGGATGTTTGTTTTCGGCCGGCAGAGGGAATGTTAAATAATAAACTACACTCGTAGAAGGACAGGGGATTGTATTTCGGACACGGGTTCGACTCCCGTCTAGTCCACTATCAAAGCCCTTGATTTTACTGTATTTTCAAGGGTTTTAGAATATCAAAAATTGGTTTCAAATCATTTTACACCATTTTGAATCATTATAAATCATAACAATTGGTGTCAGAAAAGGCATTTGTATAACGTAAAAAAATCATTATCATAGAAGATTATTATTTACAGACTTTTCTTCATAGTCTCATATTAAAAGAGCAGGAGATTAACCCTGCTCTTTACTTTATTACTATTATATTTATCAGTTCTCATGCTGATTTTCAAGATCTTTTTCACAGAGAAATAAGGAGTGGAAGCTGCCGCCTGCTGGCGTGCAGATCAGTTAGTGGATG
>CAJLRL010000045.1 GCA_905209075.1 uncultured Lachnospiraceae bacterium | reverse complement strand
CAACACCGGATCAGAGCCAGACTCAGGCGCCGGCACAGACGACAACACCGGATCAAAGTCAGACGCAGACAACACCGGATCAGACACAGATCACACCAGAGCAGGGCGCAACAGACCAGACGGCAGCACCGGCACAGTAAATACCAGTGTTTTATGGAAACGCAGAAACATTATCACAGAAAGTATACAGAAAAAACATATACTATGAAAAGATAGCGGGTAAAATATGAAGAATGGAAAAATATCAGAGTCAGTTTTAAAGAGATCTGTACTTAAACAACTTCATACGGTAAATGAAGATGTCATTTTAAAACCAGGGGTAGGAGAGGACTGCGCCATAGTAAAGACAAGCGGAAGTACAATGGCGGCATTATCAGCTCAATCTGTAACACTTGATATAAAAGACACACATGCACTTGCACGTTTTTCTGTATACAGTGCAATAAATAATCTTGCCTCATCCGGGGCAAGACCTACAGGAATAATGGTTACGTTTCTGCTGCCAACGCTGTCTAATGAGGCACAACTGCGTGAAACAATGAAAGAAATAGATAAAGTGTGTGCAGGGGCAGGGATATCTGTACTGGGCGGACACACACAGGTTACAAGAGCAGTAAAAAATATAATTTTAAATATCACTGCATTTGGAATAACAAATGAGATCACACCTTCAAGGGCAGTAAAGCCCGGAATGGATATAATAGCTGCCGGATATGCAGGACTGGCAGGAACATCACTTATAGCGGTCGAAAGAGAAGAAGAACTAAACAGCCGCTTTTCTAAGGCGTTTATAGATAAGGCAGAACAATATCTGGAGGATATTTCCGCGATACAGGCTGCAGAGTCTGCAAAAGGAGCAGGAGCTGTAGCCATGCATGATGTCGCAGAGGGAGGTATATTTGGAGCTCTCTGGGATATGGCTGAGGCGTCAAAGTGCGGAATGGATATTGATTTAAAGAAAATACCTGTAAAGCAGGAAACGATTGAGATCTGTGAATTTTTTGATATAAATCCTTATAAGCTCATATCACAGGGATGTCTTATAATAGCAGCATTTGATGGCAGCCGGATAGTGCGGGAGATCAATAGATCAGGGACAAATGCCGTTATTATAGGAACTGCGACAGAATCTAATGACAGGGTGCTTATATCCGGGGAAGAAAAACGCTTTCTGGAGACAGCACAGACAGATGAGATATATAAGATTTTTAAATAGAGGATATTTGCAATATAAGGAATATCCGGGATGCAGAGGAATATAGGAATGAGAGAAAAAATTTTAACATTTATAGAGAAAAACAGCAGAATAGATTTAAATGAGCTTGCAATAATGCTCGGAGTTGATGAAGCTTCTGTAGTAAAAGAACTGGAAGCTATGGAAAATGAGAGGATCATATGCGGCTATCATACACTTATAGATTGGGATAAGGCAGGAATAGAAAAAGTCACTGCCATGATCGAGGTACGTGTGACACCACAGCGCGGCATGGGATTTGACAAGATCGCAGAGCGTATTTACAATTATCCGGAGGTTAATTCTGTGTACCTTATTTCAGGTGGTTTTGATCTGATGGTCACACTTGAGGGAAAGACTCTGCGTGAGGTCTCACAATTTGTGACAGATAAATTATCAACGCTCGATCAGGTGTTGTCCACAAAGACAAACTTTATTTTAAAGAAATACAAAGATCACGGAACTGTAATGACAGGACCGGCTAAAAAAGACGAAAGGACAATGATGTCGTAATGAGAGATCCGTTATCAAAGACAATAAAGACGATTGAGCCATCCGGCATCAGAAAATTTTTTGATATTGTAAGTGAGATGGAGGATGCTATTTCACTTGGCGTTGGAGAGCCGGATTTTGATACGCCATGGCATATAAGGGACGAGGGAATATATTCACTTGAAAAGGGGCGTACATTTTATACTTCTAATGCAGGTCTCAAGGAATTAAAAATTGAAATATCTAAATATTTAGATAGAAAATATGGCATGAAATATAACTATAACAATGAGATCATGGTTACTGTCGGTGGCAGTGAAGGAATAGATATGGCACTACGTGCAATGCTTGATCCGGGAGATGAGGTCATAATTCCACAGCCTAGTTATGTTTCATATGAGCCGTGTACGGTACTTGCAGGTGGA
Organism: uncultured Lachnospiraceae bacterium; assembly: GCA_905209075.1. GTDB lineage: Bacteria > Bacillota > Clostridia > Lachnospirales > Lachnospiraceae > Roseburia. Next base: position 8,889 of record CAJLRL010000045.1, on the reverse strand, counting down.
AAACCTGTAATAGTGGAACTTAAAGAGGAAAATGAGTTCCGTCTCACAGCAGAAGAACTCGAAGAAGCCATAACACCAAAGAGCAAAATCCTTATCATGCCGTTCCCAAACAATCCTACAGGTGCGGTTATGGAATTGAATGATATAGAGGCTATAGCAAAGGTAGTAAAAGAGCATGATCTGTATGTCATTACAGATGAGATCTATTCAGAACTTACATATCTTGAGAAGCATGTTTCAATCGCATCACTTCCGGGAATGAAGGAAAGATGTGTACTTATAAATGGTTTTTCAAAGGCTTATGCAATGACAGGCTGGAGACTGGGATATGCCTGTGCGCCAAAAGAAATTTTGTCGCAGATGTTAAAGATACATCAGTTTGCAATAATGTGTGCACCTACGACAAGCCAGTATGCAGCAGTTGAAGCAATGAAAAACGGTGATGATGATGTGGTCCAGATGCGCGATCAGTATAATGAGAGACGCAGGTATCTGCTTCACCGGCTGAAAAATATGGGGCTGAAATGTTTCGAACCATTTGGAGCTTTTTATATATTCCCAAGCATAAAAGAATTTGGCATGACATCGGATGAGTTTGCAACAGAGCTTTTAAACAGCAAAAAAGTTGCGGTTGTTCCTGGAACAGCTTTTGGAAAGTCGGGCGAGGGCTTTGTGAGGATCTCGTATGCGTACTCGATAGATGATTTAAAAACAGCACTTGGACGTATAGAAGAATTCGTAAATGAACTTAGACAAAAGGAAAAGGTGCACGATAATGGCAGAGCTTAATATAATTTTACATGAGCCGGAAATTCCGGCAAATACCGGAAATATCGGAAGGACATGTGTTGCGACCGGTACAAAGCTTCATCTTATAGAGCCTTTGGGTTTTTCATTGTCAGAGAAAGCGTTAAAAAGGGCTGGAATGGATTACTGGAAGGATCTTGATGTTACAACATATATTGACTGGAATGATTTCTGTGAGAAGAATCCTGATGCAAAGATCTATTATGCAACTACAAAAGGCAGACATGTATATTCGGATGTTTCGTATGAGCCGGACTGCTTTATAATGTTTGGCAAGGAGAGCGCCGGTATCCCGGAGGAAATTTTAAAAGAGCATCCGGAGCAATGTGTTAGAATACCGATGATAGGCGAGACAAGATCGCTCAATTTATCTAATTCGGTTGCAATCGTATTGTATGAGGCTCTTCGCCAGAATAATTTTGATCACATGAAACTTGAGGGACAGCTTCATAGATTAAGCTGGGATGATTAGAGATAACCTGTGAGGGAAAAAATGGGTATAATTAAAACAAGTAAATTAGTCCATGAATTCATAAGACGTGATGAGGAGGGGAATGTTGATTCGATCACGACAGCCCTTGATAATGTGGATCTGGATATAAAAGAAGGACAGTTTATAGCGATACTGGGACACAATGGTTCAGGCAAATCAACTCTTGCAAAACATATAAATGCACTTCTTTCACCCGGCGAGGGAACGATATGGGTTGATGGAATGGATGTATCGGAAGAAAAAAATGTAATTCCGGTCAGGAAGACAGCAGGTATGGTTTTCCAGAATCCGGATAACCAGATAATCGCAAGTGTTGTCGAGGAAGACGTAGGTTTTGGCCCGGAAAATATAGGGGTCCCTACAGATGAGATATGGCAGAGGGTTGACCATGCGCTTAAGTCGGTTGGAATGACGAAGTACAGAACACATTCGCCTAATAAGCTTTCTGGTGGACAAAAACAAAGAGTTGCCATAGCAGGTGTCGTTGCCATGGAACCTAAATGTATAGTATTTGATGAACCAACGGCAATGCTTGACCCTAACGGACGAAAAGAAGTAATTGCGACAGCACATGAGTTAAACAGGAAAAAAGGTGTGACAATACTTCTTATCACCCACTACATGGAAGAGGTTGTTGATGCTGACTATGTATACGTTATGGAAAAGGGAAAAATCATTATGGATGGAACACCACGACAGATATTTTCCCGGGTGGACGAGCTTAAAGAGCACAGACTTGATGTACCGCAGATCACACTTGTCGCCGACGAACTAAAAAAAGCCGGGCTTGATATCCCTGACGGAATATTAAGACGCGAGGAACTAGTAGACGCACTCATGGCACTTGCATAAAGTCTGTAAAGGAGATAAAATGCCTATTATATTAGATAAAGTGAATTACTGTTATAGTGCCGATTCTGCTTATAAGGTGCAGGCACTTAAGGATATCGATCTCAAGATAGAGGATGGACAGTTTATAGGAATAATTGGACATACCGGTTCGGGAAAATCTACGCTGGTGCAGCATTTAAACGGACTTCTTAAGGCGACATCAGGACATATATATTACAACGGAGAGGATATATATGATGAGGATTACGACCTGAGACAGCTCAGAAATAAAGTAGGTATGGTTTTCCAGTATCCGGAACATCAGCTTTTTGAGACAACAAACTTTGAGGATGTATGTTTTGGTCCTAAAAATCAGGGATTAGATAGAAAAACTGTAGAGCTTAGAGCATATGAAGCTCTTCAGAATGTACATTTTCCTGAAGATCTGTATTATCAGCCGCCATTTGATCTGTCAGGCGGACAAAAGAGGCGAGTTGCCATAGCGGGTGTGCTTGCTATGCATCCGGAGGTTTTAATACTTGATGAGCCTACGGCGGGACTTGACCCGGCAGGAAGGGATGAGATACTCGGTCTTCTTTCAAACATGCAGAAAGACCTTGGGATTACTATAATACTTGTTTCGCACAGCATGGAAGATGTTGCGGAATATGTGGACAGGATCATTGTGATGAATGACGCACAGGTTATGTTTGACGGAGCACCGAAAGAGGTGTTTGCACATTATAAAGAACTTGAGGCTGTAGGACTTGCCGCACCACAGGTGACATATCTGATGAATGAACTTTCACAGAGAGGATTGGATGTGGATACATCAGCGACAACGGTTTCGGAGGCAAGGGATTCAATACTTAAGGCACTTAAAAACAGGAGAGTATAAAAGGAAAAGCTATGATTCGTGATATCACAATAGGCCAGTATTATCCGGCAGAATCGCCAATACATAAACTGGACCCAAGAGTAAAATTATTTGCAACACTGATTTATATAATCGCTCTTTTCTGCTACAAGGGAATTGCAGGATTGGCATTTATAGTATTATGTCTGGCTGCAGTAATAAAAATTTCAAAAGTTCCATTTAAATTTATGGTAAAAGGACTTAAGACGATCATCGTTCTTCTTGTTATCACAGCGAGCTTTAATCTGTTTTTTACAAGAGGCGACAATGCATTAGTTGACTATGGAATCATTCACATATCAGATACAGGTATAACAAATGCGCTTACAATGATAGTCCGTCTTGTACTGCTCATAATCGGAACATCGCTCATGACTCTGACTACGACACCGAACCAGCTTACGGACGGACTTGAAAAGTCCATGGGACCTTTAAATAAAATCCATGTTCCGGTTCATGCGATTTCTATGATGATGTCAATTGCCCTTAGATTTATACCTATCCTTATTGAAGAAACGGATAAGATAATGAAAGCCCAGATGGCAAGAGGCGCAGATTTTGAGAATGGAAATATTTTAAGAAGAGCAAAAAATATGGTTCCGCTCCTTGTTCCTCTTTTTGTCTCTGCTTTCCGCAGAGCCGATGACCTTGCTATGGCGATGGAGGCAAGATGCTATAATGGCGGTGAGGGAAGAACAAAGATGAAACCGCTGAAGTACGAAAAGGACGATCGTTTAGCATATATAATGCTTTTCGTGTTTTTGATCATAGTTATAGCTTTCAGAGTTTTTCTTCCGTTCAATATAAGCTCTTTTATATTTGCAAAATAACGCAGGTGGATTTATGAAACGTGTAAAATTGATAGTTGCATACGATGGAACAAATTACTGTGGCTGGCAGATACAGCCAAATGGCATTACGATAGAGCAGGTTTTGAATGAACAGCTATCGAGGTTTTTCAAGGAGGACATAAAGGTAACTGGAGCAAGCCGCACGGATGCGGGAGTACATTCACTTGGGAATGTGTGTATTTTTGATACAGATACAAGAATGCCGGCTGAAAAAATAAGCTATGCGATAAACCAGAGTCTTCCGGAGGATATCGTTGTAGTTGATTCGTGCGAAGTTGACAGGGAATTTCACCCAAGATTTTCAAAGAGCCGGAAGACATATGAATACAGGATTTTAAATGCAAAATTCAGAAATCCTACGAGAAGGCTTGACACATATTTTTACCATTATCCACTTGATGTGGAAAAGATGCGCAGAGCAGCTTCTTATCTGATAGGAGAACATGATTTTGCAAGCTTTTGTTCTGCTAATGCACAGTCAAATACGACGGTGCGGACTATTTATGACTGCAGTGTCACAAAAAGTGATGATATAATTTTGATCCGTGTTAAGGGAAATGGATTTTTATATAATATGGTCAGGATAATTGCCGGGACACTTATAAAAATAGGCGGAAGCGATATGGAGGCTGATTCCATTAAGGGGATAATTGATGCTGCTGACAGGGAGAAGGCTGGACCAACCGCACCTGCATGTGGACTTACGATGATTGGGATAGAGTACGAATAGTGGTAAAAGTACCAGTTTGCGGTGGGTGTGAACTGGTATTTTTGCATTTTGACCATCTATTTTTTAATTGTTTATTAAGATATATTTAAATACGTACTTTATTTAAAAAAGTAGGGTATAATGTCGGATATGAAAAAATAAATGGAGATATGGATATGAAAAAGACAATAACAAAAAAAGCAATAGCAAAGACGATAGCATTTTTACTTATTTTTGTTTTAATATATATGTTTATTGCATCGTTTTTAAGAATGACAGATGTTGTAAATATAGCGACTATTGATGGCTTTTATAAGGAACCGGAGAACACTATTGATGTCATGCTCATAGGAGCAAGTGAGGTTTATGCCGATTACAGCGCAACGACTGCATGGAAAGAGTATGGGTATACGTCATACTCATTCGGGGTTTCCGGTGTTCCGGGAAGCGTTTATAAATCAATGCTGCGGGAGACGCTCACACGTCAAAAACCTAAGGTTGTTGTTTTTGAAGTAAATGGATTTTTACAAAAAGATACATACTATGACCGGACAATAAAGCTGCACAGCTGGATAGACAATATGCATGATGAGAAAAACCGGATGGAAACCATAAATGAGATCGTCCCGAAAGATCAGAGAGATTCATTTTATTCGACATTTGGAATATATCACAATAACTGGAAAGATCTGGGGAAGTGTTTTAAAGCATTTGAAACACGTATCCATATGAAGTTTTCAGATACATCATATATGAAAGGGTTCGCCTCTTTTGCAAAGGAATCAGATCCATCAGGATGTGATAAGAAAAAGACATTATATTTCACTGACAAGAGCAGACAATATATGACAGATTTATTGGAGTATTGTAAATCCTGTGGGATTGAAAATGTTGTTTTTGCCAGATTTCCTCATGAAAAGCAGGTTGATAATCCTGAAATCTTTGATGAAGTAAATGACCTTATAACATCGTATGGATATAATTTTGTTAATTTTGAAGATTATAAGGAAGAGATGGGGATAGAATCTACATATGACTATTATAATCCTGAACATTTGAATGTTATAGGAAGCAGGAAGCTTACATATTTTCTTGGAAAATATCTGACAGAAAACTATGATATAAAAGGAAGTCATTCAGATAAAACGATAAAGAGATGGGATTTATGTGCACAGAAAACCGATAAGGTGCTTGAAGAGTGTGCAAAGGACACTAAAAACAAAATCGGAGCACAGTATTTTGAATTATCCGCATATTCAAAATAAAAAATTATACTAGGAGGCTTTAACAGCGTGGAACTTATTTCGTTAAAATATTGCATATTTGTACTTATATTATTGGCATTATATTATTGTTTTCCGAAGAAATGCCGTTGGGGGGTATTGCTTCTAGGCAGCATTTCTTATTACATAATTATATGTAAATGGTATGTCATATTCATTCTGCTTACTATACTCACAACGTATTTCTCTGCGGTCGCAATAGATGCGATGCTAAAAAAGCAGGATGCTGTTGTCAAGGAACACAAGGCCGAGTGGGACAGACAGACACGTAAGGAATATCGTGAAAAAGGGCGGAAGAAACGTGTGGCAGTAATGATCGCTGCGTTGGTATTTAATTTTGGCATGCTGGCATTTTTAAAGTACATTCCATATGCGTCAAAGCTGGGACTTTTGCTTCCTCTTGGTATTTCGTTTTATACATTCCAGTCTATGGGATATGTTATGGATGTTTACAGGGAAAAAGTTGAACCACAGAAAAATGTTTTTAAACTTGCATTGTTTGTATCATTTTTTCCACAGATCATCCAGGGACCTATTGCAATATATGATAACCTTGCCGGACAGCTTTACGAGGGACACGATTTTAAATTCAGAAATATCCAGAAAGGCGCAATGCTCATATTGTGGGGAGCTCTGAAGAAACTTGTGATCGCTGACCGTGCGGTAAATATAATTAATTTTGTTATGGACAAGCCGATGTCATATTCGGGTACATATGTTTTGTTTGCTGCACTTGTATATGCATTGCAGTTATATGCGGATTTCTCAGGTGGAATCGATATTGTCCGTGGTGTTGCGGAAATGTTTGGCATAAATATGTCTATCAACTTTAATCATCCGTACTTTTCAAGATCACTTACGGAATACTGGCACCGCTGGCATATGACACTTGGTGACTGGTGCAGAAATTATATTTTTTATCCGTTATCAATTTCAAAGAAATTTCTCAACTTTGGAAAGTGGCTCAAACCCAGGTTTGGAAAGCATATAAGCAAAGTTTTTCCTGGATGCGTAGCAAGTCTTATCACATTTATTGTTATCGGTGTCTGGCATGGCTCAAATCTGAAATATTTGTATTTTGGATTATGGAATGGTATAGTCATAATGATTTCGGAGTTATTCGCACCAGTAAACAATAAGGTGGCTGATAAATTCTTTGATGCGACAAAGCTGAAAAGAAATGGGATTTTTGCGACAATAGTATCTGTTATCTGGACATTTATAATGGTACTTATCGGATATTATTTTGATATTGCAAAGAATGCGACGACAGCATTCAGAATGTTAGGAAAATCTGTTACTGATTTCCATATAGGACAGCTTCGTCCCGGAATGATAATAAAGAATATAGGTGAATGTGGACTGGATAAGGCAGATCTTCTTATAATATTTCTGGCTGCAGTGGCTCTTTTCTTTATCAGCTTATATGAAGAAAAGAAGAAGGTGGATCTCCGTGATGTGATCTTATCGAAAAAGCTGCCAGCAAGATGGGCTATTTTGTATGTTGGAATTTTTGTACTTATAATATTTGGTTATTATGGACCTGGCGTAAACCCGGCAGATTTTGTTTATATGCAATTCTAGTCAGCAGCTGTACTGGCAACAAAGAGGAAAGAGTATATTATGAAACCTAAAAAGACAGTAGTTAAAAAATTATTTGCAACAGTAGTTTTTGCGATCATATTTGCAGTTTTGTTTCAGATCGCTACAAAATCGTTTATAGTTATAGATAATGTAGATGTTGCAAATATAGATGGATTTTATCAGACAAAAGAAAACAGTGTGGATGTAATGCTTATGGGAGCAAGTGAGATCTATATGGGTTATGCCCCTGGGCTTGCATGGCATGAGTATGGTATAAAATCAATGAATCTTTCGATTGGTGGCATTCCGTGCAGCATGTACAAATCGATTCTGAAAGAAATCCAGAAAAGGCAGAAGCCTAAGCTCCTTATTGTAAATGCCACATCATTTTATTACGGAAACTGGAATCTGGATAATGAAATCTATTTAAGAAAGTGGATCGATAATATACCGTTTTCAGAGAATCGTGAGGAAACGATAAAGGAGGATGTGCCTGAGGATCTTCAGAATAATATGACTTTTTCACTTGTTAAATACCATGAGAACTGGAAAGATCCGGTTGGGGTGGCCACATCATTTTTCCTTCGTTCACATATTTTATTTACAGGAGGAGGATATCTTAAGGGATATTATACCAAGTCAAGTGTTACAGGAGGCAGGGAAAATCTTGCGAAACTCGGCTATCCGACACAGGAGAAGCTTTATATGACAGATGACTGCAGAAAATATCTCAAGGAATTTCTGCAGTATTGTAAGGATTCAGGAGTTGAAAATATGCTCATGGTTGCACCGCCACATCAGGCTTTAGCTGTAAGCAAGAATGGACTTGATGAGGTTAAAACAACTGTTGAGGAATATGGATACGACTTTTTAGATCTTCACAATGATTATGCACAGGCAGGAATAGATGATAAAACAGATTTTGCTGATTATGAGCATCTCAACATTTATGGTGCACAGCATTTTACTTCGTATTTAGGCCAGTATATGCTAGATAATTATGATGTGAAATCAGACACAACAGATGAAGAGATAAACGAGTGGGATATGTGCTATGATGAAACAAAAGCTGTAATGGAAAAGAGCGAAAAGTTTATTAAGGAAGGAATAATAGACGGAGTCGGGGAGATGGATACGTCACTGCCGGCAAAAATATATCATAGAATAGATGATTTCATAAAAAGTTGACGAAATAACGTTATTTTTCTTGACAGACGAGGCTTGACAACGTATAATATGTAAGTCTGCGGAAGTAGGTAAATGGGAACCAAAGCCCCGGTGACCATTTAATATAGAAAAGATGTTATGGAATGGCGTCCGGACATACGAAATTCCGTTGAAGCATCTTAGAAAAGTAGTTGAATCATTTAAGGAGGAAAACCGATGAAAACATTTATGGCTAGTCCTGCTACAAT
>CAJLRL010000044.1 GCA_905209075.1 uncultured Lachnospiraceae bacterium | reverse complement strand
AGGTATTTGCATTGTAATCTACTTTTCCATTATGTATGTAATACCATTCGCCATTATATTTACAGAGTGTTGTTTCATTGCTTGTCTTTCCATCCTTTGTATATACCAGTGATCCATTGCTCATTGTCACGGATTCGGTTTTATCAACCTTGCCATTTTTGATATTCCATGTTGAACCATTGTAATCGTATAACATGTTCGCGCTATAATCTACAATTCCATTTTTTACATAGTATGTATTTCCATTATAATCACATAATCCTGTATAAGATGTATCTCTCAAACCATTTTTGTAGTATAACAGATTATCTCCATCTTTTTCTAATCCTGTTAAGTTAAAAACCATTGATTCTGGAAGATCTGCGCTGCATACAAGGTATGTACCATAGCAGTTTATCTTTGAAGATTTAAGCTTCATATATGATATATCTATATCCATGTTATTTAATACCTCATCACACGAAAAATACATTCCTCGGTCAAATAGTACATACTTATCTCTGTTTTCATCATAATAATACAATCTCATATCTTCCCTCGGCACCGGCTGCTTATAAAAATCATTTTCTATGTTCTGGTTTAAACTAACTTCTCCTTCTTTCAAAAACTTTTCATAAGGAACATTCTTTTTATCTGTACTATTAATCGAAAAGCTATATCCAAGAATTCCCATTTTTCGCAAATCACATATAACACTTTCATCAGGATTATAAGTAACTTTAAATGTGTATTCTTTATCCTCATCGTTCATTTTTTCAAAATATATATCATGATAATACATAGAGCTATAAAAAACAGCACATAATTTTATATTCCATCCGTATGTACTAATTTTCTTTACGAGCGCTGGTTCAATTTTCGCTGTCTCCTTTACCGTTGTTATTCCTACCACATTTCCAGCTGTCATATATCTGCTATTGGCAACATCCTTTAATATGTCATCAATACTGCGTTCTGTCTTATCAATCAAAATATATGCTACATACTTTTCTTTTCCATTAAGGACTTCCTTGCATATGTAATATCCATCGCCTTCTTCGAGTTTTTTTACCTTACGCATATTAGCACCATACAATTCATTGTTGTGTGTCTCATCAACAACTACATTTTCATCTGCTTGCTCCTCCTGTGTTTCTTTCACCTCCACACTTTCATCTGTCTGCTCCGCTGCATACGTCGTAACATTTCCACTTGTCACAAGCATTGCTCCGGCAAGCAGCATTGCTCCCAGCTGTCTTACTATTTTGCTTTTCATAACATCCTCCTAAATTCATCTAATCTAATCGTTATATCCGCTATTATAACATTATATTGTTTATAACGTTTATGATTACTTTTCGAAATTTTTATCTTGGGATTTTGTATCTTAAATAGACAATGCGTTGTGGCGGCATTTACTCCGGCTAGATTGCCTAGATCCATTCCTTTGTATGTATAAATCTTATTTCTTCTGTGACGATAAATTCCGCATCGCTCATCATCTGTTTCGGCAATTCTCCGCTATATCCCAGCACAATTGTCTCGTCTTCTCCATTATTTCCAAGTACTGTTGTCTTGTCTTCTCCGTTATTTCCAAGTACTGTTGTCTCGTCTGTTCCATTATTTCCAAGTACTGTTGTCTTGTCTTCTCCGTTATTTCCAAGTACTGTTATCTCGTCTTCTCCACTATATCCCAGCACTGTTGTCTCATCTGTTCCATTATTTCCAAGTACTGTTGTCTCGTCTTCTCCGTTATATCCCAGTACTGTTGTCTCGCCAATATTATCCAGCCTTGCCGTACTGATTTTCTCAGTGATTTTCTTTTTGCCATTTAATGCATTTGCTTTGTCGCTATATGCATACGATTCATTCTGTCTTTTGATATCCTCTATCGCTTTTTTAGCATTCCTGCCTGTGAGATTACCGATGATATTAGGAATCTTGAAGACAAAAAATAATGTAACCGATACAAGAAACATTACACCACAGGCAATCGCCGCTCCGATAAAGATAAGTCTATATGTATCGTAACTCATTTACTTTTCCTCCTTTATCGTATCTATCTTATCAATCGTCTGCTCTATATTATGCTGAAGATTATCAATATCGTCTTTTATTATCGATTTATCTATATTCCCAGAGTTTTGAGACACTCTCTGCAGTAATTCGATCATATCCTGTTTTGAAGTAACCTCAAGAAGTGGAGAAATGTTGTTGTTTAATATATCATCTATCTCATTCCACACCTGAAGCTTTGAATCGACACTGTCAAATTCCTCTGATTCTTTTTCCAGATCCGATATCTTGCTCCACAGCTGTCCATACTCCTCATACATCTTTTCGGTCTGCTTTATCTTTGCTTCTCCATACTGGCTTATAAGATCAAGGCAGTCAGATATATCACAATATATCTTTGCAACAGGATATTTATTTACCGCCTCTTTGTACCATTTTGCGGCATTGGCGTATCTGTCCTTTTCTACATTTATATCATAGTAAAAAAGAAAACTTTCCCCAAACATGTAGCACACCTGTTCGTATCCATCCGGATTACTCTTTTTAAGCTGTGACATTACATCATATGTGTGCGAATATCCATCACTTCCTGTGTTATCTAATCCGACCTGGATTTTTGAAAGTATCTGCGCTTCATCCTTATCCAGAACAAAATCAGATATAAGCATATTATTCAGATCTTCATATGCCTCTGTCCTCGTCGGATCAGTAACTATCGCCTTATAATAATCCTCATATGAATCCGCAGCCTTTAAAATATTATCGTAATTTTCACTTTTCTTATTTTCAGCTGAAACATAACCCCATATCGAGGCAGCACCGAGTGCTAATGTAAGAATTGAAGATGTAATGAACAGCCCAAGTTTTTTCTTTTGCTTTCTCTTGAAAATATCATCTATCTCGTCATAATGTTCAAGTGCATACATAAGCTCTGCCGCATTCTGATAGCGGTTCATAGGGTTTGGCTGTGTACATTTTAAGATAATACTCTCAAGACCTCCTGAAAGTGCAGGATTTATCTGTCGTATAGGGCTTATCTCATATGGCGGCTCACACGGGCTCATTCCTGTGACCAAGTGGTAAAGTGTTGCCCCCAGACAGTATATATCAGTCCTTGGATCAGTCTGTCCCATACCTCCGAACTGCTCCGGTGCTGCATACCCCATAGTTCCAAGACATGTAGTATCCGCAATATTTTTTTCTTTAAACTCCCTTGCCGTACCAAAATCAATAAGTGCCACATTGCCATCAGGTTTTAACATAATATTTGCTGGTTTCATATCCCTGTATATGATAGGTGGATTCTGTGAATGAAGATACCCCAGCACATCACACAGCTGCTTAGCCCAGCGGATCACTTCATCCTGCGGCTGTGCACCGAATTCATCCAACGCCTTGCTGAGAGAGTTTCCCTGTATGTAATCCATCACAATAAGAAAACGATCATCATCCTCTATAACATCCACAATGTCCGGCAGACATGGATGACTTAACTTTTTTAACATATCTGTCTCTGCAACAAGACTTTGTTTTACGACTTCAAAATCTTTTACTCCATCCTTACGGACTTCCTTTATCGCCCACTGTTTATTGGCTTTTTCATTCATGGCAAGATAGACGATACTCATGCCACCATGCCCAACCTCGTTTAGGATTTTGTATTTTCCGTCCACAAGGGAACCTATCTCAAGCATTATGTTCCTCCTATTGAACCTTAATAAGTGCAGCTGTTATATTATCTCTTTTCATATCTTTAAAAACTCCTTACTTCGTTAATGCTGTTAAAATCTGAACAAATACTATGAAAAATATCCATGGATAGAATATACAAAATGCTCTATACCAATATCCTATTGCATTACTATTTCCACTCCAAAAAGCTTTTTTCGGATTATCCAACCAATATACATTTATTTTCTCTCTGAGTGGAGAACCTGTGTGTTCCCTCGGGTCTGAGCTAAATGTTTTACAATATGTTTTTCCATTCACAATATATGTATACTTAGCGGAATAGTATTCTCCCATATTACCATGAACTCTTCTTGATCTGTTTCTTCTAAGTCTATACGCATCACCATTATAAATAGTAGCCTGCGCCACGTTTCCTTTTTTTTGAGCCTTGTCAATTTTTTTCTTTAATCCAACCTTTTTATCATATAAAACTTTTATGGTAAAAATATATGATGGAATTATCGTCAGAAATCCTACGTTAAATTGCCACGGCTGTGATTTTATTTCTTCGATAAATAAATTTAAAGTCTCCATTCTCATAATCCCTTGTAACCTTATCCCTAATAAATCTTATCTCTATTGTACTTTTATGAGTGCCGCTGTTATATTATCTCTTTCATTCCGCTGCATATTTAGCGTGATAAGCATTCTAAGACGGCTGTTTGCCTCATTTGAATCCAAAATTATATCCGGATTAAGATTTGCGTATATTTCCTCCGGTGTGATTTCATGCCGGAAACCATCCGAACAGAGTAAAAAGGCAGTGTTTGGCATAACATCACCATAAAACATATCCGGAATTACGTTTTCGGATGCACCGACACACTGAAGCAGAACACTGCGTCGTGGATCTACTTCTGCCTGTTCCCTTGTTATATTTCCTAGTTCAACTTCCCTCTCAACAAGAGTCTGATCTTTTGTCAATACCCTTATATCATCAGAAAGCAGATATGCGCGCGAATCGCCCACATTCATCAAATAATATCTGTTTTGTGTGACAAGTAATATTACCGCTGTGGTTCCGATATTTACACCGATACTCATTCCATAATTTTTGATCTTGACATTTTGTTCGAGAATAATTCTCTCCCATTGATTTTTCAGGCTCATGTCATCTATATGACCATTTTGTCCTAAAATCGGAAGCTCGTTCTGTGCCCATTCGTCAAACGCACGTATCACGGTCGCACTCGCAAGCTCCCCCTTTGCCAGACCACCCATTCCGTCACAGAGAATGGCAAAAACCATCCCGCCGTAATCTGTTGTTATTTTTTTTACCAGCAGACTATCCTGATTTGTACTTTTCACAATTCCGACATCCGTCTGGCCAGCTATATAAAAATTCATAACCGCCTCCTATAATATCCACTAATACATGAAAAATTCAAACTCTTCGTTTGCCAGTCTGACTTTTGAACCATGCTCAAGCTTTGTCTCCACATTACTCTGAAGCATATTTCCATTCACATATGTATGGTTTGTTGAATTCGTATCAACGATATAAAATTCTGTTCCCTTTATCAAAATATTTGCGTGGCTCCTGCTGACTGCAGTATTGTCACTGATAAAATAATCTACGTAACTTCTTTCTTTTCCAATCCTGAACACAGGTTTTGACAGCTGTATCCTCTCATTGTTCTTCAGACGCAAAAGATACGGACTTACTATCTGTGCCTGCGCTGCACCCAAAACAGTTGTCTCACCGGACGCCACTGCCGCACCTAAAACTGTAGTCTCGCCAAAATTTCCTGTGACAGGCATCTGCTGTAAAATGTTCTGTGGTACAGACGGATTTGACACCGGAGCTGATTTTGGAAATACCGGCTTAGGCTGTGTTGGGTTAGACTGAACCGACATCTGTGATGCCTTTGGCATTTGCTGTGATGGTGCTGGCTTTGGCATAAACTGCTGGTTCTGCTGTGATGGCACTGACTTTGACATAGACTGTGGTGCCTGACCCGGAATTGCAAATTCCTGATTTGGCATATTTATATTTGAATCCACTGGATTCTCCTTAGCCGCCTTCTTCTGTGCTTTCTGTCTGTTATATATTTCTTTATTTTCCTTACTATAATGTGTTAGAAGTCCAAACAAAGACATCTCTTTCTCATTTGGATCACCCTGTACAGGTGGAACTGAGATCTGACCGCTTCCTTCTGTTCCTGCCTGAGCAGACATCTGTGGTTTTACTGGCTGTGGCAGAACATTATGCTGCATTGGCTGCTGTGGCAATGCCTGTGGCTGCATTGGATGTGGCTGCATAGCCGACTGCTGTGACATTCGTGTTTCCTGTGTCGAAAATTCCTGCGGCTGCACTGCCTCATTCATCTGTGCTGCTGCCTGTGCCGGAACATACGACTCTGTCTGTGACTGCAGTATCTCATCATTCATGGTTTCTGTCAAAAGCCTGTCAAAATCTGTAATAGAAAAAACAGGTGTACTGTTTAAGTAATTTATGAGTTTCGCAACATAATCACAATTTTCTGTCTGATCAAACTGTGTGCTGAACAGTATTTTCTTAAACATCATGCCAAAATCTACATTTTCATTATTTTTACTTATTACAGGAAGACATATAAGCGTAGTCTCACAGCTTGAAACATCCGTATAAATATAATCAAGATCTATAAGAAGATTTGAAACATCTATCATATACTCTTCTGCTGAAAGAATTGCCCTTGTTATTCCTGAGAAAACACCAAGCAGACGTTTTTTGTTAACAATCCCCGTGAGAAATTCCTTTGCTGTAATCCGCGAGGTCACATTATATTTAATAAATTTATCAGCATCAAGCTGGGTAAATACAGTCGGAACAATCCCTGCTATCTTGTTATTTGTTATCATTCCAAGACTCATTGTATCAATTTTATCGCTGCCTGCGATCTGATAGACCAGATATGTATTTGTTCCCTGATTTTCATAAGTAAAGTTCACTTTTTTTGCCTCCTGTAAATAAAATTAGTGATTCTGTGAATACAATAACAGATAATTCCATTTATCGTCTATTGCTACAAAGACGCATCCATGATCATTAAAATCTTTAGCATCATCAAATTTACATTCTATAACCACATCATTATCTTCATTTATGAATCCCCATCCTGTAGCACGTCTTACTGCTGCGAATCCATTTGAAAAACTTCTCGCCTCAACATATTCCGGTTTTATGACTACTTTGCCATCCTTGTCGATAAATCCCCATTTTCCATCTATCCTTACAGCAGCATAACCTTCACCATTGAATAGTCTTGCATCCTCAAAGGTATCATCTGTAACCTTTTTGCCTTTCTCATCAAGCAGATAATATTTTCCGGCTGCCTTGGCAAATATTCTGTCATTACGGTAAACAACACCTTTCTCATCCATAGCGATCTCATCGTACTCGTCATCTGTAACCTTTTTGCCTTTTTCATCTATAAGATGCCATTTATCCTTTTCCTTAACAGCGGCTATCCCATTTCCCATTGATGAAACATCATCAAAGCCTCCAGCAATTTTCTTTCCATCCAGATTATAGAAAGTCCAATCCTTACCATCATAAAGTGGGAATATATCATCATATATAAAGCCAAGCTTCTCTACATTATCTACAAAATCTATTACCTTCTTTTTATGACCTTCGGTATCGATATAGTACGCATTTCCATCCTTGTCCACTACCGGTGCAAGTTCTTCTGAAAAAGCTCCTGCCTCAACAAAATCCGTATTTGCCGTCTCATCGCCATTTATATTTACAAAACCATATGTATCATTATATTTTACACGGCAGTATCCACCCGAAAAAATAGATGCATCATCATAGCTGTGTTCCAGATAATACTCATACTGTATTTTTGAAATCATTTCATTTATTTCTTTAGAAGAAAGTTTAAGAGCATCCACCTTTTCTTTTGTCTCAAAACATGCCGCATAATCTTCATCTGTCAGATATGCATTTATCAGGAATTCATATCCTGACACTTCTTTTGGATACAGGTCTACTGTCTTCTCGCCCCATTTTACGGCTGTAGCCTTATTGCCTGCTGCCAGATACATCTCACCGAGTTCTACCCTTACATCAACGTTGTCCTTTATGTCTATGGCGTTTAAGTAATCCTCCTCGGCATTTACCCACACGCCTAATTTTCTATTCTCACGAGCGTCTTCGATTGCGCTTTCATAATTATCATTTAATGTTTTTCTGCTGTCGTATGTTTTATATACAGATCCCCCGAGAAGGGCGACCATTCCTATCATAACTAAAAATCTGTAATTTTTCATTTTGTATCCTCTACATTCCTGTCAAAAATATAGCCAAGAAAGTTCCTATTGCAAGTGCCGGTCCAAATGCCATCTCATCTTTTTTTGTTTTTTTCTTTGTGATGAGAAAAAATATTGCGGCAAAGAAAGACACTATAAGCGACAGAAACATCGCTCCCCATATTCCTCTTACTCCAAGCAAAAGCCCCATCACTACAAACAGTTTTATATCTCCTGCCCCGATAGAGCCTTTTATGCATATTTTGCACAGCGCCGCTGCCAGAAACAGAACACCAGCTGCTACAAGGCTTGATTTTATGTCTTCTAACACGTATTTATTATATTTAAATATTTCTAATGGAATAATAAGCACCCAATATATTATTCCAAGCAGGACATACTCATTTGGTATCTTTAGTTCCTTGAAATCAATATATGCAACCGGAGCCAGAACCGACATGAGCGCCACCCTCTTTAGATTGTGGCAAAATGTATTGTCCTTATAAAGCAGTTCTAATGTAAGTGTTATACCAAGTATGACAATAAAAGCTATAACCATATATATTACGAAGCTTTTTTCGATTTTTTCTGTTTTTCTGGCTCTTAGGTAAAAGCCTATTCCGTACATTACAGCCATAATGGCCAACAATAGTATATTTTGTAAATTCATCTCATAACTCCAATTATCTATCTTTATTTTGAACTGACTCCATTGCCCCATACATCGGTGCTGGCACTCTGGCAGAATGTAAGTGCTATATCCGTGTCTAAAAGGTTTACAACTTCCACCTGATATGTACATGTAAGCCTTAAATTTTCACTTGACTCTCCATCTGTCGATACTAAAAACTCCGTACCATCAAAGTGCAGACCATCCATTCCACCCTTTACATGGTAATGATTTAAGAAGTCATCTGCACTGCCGCTTGATGAATCCTTTAAATTTTTCTTCATAAAAGCTTTTCCCATCGCCTGGGCGATAAGCGACTTTCCTGCAGATGATCCTTCGCTTAGCGCAAGCATTCCCATTCCTTTCGCAAAGCCCATCGGATCACTGGCAAGTGCGTCCGCATAGTCGCCTATATTTTTCTTCATATCCGCCGTAGCTGCATCTGTCTTATCAAGTGCTTCTTTTAATCTGTCAAAATCAACAGAATCTCCACCCGATCCAAAACTGCCTTCGACATCTCCTATTGCTGTCATGAGAGAATCAACTCCTGCTAATGTGTCATTCGCTCTGGCTCTGCTTTCAGCTGCCGCACCGCTTATCGCATCATCGACAGAATCTATTCCGAATTTATAATACAAATATGAATACTGTGACATATCTATTGCCGATTCATTTAGCGCTATTCCCATTTTCGCCTGTATGTAACATATATCCACGATTGAATATATTATAAAAATCAAAAATATAAATGCAGTAAATGCGATCGTTGCCTCCATTACAATCGCGCCATGCTCATTCTTAACTTTTCTTTTCATAACGTTTTTCCTTTTTATATTTACCTTTTTCATTATTCCTTAATTTGATTTCTCATGTATTCCATTTTCATAACTATTATCGCTTGCAGTTTTATGGAGCGGGTGGATCCGGTCTGTTTGACTATTCTACTCTGTAGTCCATATTGTTCTCTTTTGCATAACTTTCAGCATACGAACCAGCCTTTACAATCATTGCTTTTTTACATGCAAAATCCATTTTTTTAACACTCTCAGGTATCTTTACATCAATGTCACCCATAACAATAACGCCAGTCGTACTTGATCCTGTTCCTAATTCTTCAAGTCCATCATTCAATTCCAATGCTTCTAATTTTTTTCCACCCACATTATTATCATTAAATTTTTTTACATTTTTACCTAATATAACATATTTCAAATTGTCACAATTAGTGAATGCACCATCTGCTATTTCTTCAACATTATCTCCAACTTTTACTGCAACTATATCCTTATCATTAGTAAATATCTTTCCAAAATCCACAACTTTTTTTCCATCTATTTCATTTGGAATTACTACTATTGGATCATCACCCGTATATTCTTTTATAACAGCCTCTCCATTTGACTTATCTCTATATTTAAAATCATCACCTGGTGTTTCTTCATGATTTTTCAAGTCATCCATTTTTATATCATCTGCCGATTTATAACTTTCTTTTGCATCGTCTTTTTTATCATCATCTTTCTGTGTCTCTGATGTCTTGTCACTGTTTGATGTTGCTGTGACTGTCTTATCCGCTTTCGATGTCTTATCTCCATTATCTGATGATGTTCCACATGCTGTTGCTGCAAGCATTGTAAATGCTAATCCTAAAACTAATAATCTTTTTTTCATTTTTTTCTCCTTTTAATAACCTCTTGTTTTCTTTACTTTATATGTACACCAGTCTGTGCTGGTGCTGTCATATTCATCATTATAGTCACTGAATATCGGAAGGGTAATCAACAGTGGATCTACTCGCAATGTCGATTCGAATGTAAAATATGTCTTCGAATTTTCCAATTTATATGAGTCGCTTCCTGTTACCTTTCGCATATTTGTCTGGATAAGATATGACAGCATCTTTATGAGATTACCAATTTTCATTTTCTAACTATTCTACACGATAGTCCATGTTATGCTCTTTTGCAAAGTTTTCTGCATATGAACCTGATTTTACAATCATTGTTTTTGCTCCCCAAAACGCCATCTCTGTTACACTATCTGGAATCTTTACATCTATTTCACTCATTAATCCTACCCCTGAAGAACCACTACCTAAAGTTTCCAATCCCTCATTAAATTCTATTTGTTCAATTTTTTTACCACCCAGCAAACCACTTTTAATTTTCTTTACATTCTTTCCAAAAATAATATATTTTAAATTATCGCAATTCGTAAATGCGCTATCTGCAATTTCGTCAACATTATCTCCTATCTGCACAGCTACAATATCCTTATCATTCATAAATGTCTTTCCAAAATCCACAACCTTTTTCCCATCTATTTCATTTGGAATTACTACTATTGGATCATCTCCTATATATTCATCTATAACAACACTTCCATCTGGTCCATCTCCATACTCAAAATCGTCTGCCGATGTTTCCTCGTGGTTATTCAGATCATCCATTGTTATATCATCTGCTG
>CAJLRL010000043.1 GCA_905209075.1 uncultured Lachnospiraceae bacterium | reverse complement strand
TTGGAAGTCCGTTTTTGTCCATGCCGCACGGAAGCGATATTCCCGGAAGTCCTGCAAGGTTTACAGATATGGTGTAGATATCACCGAGGTACATCTGGATTGGATCACTTAAGCTCTCTCCAAGCTTTGGAGCTGTGGTTGGTGCTGCCGGTCCGAGTATCACATCATATTTGGCAAATGCATCATCAAAGGCTTTTTTGATAAGTGCTT
Organism: uncultured Lachnospiraceae bacterium; assembly: GCA_905209075.1. Lineage (GTDB taxonomy): Bacteria > Bacillota > Clostridia > Lachnospirales > Lachnospiraceae > Roseburia. Next base: position 14,182 of record CAJLRL010000043.1, on the reverse strand, counting down.
TTACTCTTAAGGCCTTTAAGTAATATGCATCATAATATCCTGATGAAAGCACGAAGGAGCCGAGCATGATTCTTCTCTTCACCTCAGGTCCAAAGCCCTCAGAACGCGATTTCTTGTACATATTGTGAAGGTCTGTGTACTCCTTTGTACGGTATCCGTATTTGACACCGTCGAATCTGGCAAGGTTTGAGCTTGCCTCAGCACAGGCGATTACGTAGTAAGCCGGGATGGCATACTCTACAAGTCCGAGGTCAAATTCTTCCACAACAGCACCTTTTTTCTTTAATTCATCTGCCGCTGCAAGGATTGCCGATTTTACCTCCGGGTCAAGTCCATCTCCGAGATAATCCTTTGGAATACCAATCTTCATACCCTTTACGTCATCGACAAGCGCCTCTGTAAACTTCAAATCGTCTCTGTTTACTGATGTCGAATCCTTCGTATCATATGAAGCGATTGCCTCAAGTATAGCAGCACAGTCTGTGACATCCTTTGCGATAGGTCCAATCTGGTCAAGCGATGAGCCATAGGCAATGAGTCCATATCGTGAAACTGTGCCGTAGGTTGGCTTGATTCCTGTCACACCACAGAAGGAGCTTGGCTGTCTGATTGATCCGCCTGTATCTGAACCGAGTGCAAACGGTACCTCCTCTGCTGCAACTGCTGCACAGCTTCCGCCTGATGAACCGCCCGGTACGTGCTCTGTATTCCATGGGTTTTTGGTTGCTCCAAATGCAGATGTCTCTGTGGTGCTTCCCATGGCAAACTCATCCATGTTGGTTTTTCCAACGATGACACAGCCTGCATCCTCAAGACGCTTAACAGCCTCCGCTGTGTAGGTCGGGATGAAATTGTAGAGTATCTTTGATGAACATGTGGTGAGAAGCCCTTCTGTACACATGTTATCCTTTATGGCTACAGGCACACCCGCAAGCGCTCCTTTTAGCTCTCCCGCATCAATTTTTGCCTGAACTTCTGCTGCTTTTTTAAGTGCACCCTCTTCGTCTATTGTGACAAAGCTGTTTATCTTTTCTTCTTTTGCTTTTATAGAAGCAATGGCAGCCTTTACAGCCTCTTCCACTGTAACTTCCTTTGCCTGTATTTTCTTGCCGAGTTCCACGGCAGTTAAAGACATTAAATCCATTTTTCTCCTCCTTGCCGTTATTCGCCGATTGTCTTTGGTACCTTGAATCCGCCGTCCTTCTTGACCGGTGCATTGGCAAGTGTAGCTTCACTTCCGTCACCGTTTGTGACAACATCATCTCTGAATACATTGTTTACAGGGAATACGTGGCTCATAGGCTCAATTCCCGAAGTATCAAGCTCCTCGAGCTTATCGATATAATCAAGCATATCTGCCATATCCTTCTTTGCAGCCTCTGCCTCCTCCGGTGAAAGCTCAAGCTTTGCAAGGATTCCGACATACTCCATAGTCTCATCTGAGATTACATTTCTCATGACTCCGTCCTCGCCCATCACCTTTGTGGTAACAGCCTGCTGCTCAGGAGTCTCCTCATCAGGCTCCTCGTCAAGCGCAGCACTTCTTACTTTTGCGTATATTGCTTCATCGCATATACCCTGATTGTTGAAACCTGCGTGGCGGAGAGTACCCTCATAATCCATGCCTGCCGCAGCCATCACCTTGCCTGAATTTGGATTTTCAGTATCATGTCTGGCCCATACACGTCCGGCACCGACCTCATTAATGAAAAATCTGATGATAGCTGTGAGTGCCTCTGTCATATAACCTTTATTAAAAAACTGACTTCCTAAGCAATATCCAAGCTCAATGCTCTCCGTCTTTTCATCAATGCTCACAACCGAAATATTGCCGATAGGCTGCTCAAGATCATTAAGCTCAATAGCCCAATTGTAATACTCTGTATTGTCATACTGTGCAATCCAGCTCTTTATCATATCCTCTGCCTCATCAACACACTTGTAAACAGGCCATGTAAGATACTTAACTGTCTGCTCATCAGAAAACCAGTTGTAAAAAACGTTTTCCGCATCTTCTATTTCAAATCTTCGAAGAGTAAGCCGCTCTGTGGCGATTTCTCTTGTTCCTATATGATTCATACGATATCCTTTCTCTCTTTCCTGATATTTTATTTTTTGGAAATGTACCAATATCTGCCCAGGATGCGCTAAACACTCTGCAACGCATGGGTGTATATATATTGCGAAGACAAATTTTTAACAGTTCCGACGCTCACAGCCTGTAATACCTCACAGCATACCTCCTGCCAATAACCTATCCGCAGGAAATGTCGGAACAAGCTTAAAAATTTTCTGAGCAAAATATATACACACATGCCACCTCAAGGCCTTACAGCGCACCCGCCACAACCCCAGAAGCTGTGACCTATGGCTCCAATCTGCTGAGATCACGAGGAAACAGTGTTGCCTCACGCACATTGTCCTCTCCGATAAGCTGCATTGTAAGTCTCTCAAGTCCTATTCCAAGACCTCCATGTGGCGGCATGCCGTGCTTAAAGGCTGAAAGATAGCTCTCCATACCCTCTGTCTCCATGCCACGCTTTGCGATTTTTTCCATAAGCTTGTTGTAGTCGTGGATTCGCTGGCCGCCTGTTGTGATTTCAAGACCTCTGAAAAGCAGGTCAAAGCTTAAGGTGTATGTCTCGTCTGCCGGATCATCCATGGCATAGAACGGTCTCTTCTTTGAAGGATAATGTGTGACAAATACAAAATCACTGCCATATTCTTCCTTGAAGTACTGTCCGATAAGTACCTCCTCCTCCGGCTCTAAGTCGAATGGGTTTCTGAACTGTCTGTTATATTTTTCTGCGACACGCTGCTTTGCCTCGTCGAATCTTACTCTCGGTATGCTTGTCACGTCAGGCAGCTTAATCTTTAAAAGCTCAAGCTCCTTGGCATATGAGGTCTTTAAAAGCTCCATGGTGTACTGCAAAAAGCCGGTCTCCATCTCCATGATGTCCTCAAAACCATCAATGTATCCCATCTCGAAATCAAGCGATGTGTACTCATTTAAATGTCTCTTTGTATTGTGTTTTTCTGCTCTAAAAACAGGTGCAGTCTCAAATACTCTGTCAAAGACACCTACCATCATCTGCTTGTAAAACTGCGGGCTCTGCTGTAATATAGCCGGTCTGTGGAAATATTCAAGCTTGAAGAGGTTGGCTCCTCCCTCGGCTGACTTTGCACCAAGCTTTGGCGTATGAATCTCTGTAAATCCATTATTATAAAGGAAATCCCTAAAGCCCCTTGTGATACCCTCCTGTATACGGAACGTAGCACGCTCTCTTGGGTTTCTGAGTGCCACTGCCCTGTTATTGAGCTTTGCCTCAAGCGATGTATTCAGTTTCCATTTGTTGATCTGAAGCGGCATAGGCTCCGCCGGCTCAGATAAAATTGTGATAGTGTCAAGACGAAGCTCGAATCCGTTTGGAGAACGGTCATCACTCTTGTATGTGCCGCATACCTCCACGGTATCTGCTTCCTTTAGATCATCGACGCTAAACTGGGATTTGCCCGGCTCGTATACACACTGTATGAGTCCGTCCCTGCGTCTTAAGACGATGAATGCAACCTCGCCCATATCTCTTATGGTGTGAATCGCACCCTTTACCTTGATGTCTTTGCCCTCGTAGTCGCCTGCAAGAATTTCTGCGATACCAAGGTCTTCCTTTTGAACTGCTCCTGTTAAAAATTCCATATTTTTGTGCTCCTTTTCATAGCTTTTCGTAAAGCTAATTTATTGTAAGCGGGACGGAATATAAATTTATGTAGTATTGTGTATAGCCCACGAATTGCTACGTGCCTCTGTCGAAACTGGGCTATATACGCCAAAAAGCCCCGGAGCATATCAAATTAATGAAATGCTCCGGGGCGAAAATTCTAAAAATATTCCGCGGTACCACCCGCTTTGAGAAAAAGGACTGTACCTGTTTCTCCACTCTTATCCGTAACGTGGATGAATCGTATCTGCCTACTTTTGATATATAAAAAGCTTAATTCACATACGATAAACCTATCTATGCAATAAACCATATCAATCGTTCAACAGATCTGCTCCGGTAGTGTTCCTGCAATCAGCTCTTCCAAACAGCGCTCTCAGTCGGTGACGCTGTATTCCTGTCGGTGTCTGGTGATCCAAGTCTCCTTCAACGCATTTATTGTTCTTTTGTTGTTTAACGTTATAACACAATAAACTTATTATTTCAACCCATCATCGTCAAAACTTAAGAAAATTAAGTATAGAGCCGTACATACTTTTACATAATTAACCAGTAATAACCGCTTCTATATCAGAAAACAGTTCCTCAATATCCTGCGACTGATTTGCCAAAACCCTCACGCAGACGCCTTTCTTTGCCCGCGTGATGCCTGCGTACACTCTCGGATATTTTTTATCTGAAATATCAATATCTTTTTCTAGAATACCACATCTCAAATTCCAAATTGTCAACCAAAAATTTATTGCCATATAATCAATGATGTTGTAGAGTATAAAAAGATTAAACGAATGAGGTGGGTATATAATGAAAAAAATATTATTTTTTGATGTTGACGGAACTCTCGTAGATTTTGGAGCAAGCACCATGTCCAAAAATACTTCTGATGCTCTTATTGCAGCAAAAAAAAACGGACATAAAATATTTTTATGTACCGGTAGAAGTTATAACCAGATTTATCCTTCGCTTAAGGCTTTCGATTTTGATGGGACTGTAGCAGCGGCAGGCGGCTATGTTGTGACAGGTGGCAAAGTCATCACTCATCATGTTTATGGAGCTGATAAAATGCAAAAGATCATTGATGCCGTTGGCAGCAATAACACGGGACTTATCTTCCAGACTAAAGACGGAAGTATCACAAACAATAAGTGGGCTGACAAATTCGTAGACGCATTTTCCGGTCAGTTTGATATGACTGTTATCCAGGATAACCCAACTTTTAAAGATATAATAATCGATGACGATCTGAAAGGCTTTGCCACTAGATATCCTGACGTTGAAAGTACGATCTACTGTAATTGCGACTATCATATAGATGACTTGCGGCAGATCCTTGGAAATGATTTTGTCGTTACCTTAAGCAGCTTTAAAGAACCTGAGCCTTACAGCGGTGAGATCACTCTTGCAGGTGTAAACAAAGCAACCGGCATAGCAGATGTCGTAAATGCTCTCGGTATGAGTCAGGAAGATACCATAGGATTTGGCGATGGCCAGAATGACTTTGATATGCTCCGCTACTGCAATATCGGTGTAGCCATGGGAAATGCGGCTGACGAAGTCAAGGAATGTGCCGATATGGTCACAGACGATATTAAAGATGACGGACTTTCCAATGCCATGAAAAGACTGGGACTTATATAGCTTTTGTCTTTCAAAGGCTTTTGTCTTCTTTTTTCAGGTCACTGGCACGGCTTACAGCGCCTGCTCCGAACCTGCTTTTTATATTATCCATCGCCCTGTCAAGTTTTTCAAGCTTTTCATAATCGGTATTGTCAAACAGATCCATCTGCCTGCCATTGTCAGCCGAGGCAACCTTTGTCGATACCCCGAGAAGCCTTATTGGTGTGCCATCCCACTTCTCATCAAACAGGCGGCATACTGTATCATATATTTCTTTTGTGATATTTGTTGCTGCAGAAAGTCCGCACTGGTGCGATGCCTTTGTCAGATCATTGTACTTGATCTGTACTGTCACTGTGTCTGCTTTAACTCTGTCGTTTCGCAGTCTCTGACAAACTTTATCGGTAAGCTTAAGAAGTATGCCCTTTGCAGCTGCGGCATCCGTGACATCATACGATATCGTTGTTGAATTACCATATCCTTTATTATCCGGTCTCACCGGTTCTACCGGTGAATCATCCAGACCGTTAGCATAACGCCATAGCACTTCTCCATGCTTTTTCATTGCCTGTACTATCACATATTTATCAGTTTTTGCCAGATCTCCTATAGTAAAAATGCCAAGTGAATTGAGCTTTTTTACTGTAGATCTACCCGCAAAAAACAAATCCCCTATCGGAAGCGGCCACATCTTATACGGCACCTCCTCCGGGAAAAGTGTATGTGTCTTATCAGGCTTTTCAAAATCACTTGCCATCTTTGCAAGCAGCTTATTGGATGATACTCCGACATTTACCGTAAATCCAAGCTCATCCCGCACCTGATTCCTGATACGGTCGGCAGCATCCTTTGGCTCTCCAAACAGCCGTCTGGTGCCCGTCATATCTACAAACGCCTCATCCACTGAAAACTGTTCTATTGTATCTGAATACTGTCTTAAGATATTTATAAAAGCTTTTGATTTCTCATGATACAGACCATGACGAGGCTTTACAAGCACAAGCTCCGGACATTTGCGCAACGCATCAACAACAGGCTCGCCTGTAGTGATCCTGTACTTTTTTGCCGGAACTGATTTTGCAAGTATCACACCGTGGCGCGTTGCGATATCGCCTCCGACGGCTGATGGTATGAGACGCAGATCCGTGGTTTCTCCGTTTTCCAGCCGGTCAACTGCCTCCCAGGAGAGGTATGCACTGTTTACATCTATATGAAATATGACTCTGTCCGACATAATGCTCTCCTTTCCCGGCAATTTAATCACTAAGTTGCATGACGTATCAATATTTCTATATTCTATCAGAATTGTACATCATGCAAATGTGACCGTGAATAATTATCTGTTCTCTTACGCCTCGATATTCATGAAGCGTTCCCACTCACAAACATCCTTTGATGCCGAAATGATCATTGTATATGTACGCTCGTCCGTGCCATCAAATACAAACGTGTAATTTTGATTTTCTTTTTCTATGAGAAAAGCGTACCCATCGAGAAAATTATTGAAGGTCTCAATATAGTCAGACTCTTCTATCTCTTCATCCGGGGTGGTGCTCTTTAGATTACCATCGGCATCATATGTCTTAAAGCCCTCTTTGACAAAGGAAATGATATCTGCATCCTCAAGCTTTAAAACAAGTCCGTTTGTACGCATATCACGTATATCTCTGTTGCAGGAATTTTCTGATTTTATTATGACGTTATCAAGACATATTTTAAATGTACCAAAGCTCATCATAATATCACTTACATGTACATCTGAAAACTTAAAGTGTGTAAATTCATTTTCTGTTCTATAACTCATCCGTTATCCTCCGTTTATATTTAATGTACTCTCGGAATCTTCTTCAAACGAGGTATTCCGAGAGTACATTTTACAGGCGGGTGGTCCACTCTGAGCAGTCCCACACATCTGTCGCAAGTCCTTCATAAAAATCCGGCTCATGACATACCATAAGGATGCTTCCCTTATATTCTTTTAATGCTCTCTTAAGCTCGTCCTTTGCCTCCACATCAAGGTGGTTGGTCGGTTCATCAAGGAGCAGGATATTAGTAGGTCTGTTTATAAGCTTACAAAGGCGTACCTTCGCCTGTTCGCCTCCGCTTAATACCCGGACCAGACTTTCTATATGCTTTGTCATTAGCCCGCATTTTGCAAGTGCGCTTCGCACCTCATACTGTGAAAATGATGGAAACTCTGACCATATTTCCTCTATACAGGTGTTTGAAACGGACTGATCCATTTCCTGCTCAAAGTATCCTATCTCCAGATAATCTCCAAGTTCAACATTTCCCTCAAGCGGTTTAATAAGTCCGAGGATGCTCTTTAAAAGTGTGGTCTTTCCTATTCCGTTTGCTCCTGTAAGGACGATCTTCTGTCCTCTTTCCATCTCAAGGTCAAGAGGGCATGAAAGAGGATCATTTTTGTCATATCCGATAACAATTCCCTTTGTCTGAAATATGTATCGGCCAGGAGTCCGCGCCTCTTTGAAATTAAATTCAGGCTTTGGTTTATCACGGTCAAGTTCTATGACATCCATCTTATCAAGTTTTTTCTGACGTGACATTGCCATATTTCTCGTGGCAACTCTTGCCTTGTTCCTGGCAACAAAGTCCTTTAAATCCCTTATCTCCTGCTGCTGCTTGTTGTAAGCTGCCTCAAGCTGGGCCCGCTTCATCTCATATACTTCCATGAATTTGTCATAGTCACCCACATATCTGTTTAACTGGCGGTTGTCCATGTGATATATGAGGTTTACCACGCTGTTTAAAAATGGCACATCATGAGAGATCAGTATGAATGCGTTCTCATAATCGTTCAGGTACCTCTTGAGCCACTCGATATGCTCTACATCAAGATAGTTAGTTGGCTCATCAAGCAGTAATATGTCCGGTTTCTCTAACAATAGTTTCGCCATCAGAACCTTCGTCCTCTGGCCTCCGCTTAAGTCTGTTACATCCTTATCCAGTCCCAGATCTAAAAGTCCAAGTGCCCTTGCGACCTCCTCGACCTTTGAATCGATCATGTAAAAGTCATGCATTGTAAGAAGATCCTGCAATGTTCCTGCTTCTGCCATCATATCGTCCATTTCTTCCGGTGAAGCCTCCCCTAGCTTCTCATATATTCCATTCATCTGTGTTTCCATGTCAAACAGGAAATCAAATGCTGATCTAAGAACTGATCCGATGGTCATTCCTTTTTCAAGAACAGTGTGCTGGTCAAGATATCCGACTCTTACGTTTTTTGCCCATTCTATTTTGCCCTCATCCGGCATGAGTTTGCCGGTGATTATGTTCATAAAGGTAGATTTTCCCTCTCCGTTCGCACCGACAAGACCTATGTGTTCACCCTTTAAAAGTCTAAAGGATACATCTTCAAAAATTGCTCTGTCACCAAATCCGTGACTTAAATGTTCTACGTTTAATATACTCATGTCGCTATTTTATCAGAGGATTTTATAATTCTCAACATAATTTTTATGCATGCTGAAAATTATTGTTGTACAATTCAATCACTCTGCCCGCTCCTGCGCCATATATAAAGTAATAATCACTTTGTGTATCACCATCAGCATAAATATATTGTCCATAAGTTTTTATGTTGCAGACAAGTGCTGTCCTTGCACTTGCCGGAGCGATTCCATATCCTTTTGATGATACTATAAGCGGAAGTCTCATCGGTCTTTGTCCAAATGATATATATTTTGCTTTTGATGTCAGATCTGACAAGTCTGTGTGAAGAATACCTTTTGACTTTATCTTTTCTGATCTTTCCCAGTCAAAAAATACATAGCTTTCACCATCTGAGAGTATTCTTGGCTCTTTTTCGTTTTCACATACGAGTATTTTGCGTTCAGGTGTCATATATTTTATCGCACCATTTGCTTTTTCTATTCTAAGCACTACTTTTTCAGTTGCTATCTCAATGAGTGATCGTGATTCTTTTGCGCTCCACTTAAAATGGGATTTTGCCTGCGCTACCCAGCATGTATCATGAGGTTTCGTTCCACTTGTGAATGTGATCCTTATTATCTCCGGGGTTATAGGTGTGATATAAAGTATGCCTGCAAAGCTTGCTATCTCAACATGCGATTTCGTCTTTTTAAGCCATTTTACTGCAAATCTGCCTTTCGAATGTCCTTTTATTCGAAGCAGCGCATTGTCCGGTATTGCACCATAGCTGTACGGAGATTGGTTTATCAACACATCCCCCTGTTGTTTTATTGCTTTATCCACATTTGACGCAGATGTTATTCTTGCGACCGGCTTTTTATCAACGTTTTTCACATGTTGGCTTTTCGGTTTTCCTGCATATTTTGACAGATCAACCATTTCTTCTTCTGTACTTTTTATAATCTGTTCAGGCTTTAATTTGATTTTAGATGGCCCCATGTAATCTCTGGCATCCATTTCCTTTTTGCCATAGATTCTCTGTTGCTGCAGAATCTCTTTTTCTGTAAAAGTCTTTTTTTCATATTCTTTTGCCTTTGTAAGAGACTCCGGAGCAAATTCTTCCTGATGCTTGTCTTTCGGCGCAGGCTTTGCGATAAGCTCCGTCAGTTTTCCTCTGTGTAAAACTGCAAGTTCATGCAGAGCACGCGTAGCCGCAACATATAATAATTTTACATTTCCGTCATCCGATGGATATTTCCTCTCTGACGGGTCAAAAAGTAAAACCGCATCAAATTCAAGACCTTTCGTATACGCAACAGGAAGCACCATGACACCATCGCCAAATTCTGTCGTGTTAAGATCTTCATCTGCGATGTCTATATATTTTTTTAATTCTTCCGATACTTTTTTTGCTTCACGTTCATCACGGCATACGACCGCTATCGTTTCAAATCCATCCTTCTGCCATCCTGTTATTGTTTCTGCCGCACCGGCAATAAGTGAGCGGACATTTCCGTATTCTGTTATTTTTACCGGGTTTCCATGACGTATTATCGGTTCAACCGGATAAATAGAAAAATCACCATGTCTTAAGATTTCTGTAGCAAAGTTTGATATCTCAACCGTATTTCTATAACTTTTTCTGAGCAGTCCAAACGCATCATATGTTCCCGTAAGTATCAGTGTCTTCAAGTCTTCCCAGTCATTTAATCCATACTTAAAATAAATATTCTGGGATGTATCACCCATGATCGTGTATGTGCAGTTTCTTAAACAATAATGCAGGCAGCAATATGCCATCATTCCAAAATCCTGCGCCTCATCGATCACGACATGGCTCGCCTCCCTTACCGGATCAGTTTCCTTTATTCTTTTATAAATGTACGCAAGTGCCGCCAGATCATAGACATCAAATTCATCTTCCGGAATATCAATGTCATATCCGTTTTCTGCCTGGCTTTTAAGAAATTCATTATAAAGCTCATATATTGAGCCCTTCCAGTCGTCTTTTCCATAAAAATATTTATATTTTTTGTCAAGGATTTTCCGCTCCTTAGCCGGGAACATAACTTCCCTGCCAAGCACCTCATTTTCGTATTTTGAGTAGATTATCTCATTGAGCATATGGATCTTACTCTGCATCGACATGAGCGGATTATCTTTTAAATATGTGTCAACAAGCACTTTTCCAACAAGAAGTGTGTTTGTCTTTTCCATATATACTTCTTTTGAAGAAATACATTTTTTCTCATATTCACTGCAGAATCCTTCCAGCTGTCCAAACCATTTTCTGCTTCCCTTTATGTAATTTCCGGTGTCATCTTTTCTGACATTACATACTTTATATTTTTTATCATCCCAGTCCTCATACAACAGCCTTATAAAAAGCTGTTCCATCGTCATCTGCTTTATTCCGTACACATCAAGTTCCGGCAATACACTTGTGATGTAATTAAGCAGTATCCTGTTGCTTCCTATAATGTAAAAATCCTCCGGTCTGAAATCCTCTGCATAATTATATAAAATGTACGATATCCTGTGCATCGCAACTGTTGTCTTTCCTGAGCCTGCAACTCCCTGCACTATAATATTCGTCTTGGGGGATCTGCGTATTATCATGTTCTGTTCCTGCTGTATTGTCGCAATAATCTCGCCAAGTACCGCCTTTTTATTTTTTGCCAGATATTTTGTCAGCAGTTCATCATTTGCCACAACATCTGAATCAAAAAAATCGACCAGTTTATCATCTGCTATTTCATATGTTCTTTTTCTTTTAAGATCTATCTCAAATGTGCCCTCAGAGCTTACCGTATATTTGCATGGTCCAAGGCTGTTTTCATAATAAACCGATGCAATAGGCGCTCTCCAGTCTATAACAACAGGTTCTGATGCATTTTTTGCTATCCCAACTCTGCCTATATAGTATGCTTCCTCATCTTTTTGCTTTGGATCTTTGAAATCTATCCTTCCAAAATATGGTTTCTTCCGCGCCTTTTCACATCTGAGTACATTTCTTTTATTTTCCTCAAGCTGGGCAGCTGCATTATTCCACAATACAAGACCTTCTTTGTCCTGAGCGTCATAGACTTCCCGCAGATCGCTCAGATCTTCATTTAATTTTTCGACTGATCTTCGTGCGTTGTCCAGATTTTCCTGTGCAATATCTATAATATTCTCCAGCTGCTTATTTTCATCTTTTAGTGAGATTCCCGGTAATATATTTTCGCTGCCCATTTTCCCTCCTGTCAGAACTGTTTTTAGTCAACCAGTATATTTTTTATTTCATCTATCCTGCCAACACATGCATAAAGCATTTTTCTAAGTTCATCCTCAGGCTGTGTCAGATCAGGCACCATTACAACCTTGCAGCCTGCACTGTATGCACTTTTGACACCATTTGGTGAATCCTCTACCGCCATACATTCTTCGGGCGCAAGTTCAAGCTCGCTGCATGCAAACTTATATACGTCCGGTGCAGGTTTTCCGTGCTCAACCATCGGTGCACAGATGATCTTGTCAAAATATCCGTAAAGTCCTATCTTTTTAAGATATTTCTCAGCCCTTTCTATATCATTCGCTGTGGAAATCGCTCTGTGAATGCCTTTTTCCTTCAAATATGTAAGTATCTCAATTGCACCGGGCTTAAGCTCAATACCCACCTTTTCCAGATGCTCCTCCATGATTTTTCTCCGATATGTCCTGATTTTATCATAATCCATATCCGGATCATGGAACATATCCTTAAGATGCTGCGGTGCATACGGCTGCCCGAGGCTTCGCATTGAAAGCGCCTGCTCATCTGTCATCTCATAGCCGAATTGCTTAAGTGCCATCGGCCAGAAAATACGATAATATTTCTCCGTATCTATGAGTGTTCCGTCCATGTCAAATATTACTGCTTTTACCATTGTTTCTCCTTACGTTCTGCCAGGCTTTACTATACTTCACCTGTTAATTTTACCACTGTCATATCATGGTGCATGGCCTTTATCACCGGGCCAAACATGTCCTTTGTTTTTATCCTGAGGCTGGATGTATTTATGCATGGATGACATCCAACCCACTCACCTTTTAGCACATCCTCATCCACCAGAAGTCTGACCGCATTGTCAGAATCATTCATCAGCCCCATCACACTGACTGAGCCGGGTGTGATATCCAGATATTTTTCCATATCCTGCGGACTTGCAAACGAAAGCCTTGCACTTCCTATCTGGTGCGAAAGCTCTTTTGTCTTAAAGATCTTGTCTCCCGGTATCATGAGCAGGTAAAAATCAGTTTTCTGGCGGTTGCACAGAAAAAGATTCTTGCAGATCGTTGCGCCGAGCGTCTTGTCAATCTCCTCACAAACCTCCATCGTAAATGCCGCCTCGTGGTCTATTCTCTGATATTCGATTCCCAGTTTGTCCAAAAAATCGTATGTACGAATTTCTTTATCCAGTCTGCCTGTGGTATCTGTCGGTCTTCCATTCTGTAATTGCATTTGTGCCTCCTGAAATCAATTATCGTAGCTGTGTTCAGCACCGTAGCCGCTGCTATTATTCTCTTTAAATTGCTATAGCTATAGATTATACACCTCTTTGATGTATTCTAACAAGCCCCGGCATCCACTCATGACATCATCAAATGTCGCATCAAAATCACCTGTATACCATGGATCCGCAACATCATGCGCTGCTATAAGCTTATGATTTGTCCCGTAATCAGCAAATGACAGCAGCTTAAATATCTTCTGCTGACTGTCACTGCCACCTGCAATCCTTGTCATATTCCTGATATTTGCAGTGTCCATTCCAATCAGAAGGTCATAGTACAAATAATCATCGCGTGTCATCTGTCTCGCACGATGTGGAATAAGAGGGATATGTTCCTCGTATAGTTTGTTTTTGGTGCCGTAGTGCGGCGGATTGCCTATTTCCTCACGGCTGGTCGCAGCTGAATCTATCTCGAAAACAGCATCGAGGTGCTGTCTGTGGACCAGATGGGTGAAGATACTTTGGGCCATGGTGCTGCGGCAGATATTGCCGTGGCAGATGAATAGTATTTTTATCATATATCCAAAACCTCTCTAAATGCTTGATTTTACTGTATTTTCGGCACTTGCAACAATTCTGCAATATTTCTATGACAGTGTTTTTGTTCACATTTTTAGCATATTTTGGAATAACTTTGCATAACTTTTCCTTCGTTTGGGCTAAATACTGGGCTATTTTCAAACCTTTTAGCCCACAACCTTTTTCATCTCTTCTAAGGCATCCTCAAATTGTAAATGAGTATATGTATTAATGGTAACTCCTATATCTGAATGTCCCATAATATATTGTAATGTTTTTGGGTTCATACCAGACTTTGCCATATTAGAGCAGAAGGTGTGTCTGCAAACATGAGGTGTAATGCAAGGCATTTGTACTTTGTAAATACTGTTATACTTCTCACGGATATGTTGGAAATAC
>CAJLRL010000042.1 GCA_905209075.1 uncultured Lachnospiraceae bacterium | reverse complement strand
GATAGAGCTGAGCTGATGAAATCAGATTACTCATACATAATGTGTTTAGCAGATGGACAGAGCTTGTATTGAGTAATTGCATAAATGAAAAGTATAAAATCAAGCAGGGAACCGGATTTTCCGGTTCCTTTTTTGATGCAAAAACTATTAACATCCAGTATTTATCAATGATTAAGTAAGTGTAAACGATTTCATAAAATTCTTTGATTTGATGAAAAAAGGCGGTTTATGCTAAGAAATCATACCAAAACAGTATGAAAATCAGATAAAAGAGAAATGTTTTGTAAACGATTTCATGAATTATCTTTGAAAATGTATACCTCCGGTGTTTATAATGCACTCAAGTAAACGAGCTACAGCCGTTGCGGGAAGGAGAACGACAAGGATGAAAGAATTAACTAACAGAAATTATTTTGAACACATTAATGAAAAATCGGGCATAAGCATATTGGAATTTTATTCTCCATCCTGTACGCACTGCAAAAAGATGGAGGGAGCACTTACTAAGTTGGAAGAAGCAAAGGAAGTGGATGCCACTTTTATTAAATGTAATACAGCAGATGAAGGGACACTGGCACTTAGATATGATATCAGTTCAGTTCCTACAATTGTCATACTAAATGGCGGCAAAGAGGTAAACAGATTTATTGGTTTTACACATCCTCTGATACTTAAGGATGCGGTCTTAAAATTACAAAAACAGTGATCGTTCATATGGAATGATTACATGCAATATTATGATTCAGGAGGCAGTGATGTATATCGAGTTAGAACATATATCAAAATATTTCGGAACTTTTAAAGCATCTGATGATGTGAGTTTTGGAATAGAAAAAGGAAAGCTTGTTGGTCTGCTTGGACCAAGTGGAAGCGGAAAGACAACAATCCTTCGGATGCTTGCAGGGCTTGAAAAGCAGGATGAGGGTGATGTGATAATAGATGGTAAAAAAGTAAATACACTTACACCGGATCAGAGGAAAATAGGATTTGTTTTTCAAAACTATGCACTTTTTCCTTACATGACAGTGTATGACAATATAGCATACGGATTGAAAGTACAAAAACGGGATAAGAAGTTTATTAAAAACAGGGTTTACGAGTTGTTAGAGCTTGTTGGTTTGCCGGGAGTGGAAAAAAGATATCCAGATCAATTAAGCGGTGGACAAAGACAGAGGATAGCACTCGCAAGGGCACTGGCACCACAGCCTGAGGTACTCTTGCTAGATGAACCGTTTGCGGCAATCGATGCAAAGGTCCGAAAAGAATTAAGAACGTGGCTTCGTGAAACTATCGACAAGGTCGGTATCACAAGCATATTTGTGACACACGATCAGGATGAGGCGATAGAGATTGCAGACGAGATAATCATTACAAATAAGGGGCGCATAGAGCAGGTTGGAAACCCGGTAGATATATATGAAAATCCGAGAACCCCGTTTGTGGCACAGTTTATCGGACAGTCAGCAGTCATAAAGGATTTTGGAAAATTGAAGGGCTTTGAGAAAGAAAATGACAGTCAGTATGGTGTGATAAGACCGGAGTTTGTGGAGATATCTGATATTACGGATAATAAAAAAAATGGCACAAATGCGGTG
Source organism: uncultured Lachnospiraceae bacterium (assembly GCA_905209075.1). Taxonomy (GTDB): domain Bacteria; phylum Bacillota; class Clostridia; order Lachnospirales; family Lachnospiraceae; genus Roseburia. Next base: position 13,511 of record CAJLRL010000042.1, on the reverse strand, counting down.
CGGAAAGACAAAACAGCAAAAGATAAAAAATCGGATAATGAAACCACGATAGATGCAGCAGACTCAGCATATGAGGATGGCATCATAGAGGAAGTACTTTTCAGAGGAAATACTTATGAGATAAGAGTCAGGATAGGAGATATCACAGTAACCGGAAAAACATCCGTAAGTGCCGGAAAACGAAGCTGCGGGGAACACATAAAGGTACTTATAAAACATCTTTACATAATAGAAGATGAGAACACACAGATAGTAAAAAATAAAGCATTTGATGACAGTCAGATATATTACATTTAAGAAAATTATTTAGAGTCAGCATCGTATGCATTGGCGTAAAAAAGCAGAAGGGAGCGATGGACGATGAAAGAAAAAATATTAAAATGCGGAGTGATTTCATGGATAATACTCATAACAATATGGGGAGTTGGTTCACTGGGGTATGATGAATATTTTCTGCCAAGTCCGGTAGAAACCATAACAGGAGTGAGGGAACTGATACTAAACGGAACATTGTGGATAGATATAGTCGCAAGTATATCAAGAGTATTAAGAGGGTGGCTGCTTGCTGTGGTGCTTGGAGTTCCACTCGGACTTCTGGTAGGAAATTTTAAGGCGGTAAGATTCATAATCGAACCAATATTAAGTTTTTTCAGGTTTGTTCCGGCGATAGCACTGACAACACTTTTTCTTATGTGGTTTGGAGTCGGGGATGAATCAAAAATAGCACTTATATTTTATGCATCGTTTTTCCCGGTATTTGTAAACACGATCGCAGGAGTTGTGTCAACAGATCATTCATACATAGAGGCTGCATCCTGCATGGGAGCAGACAGGATCAGGGTATTTTTTACAGTAATCGTACCATCGGCGGTATCACATATTTATACAGGAATAAGGCTTGGACTTGGCTCATCATTTGTATGTGTTGTGGCAGCGGAGATGCTTGTCGGAAGTGATGGACTGGGTTATCTGATAAACAGTTCAAAACTTTATTACAAGACAGGATGGGCATTTGCCGGAATACTTACACTTGCGGTGTTTGGATTTGCAGCAGACAGGATCGTACAGTTTATAGGACAAAAGAAACTTGCACATTTTGGTGTGAAGTAGAAATGGAAATAATGGAAGGAGAAAAATATGAAAAGAACAATAAAAAATAATTTAAAAAGACTAGGAACGATAACACTTGCAGCAGTACTTGGAACATCTGTTTTAGCAGGCTGCGGATCAAAATCAGGCTCAACACAGGCAGGATACGATAAAAAGAACACAATACGTGTAGCAGTCATGACCGGGCAGCCAGATCAGTATCAGATTTTTATAGGACAGCAGCAGGGGATTTTTGAAAAGTACGGATTAAACATAGAAACAACAGAGTACGCATATGGAATAAATACAATAGATGCCGTGGCAAACGGAACTGCTGATACAGGAGAGATGGCAGATTTTGCCGCAGTAAACAGGATTGGAAATTCAGATGGAAAAACAGATCTTGTGATATTTTCGGAATCAGCGGTCGATGAGCCAAAAACAGGAGGCCTTTATGTGGCACCGGAATATGCAGACAATCCGGATGACCTTGTAAACAGCAAAGGAATAGTGACAAGTGTCGGAACCGTCTCAGAATATTATGCATGGCAGGCTCTTGACTATCTGGGAATCGATCCGGATAAGATCAAATATGTAAATACCGATTCTGAGCAGACAACGCTTGCGCTTATAAATAAAGGGGATGCGGCTGCAGTTGTCGGATATGGAGCACAGCAGCAATATTATGAAGATGCCGGATGGAAACTTGTTGCAAGTGCGCAGGACATTGGCATAAACACCGGAAGCTATCTTCTTACAACTAAAAGCTTTAATGAAGCAAATGAGAAAAATCTTGCAAATTATTTAAAAGCGTTGCAGGAGAGCACAGACTATATAAATGAACATCTTGACGAGACAGCCGCAGCTGTGGAAAAGAAATTTGGAGTAAAAGCTGAAAATTTCAAGGCAGACTGGCAGGCAAAAACTCTAAGGGTAGGTTTTACCGAAGAGGGCGCAGCACATCTTGAAGAAATTGCTGACTGGGCATACACCCATGATAAATATGATAAAGAGTTTAATGTGCGCGATTATATAGATGTGACGGCCGCAAAGCAGTACGATCCGGCATCAGTAACAATTTCAGGCAAATAATATTTCGAGAGTACATCACAGATCAAGGAGGACAATAATATGGGATATCCAGGAATCTTTCCAACAGGAACAACAGTATACAATAAAGACAAGGCATGGAACGGCTACACCGTTTTTCCGACAAAAAAGGGAGCACTTCTCATTGATATGAACGGAAATGAAGTAAAGCTATGGGCAGGACTTGAGGGTTTTCCGAATAAGATACTTCCGGGAGGATATGTGCTCGGCTCAACAGGCTCAATAAAGAGCAAATATTCTTATCAGGACGAAAAAGATCTCGTACAGGTGGACTGGAACGGAAATATAGTATGGAAATTTGACAAAACAGAACTGTATGCAGATCCGGGGCAGGAGCCACAGTATTTTGCCAGACAGCATCACGATTATCAGCGTGAGGGCTCGACAGTTGGATATTATTATCCGGGAGGGGAGCCAAAGACGGATAGCGGTAATACGCTTATACTTACGCATGAAAATCTTTATAATCATGATATTTCCGATAAACGTCTTATAGATGACAAGATAATCGAGGTGGACTGGGAAGGAAATATTGTTTGGAGTTGGAGAGCAAGCGATCATTTCGATGAGCTGGGCTTTGATGAAGCAGCCAAAAACATTTTATACAGAAATCCGGGACTTCACGGCGAAGCCGGAGGAGACTGGATGCACATAAACAACTTTTCTACTCTCGGAGAAAACAAATGGTATGATGTCGGAGATGAGAGATTTCATCCGGACAATATAATTTTTGATGCAAGAAACACAAACATTCTTGCGATAATAAGCAAGGAGACCGGAAAGATAGTCTGGAGAGTAGGCCCTGATTTTAACGAGAATGAGGCGACAAAAAAGCTTGGCTGGATAATAGGACAGCACCACTTACATATGATACCGAAGGGGCTTCCGGGAGAGGGAGACCTGCTCGTATTTGACAATGGAGGACAGGGTGGTTACGGTACACCAAATCCGGGCTCTGTTGATGGTACCAATAATGCAAGGCGTGATTATTCAAGAGTGCTTCAGTTTAATCCCGTCACACTTGAAATCACCTGGCAGTATACACCGCTTGAAGCAGGATGGCTGCTTTTTACGGATCCGTCCAATTTTTACAGCTCATATATCAGCTCTGCACAGAGGCTGCCAAACGGAAACACACTCATTACAGAAGGGTCTGACGGGCACCTTATAGAGGTTACACCGGAGCATGAGATTGTGTGGGAATACATAAATCCGTACTTCAAATCAATCGGAGGAAAATTTAAAAGCAACATGATATATCGCGCATACAGGGTGCCATATGAGTGGATTCCACAGCTTGAAAAGCTGACAGAGACATCCATCGAGCCGTTGGACATATCGACATTCAGAGTGCCGGGTGCAGGAAATAAAAAAGCCGATGCAACAGCTGTTGACGGAATTGATCCTACACAGGAGATCGGGCTTACAGGAACGAGCGAGGAGGATGAGGAAAATACCAGAATAGATTTCTGCGTTGCATCGATAAATAAAGACGAACTGAAGTAGCCTGCACACAGGACGGCACCCTGCCAAAATAGAGCGTGTGAGGTTTAGATGAATAAGTGTTTAAATAAAAATACTTGACTATAAAGCATAGTAATCATACTATTATAATATGAATTAAAGCATTGTAAGTAACATATGCAAGTGATGTATCTACATAATCATGTGATGTATCTACATAATCATGTGATGTATTTACATAATCATGTGCTGGCAGTGTAAATTTAGGAGATGATCATATGTCAATCAAGAAAATTGCAGAAGAAGCCGGTGTCTCAACAGCTACAGTATCGCGGGTGCTCAATAATCCGAATTACAAATGTGCATCTCCCAAGGTGCGAGACCGGATATGGCAGGCTGCAATAGCGTTAAACTACACACCGAATACAGCAGCGCGAAGTCTTAAGATGGGAAAGCAGGCGGAAAAGCAAAAGCCATATTATGTAGGTGTTCTTATGACCAGAATGGAAAATGCGACAACAGATCCGTTTTTCAATGAGCTGCTGCGTGTTGTGGAGAGTGAGATACACAAGCAGGTCGCGATACTCACAAAAGTGTGGTATATGCCTCTTTTTTCCAATGACAAAAAGTGCCGGCGTGAAAATCTTGACAGGATAATCGATGGAATGTACGAGGAAACTGAGCAGAAATGTGACGGACTTATAATCATCGGAAAATGTAATAAAGAAGCACTTGGCAAACTTAACCGCAAGTATAAAAGTGTTGTTTCGGTAAACCGTAATTCTACCAATTATGAGGTGGATGAGGTATTATGTGACGGAAAGAAAGTGGCAATGATGGCGGTCGACTATCTTTTGTCACTAGGACACCGGAATATAGCATATGTTGGGGACTGTTACAACGAGGCGCGTTACAGGGGATATCTCGAAGCTCTGCGCAGACATGATATAGAACCGGAAGCGGATTACATAGTGCAGACCGGGCAGACTGAAGCAGAGGGCTACGTGGCAATGCAGAAATTTATAGAGTTTGACGACAGACCGACAGGTATTTACTGTGCAAACGATATCACAGCCATAGGAATGTTAAAATATCTCGGTTCCGGCAAAAGCCGCTACTACACTCCGTCAATCATCTCGAGTGAGGATATCGAGGAAGCACAGTACACACAGCCTATGCTTACAACGGTCGGCCTGCCAAAAGCAGAAATGGGAAAATTCGCCATATATCTTTTAATGGATAGAATGAGAGGAGGACACAAAAGTGTCGTAAGGACTGAGCTTGAGGGCAAGCTCATGATACGAAACAGCTGCTCGGGCGTGGAGGACAGTGAGTGGAGTGACTACTGTATCTGATCTGAAAAAATAAATATAAATAATAAAGATGACCGACAATCAGCATTTAGTCAGCTGGCTGCCGGTCATTTATTTTGACAATTTTCACGGAATGTTAAAATTTGCCGCAGATATTGACAAAAGCACTTTTCTGTCTAAAGACTTTGCCAAAAGGACACGATAAAATTACCTCATCAGAACAAGCCGGGGGGCTTGGAGATAGAATGGAGGGTTTTTACATGGCAAAGTACATTATGGCACTTGATGCCGGAACAACAAGCAACCGCTGTATTCTTTTCAACGAAAAAGGAGAAATGTGCAGCGTGGCACAGAAAGAATTTACACAGTTTTTCCCAAAACCGGGATGGGTAGAGCATGATGCAGACGAGATCTGGTCTACACAGCTTGAGGTCGCAAAGACGGCTATGGCAAATATCGGAGCTACAGCTGCCGATATCGGAGCAATCGGTATTACAAACCAGCGTGAGACAACAATTGTATGGGATAAAAACACAGGAGAACCTATTTATCACGCAATCGTATGGCAGTGCCGCAGAACATCGGAGTATGCGGATTCACTTAAGGAAAAAGGACTGACAGAGTCTTTTAGGAGAAAGACAGGACTTGTTATCGATGCATATTTTTCAGGAACAAAATTAAAATGGCTTCTTGACAATGTGCCGGGTGCGAGAGAAAGAGCAGAAAATGGGGAACTTCTTTTCGGAACAGTTGAGACATGGCTGATCTGGAAACTTACACAGGGACAGGTACATGTAACAGACTATTCGAACGCTTCGAGAACATTGATGTTTAACATAAATACACTTGAATGGGACGATGAGATTTTAAAAGAACTTGATATTCCAAAATGCATGCTTCCTGAGCCAAAACCATCAAGCTGCATATATGGAGAGGCAAATCCAATATTTTTTGGCGGACCAATCCCGATCGCAGGAGCAGCTGGGGATCAGCAGGCAGCACTTTTCGGGCAGACATGTTTCGAGGCAGGAGAGGCAAAAAACACATATGGAACAGGCTGTTTCCTTCTTATGAATACCGGAGAGAAGCCTGTATTCTCAAACAATGGACTTGTTACAACCATCGCATGGGGATTAGATGGAAAAGTAAATTATGCACTTGAAGGATCGATATTTGTGGCAGGTGCATCAATCCAGTGGCTGAGAGATGAGATGAAATTTATCGATTCATCGCCTGATTCAGAGTACATGGCAAGAAAGGTAAAAGATACAAACGGATGCTATGTAGTGCCGGCATTTACCGGACTTGGAGCACCATATTGGGATCAGTATGCAAGAGGAACTATCGTAGGTATTACAAGAGGAGTAAACAAATACCATATTATCAGAGCAACTCTTGAATCACTTGCTTATCAGGTAAATGATGTACTTGATGCAATGAAGGCTGATTCGGGAATTAATCTTGCAGCACTCAAAGTAGATGGTGGAGCAAGTGCAAACAACCTTCTTATGCAGATGCAGGCTGATATAAGCAATGCACCGGTAAACCGTCCTATGTGTGTAGAGACAACCGCTATGGGAGCTGCTTACCTTGCAGGACTTGCGGTAGGATACTGGGCAAGCAAGGATGATGTCAGAAATAACTGGGCTATAGACCGCACTTTTGAATCAGAGATCACAGAAGAAGAGAGAAAACAGAAAATAAAGATGTGGAAAAAAGCAGTTACATACTCATTTAACTGGGCAAAAGAAGATTAGGAGGGGTGCATATGACAGCATATATTGCGGAGTTCGTAGGAACGATGATGCTTATTATTTTAGGAGACGGTGTTGTTGCCAATGTCAACCTCAATAAATCCGGAATGAAGGGAGCAGGAGCCGTCCAGATAACACTTGCATGGGGTCTTGCGGTACTTGTGCCGGCATTTATATTCGGTGCTGCATCGGGTGCAAGTTTTAATCCTGCACTTACACTGGCACTTGCCGCAGATGGAAGCTTTGAATGGGCAAAGGTACCCGGATATATAATAGCACAGATTTTAGGAGCATTTTTAGGAGCATGTATTGTATATGCATTGTTCAAAGATCAGTTTGATGCAACAGAAGACGAAGCAACAAAACGAGGCGTGTTCTGCACAGCACCGGCGGTCAGAAATATTCCAAGAAATATCTTAAGTGAGGCTGTTGGAACATTCATCCTTGTATTTGCAATAAAAGGTTTGGCACAGGTACCTGATCTGGCAGATGGTACAGGAAAATTCCTTGTATTTGCAATAATTGTTTCAGTCGGTATGTCTCTTGGCGGTCTTACAGGATATGCTATCAATCCTGCAAGAGACTTAGGACCACGTTTGGCACATGCTGTATTACCTATAAAAGGAAAAGGTTCGTCAGACTTCGGATATGGACTTGTTGTTCCAATCATCGGACCGGTAATAGGAGCACTTTTAGCAGTGCTGGTATACGGATTGATTTTCTAAATAAATAATGTATGTCAGAGAGAGGAGCCGGACAGTATACATCGGAAAGATGTCTATTTTGTGCGGCTCTTTTTAGATAATGGGAGGAAAAAACATGTATGATGTAGTGATTATCGGAGCGGGTGTATCGGGAAGTGCCTGCGCCAGAGAATTGTCCAGATACAAATTATCAATTTGTGTAGTGGAAAAGGAAGAGGATGTATGCTGCGGAACATCAAAGGCAAACAGTGCGATCGTGCATTCGGGGATAGATTGTAAGCCGGGTACACTAATGGCACAGATGAATATCCGCGGAAATGAACTCATGGGAAAATTAGCGGAGGAACTGGATTTTGAGTTTAGAAGAAATGGTTCTCTTATTGTGTGCTTCAGTGATGAGGATATGCCAAAACTCAACGCTCTTTACGAGCAGGGATTGAAAAATGGAATTCCTGATATAAAAATACTCAATTCAAAAGAAGTTCATGAAATGGAGCCGAATTTATCTGATGAGGTTGTTGCAGCAATTTTCTGCCCGACAGGAGGAATTGTATGTCCATTCGGACTTAATATTGCATTGGCAGAAAATGCAGCCACAAATGGTGTCGAATTCAGATTTGATACAGAGGTGAAAGGAATATGTAAGGAAAAATCAGGCTATACACTTGTGACGGATAAAGGTGAGATCCGGACAAAATGTGTTGTAAATGCAGCCGGGGTATATGCTGATGTATTCCATAATCTGGTCAGCAATAAGAAAATCCATATTACTCCAAGGCGTGGAGAATATTGTCTGCTTGATAAAGCAACAGGCGGTATTGTTGATAAGACAATATTCCAGCTTCCGGGAAAATACGGAAAAGGAATACTTGTGACACCTACCATCCATGGAAATACACTCATAGGACCTACAGCTGACGACCATGACGATAAGGAAGGTACAAACACAACACGTGAGGGATTAGAGCATGTATGCACAGCTGCAAAACGATCTGTTCCAACAGTTCCGGTACGCCAGGTTATTACTTCATTTGCAGGAAACCGTGCACATGAAGATAACCATGAATTCATAATAGAGGAACTTAGTGATGCACCATTCTTTATCGACTGCGCAGGTATCGAGTCACCGGGATTATCAAGCTGCCCTGCTATTGGAGAGAGAGTGGCACAAATAGTGAAAGAACTGTTTGATCCGCAGGATAATCCTGATTTTAAAGGAACAAGAAAAGGAATATTAAATCCTAAGAATTTATCTGAAGAGGAATACAAGGCACTTATCAAAGAAAAGCCTGAATACGGAAACATAATCTGCAGATGCGAGATGATCACAGAGGGTGAGATAATGGATGCAATAAACCGTCCGCTTGGAGCAAAATCACTGGATGGTGTTAAGAGACGTACAAGAGCCGGAATGGGAAGATGCCAGGCAGGATTCTGTTCACCGAGGACAATGGAGATAATTTCACGTGAAAGACATGTTTCACAGCTTGACATAACAAAGAGCGGCGGAAACTCAAAGATGGTAACAGGCCTTAGCAAGAATAGATCATAGGAGGGATTTAATATGGATTTTTATGATATTGTTGTAGTCGGAGGCGGACCGGCAGGTCTTGCTGCGGCTGTCTCAGCAAAGAAAAACGGAATAGATAAAATACTTATACTTGAAAGAGACTGTGAACTTGGAGGAATTTTAAACCAGTGTATACATAATGGATTCGGTCTGCATACTTTTAAGGAAGAGCTTACAGGACCGGAATATGCCAGAAGATTTATAGATCAGGCATTGGAACTTGGTATAGAGTACAGGCTGAGCACGATGGTCATGGACATTTCTTTGGATGATAAGTCGGGGGATAAAGTAGTAACAGCGATGAACCGCAATGATGGACTTTTCCATATGACCACAAAAACTGTGATACTTGCAATGGGCTGCAGGGAGCGCTCAAGAGGAGCTTTAAACATACCGGGATACAGACCGGCAGGAGTATATTCAGCAGGAACAGCACAGCGCCTTGTAAATATCGAAGGATTCATGCCGGGAAGAAAGGTTGTGATACTCGGATCGGGAGACATCGGACTTATCATGGCAAGGCGCATGACTTTAGAAGGAGCCAAGGTACAGGTTGTTGCTGAACTTATGCCATATTCAGGCGGTTTAAAGCGTAACATAGTACAGTGCCTGGATGACTTTGGAATACCGTTAAAACTCAGCCATACAGTAATAGATGTTAAAGGAAAAGAGCGCGTTGAGGGAATTACATTGGCAAAGGTGGATGAGCACAATAAGCCGATTCCGGGTACAGAGGAATATTACGAATGTGATACACTGCTGCTTTCTTGTGGACTCATACCTGAAAATGAGATTTCAAAATCAATAGGAGTAGAGCTTAATCCTGTGACAAGCGGACCGGTAGTAAACGAAAGTCTGGAGACAAATATCCAGGGTGTATTTGCATGTGGAAATGTACTTCATGTGCATGATCTGGTGGATTATGTATCAGAGGAAGCCGCAATGGCAGGTAAAAAGGCTTCCGAGTATGTAAAAAGAGGTGGCATAGCAGGTGACAGTGGAAAGGAAATCCAGATTATCGCAACAGACGGAGTTCGCTATACAGTGCCAAAAACGTTACACGTGGCAGATATGGACGAAGAACTTACAGTAAGATTCAGAGTTGGCGGGGTATACAAAAATTCATACATTTGTGCATACTTAAACGGACAGAGGATAATATGCCGTAAGCGCCCGATAATGGCACCGGGAGAGATGGAACAGGTTGTACTTCAGAAGAAAGTGCTTGAGACAATGAAAGATCTTGAAACAATCACCATAAAGATTGAAAAGGAGGCATGACGTCATGGAGACAAGAAATTTAACATGTATAGGCTGCCCGCTGGGATGTGCCATAACAGTTACCATAGATGATGAAACTATAAATATAACCGGAAATACCTGTAAAAGGGGTGCTGATTATGCGGCAAAAGAGGTAACACATCCTACACGTATTGTAACAAGTACAGTATGTGTTGAGGGCGGTTCAATACCTATGGTTTCCGTTAAAACCGAGCATGATATACCTAAAGAAAAAATAATGGAAGTGATGGATAGTATAAATGACGTTACTGTCAAAGCTCCCGTACATATAGGTGATGTAATAGTGACAGATGTTGCAGGAACAGGAGTAAATGTAATCGCAACAAAAGAAGTTGGGTAATAAATAAATCAATATATAAAAGGGGAGCATCAAAAAATGAGGCTCCCCGATATATTGGTTAATGTAATGCAGAATTGACAGATGTAGTAAACTGAAGCATGATATTTGAAGTATTATTCCTGATGAGCGCATTCATCATAAACTGTACATCAGTTCTTACCTGGTTTACAGACAGTACCTTTTTATTGTATACAAAATCAATCATATAATAGCATATGCTTGTAGAGAGAAAATTTGTGACGGCATCAAGTTCGTCAGCTTTGCATTCAAATATCTCACTGTTTTCGCATAACAAAAGATGCTTGACCTGAGATAAGAGAGTAGGTTTGACACATCTTATTATGGAAGGCCAGGCAATTTCGTTTGCCAGTTTTTCATAGAAAAAACGGTTAGCCTGCAGTATAGTCATAAGATCGCATGCCCAGTCACATAGTGAAGTGTAGGAATATCCGTCAAGCTGTTCTTTGAAATCAGTACAGCCAATCCATTCAAGTACTTCGTATATATCTTGAAAGTGATAATAAAAACTCTGACGGCTCATTCCGGTTGCATTCATGATATCGCCGATGCGGATTTTTGAAATTTCTTTTTTACGCATAAGTCCTTTTACACAATTCGCTATTTTCATTTTTGTTGTATAGCACATAGATAAAAACCCCCTTGCATAATAAAAAGAGCACAAAAACCAAGCATACTTTTATGTATGTATTTGGCCTGCTCTTTCTCTCCTGGCTTGCTCTATATAATTTTTATTTCCCCTGAGATCATTATAAATTTCTAGTGAAAAAAAAGCAAATATAAAAACATGTATTTTGACATAATGGATAAATTGTCAAAAGCTTAATAAGTCTATAATAAATTTTGAGGTAATTTGTCTCGTAAAACAGTAGACAATAATGTATAATAAACTATCATAAACAGTTTCGATATACTGATATAAGCTGTAAAGAGGAGAAAAATAATGGGATCATATCTGAACAGTACAACTCCATATACATTGTATAAAAGTGAAAGTTTGAGTCCGTATTTTGTGGATAAGACACTTATGCTCAGGGAATTATTTCCATATGTCAATGCAGGAAACCGTCATATTTGTGTTACGAGACCACGCAGATTTGGCAAAACGATCGCTGCAAATATGATCAGTGCTTTTTTTCAAAAAGGGCAGGACTCCGGAGATATTTTTGAAGGACTTAAGATTTCACAGGTTGATGGGTATCGCAAATATAAAAATCAGTATAATGTTATTCGCATAGATTTCAGTAAAATGCCTAAAAACTGCATGTCATATGAGCAGTATATTGAGAGAATCGAAGAGTTATTAATAGAAGATATAAAAACGGCATATCCGAAAGCCGGAATAAATGAAGATGATGCGGTCGGAGATATCCTCGAGAATATATTTGCACAGTATGATGGTGAAAAATTCATATTTGTTTTAGATGAATGGGATTTTATATTTCACAGAGACTTTATAAATGAGAATGACAAGGAAAAGTATGTAGCCTTTTTAAGTAATCTTCTAAAAGACCGCCCATATGTAATTCTTTCATATATGACAGGAATTTTACCTATTGCAAAATACTCAAGCGGCTCTGAACTTAATATGTTCGCAGAGTTTACAATGGTAAATTCACCAATGTTTGGAGAGTATTTTGGATTTACCGATGATGAAGTGGATGATCTGTACAAACGATATATTGTAGAGTGTGACAGGCAGCATAAGGAAAAGAGCGTGACGAGGAAAGGACTCCGTGACTGGTATAATGGTTACTATACAAAGTCGGGGGAACGTGTTTACAATCCACGTTCAGTAGTATTTGCATTGCAGTTTAATAATCTGGCAAATTACTGGACGAGTTCCGGACCATATGATGAGATATATTATTATATCAGGAATAATATTTCGGATGTCAGGGATGATCTGGCGCTGATGATATCTGGTGAGTCCGTTACCGCAAAAATACAGGAGTATGCGGCAACATCAATGAATCTTTCGACAAGGGATGAGATATATTCGGCGATGGTAGTGTATGGATTTTTGAGTTATCTTAATGGCAGGGTATGTATTCCGAATAGGGAGCTTATGGAGAAATTTGATGAGCTTCTTGTGAAAAATGAGTCATTGGGGTATGTATATCGTCTAGCAAAAGAGTCAGAGAAAATGCTTAAGGCAACTTTGGCAGGGGATACTCTGACAATGGAAAAAATACTAGAATATGCGCATAACACGGAAGTACCTCTACTATCGTATAATCACGAGACAGAGTTATCTGCAATAGTTAATCTGGTATATCTTGCGGCAAGGGACAGTTATCGTGTGGAGCGCGAGGATAAGGCTGGAACTGGATATGTGGATTTTATTTTCTATCCATATGATACAACGGCTGATTGTATAATACTGGAATTAAAAGTAGACCACACTCCTGATGAGGCAATTGCACAGATCAAAGAGAAAAAGTATGCACTTAAATTTATGCCTAAACTTGCAGGGCAAAAGATATACACCGGAAGGATACTCGCTGTAGGTATCAGTTATTGGAGGGATAACAAGAAACATAACTGTAAGGTTGAGGAATTGAACTTTATGGTCTAAGGAGTACTTCAATTTAGGGGAATATTTTAAAAACTATGTTGGAGATTTTTGTACCATAGCCCACACAGGAGACATAGTGTATTTTATTCCTTAATAAGATTACGGTGCCGTTTGCGGCAAAAGTATTAAATGAAATTTAATTGAATTTATAGACATTTCCTTATCATAAAGCTATAATATTAAAATCATATGAAATAGATAGGTATTGATTTTTGAAAGTGATACAAATGAAAAAGCTAAAAAAGAGATTCATTGTTCCGGCAGTGGTA
>CAJLRL010000041.1 GCA_905209075.1 uncultured Lachnospiraceae bacterium | reverse complement strand
AGCTTCGTCCACAGAAGCTTGCACGCTACAAGAAGGAATACGACATCCCTGAGTACGATGCAAAGATTCTCACAGAGTCAAAGCACATGGCAGATATATTTGAGGCTGCAACAAAAATATGCGGCAAGCCGAAGAAGGTTTCAAACTGGCTTATGGTTGAGACAATGCGACTGTTAAAGGATAACGACATGGATGCAGATGAGATAAAATTCTCACCTGTAAACCTCGCAAAGCTTGTAGATATGGCAGACGCAGGCACGATCAACTCATCTGTTGCCAAGGAAGTATTTGAGAAAATATTTTTGGATGATATCGACCCTGAGCAGTATGTTGAGGAGAACGGTCTTAAGAGCATGAATGATGAGGGTGAGCTTAAAGCCACGATCCAGACTGTCATCGACGCAAATCCACAGGCAGTAGAGGATTACCACAATGGCAAGAAGAAAGCCATCGGAGCACTTGTAGGTCAGACCATGAAGGCCACAAAGGGAAAGGCTGACCCTGGTCTTGTAAATAAATTGTTAAAAGAAATGATATAAAACTAAATCAGCATAGCGTAGCATTATAACGCAGATGCAAATAGAACACTCTATAAGAAATATTTTTTCAGAGTGTTCTATTTTTGCTTTTGAAAAACTTTAGGTGTTGAGTTTAAATATGAGTTGAAGTATAATTATAACTATTATAAAAAGTATAAAAGGCGGTAGTTACACCTATGAACAACGATGAATTTAAAGAAGTACCACAAGGTACAGAAGATAATGATATAAATATGTCAGAAAACGATACGATAATAACACCTGATATGCCGGGAAATGATATGCCAGAACCGGGAATGCCGACACCGGACAATCCGGATCCGGGGCATGACAATGATGAAAAAAGTGATTTTGAGGATATATGCTATATTTGCCGCAGACCTGAAAGTGTAGCGGGAAAAATGATACATATACAGCCGAATCTGTGTATCTGCAATGATTGTATGCAAAAGACATTTGACTCCATGAGCAATGGAAATTTCCCTAATATGGGTATGAATATGGACATAAGTAAAATGCCAAATATCAGCATGATAAATCTTTCGGATCTTACAGATGCTTTTCCGGGAATCCCAAACAGCCAGAAAGTGAAAAAGAAAAAACCAAAAGAAAAGAAACAGGCACCTGTCCTTGATATACATTCAATTCCGGCACCACACAGGATAAAAGCAAGTCTTGATGATTACGTGGTAGGACAGGAACAGGCAAAAAAGGTTATGTCAGTAGCTGTTTATAACCACTATAAGAGAGTCATGTCAGACATCGAAAGAGAAAAAAATGCCGACAGCAAAGGAAATGCAGCGCAGGCTGATGATGGAGTTGAGATAGAGAAATCTAATATGCTTATGATCGGACCGACAGGATCCGGAAAGACATATCTTGTAAAAACTCTTGCAAAGCTTCTTGATGTACCTCTTGCAATAACTGACGCAACATCACTGACAGAGGCTGGATATATAGGTGATGATATAGAAAGCGTTGTAAGCAAGCTTCTTGCGGCAGCTGATAATGATGTGGAGAGGGCAGAACACGGAATTATATTTATAGATGAGATAGACAAGCTTGCAAAGAAAAGAAACGCAAACCAAAGAGATGTAAGCGGTGAATCCGTACAGCAGGGGATGCTTAAGCTTTTAGAGGGAGCCGAAGTCGAGGTTCCGGTCGGAGCGAGCAGCAAAAATGCAATGGTTCCGATGACAACTGTTGATACGAGAAATATATTGTTTATCTGTGGTGGAGCATTTCCGGAGCTTGAAGAGATAATAAAAGAGCGCCTTAATAAAGAAGCATCCATAGGTTTTAAGGCTGATCTTAAGGATAAATATGATGATGATGAAAATCTGCTTATGCAGGTAACTGTTGATGATGTCAGAAAATTCGGAATGATTCCTGAATTTATAGGACGACTTCCAATAATGTTTTCTTTACAGGCACTTACAGAGGATATGCTTGTCCGTATACTGAAAGAACCAAAGAATGCTATCATAAAACAGTATCAGAAGCTGCTTGCGATGGATGAAGTAAAGCTTGAATTTGATGATGATGCGCTTTATTCAATCGCAAAAAAAGCAAAAGAAAAGAAAGTCGGAGCAAGGGCACTGCGTGCTATCATCGAAGATTTTATGCTTGATATAATGTATGAAATACCAAAGGATGACAATATAGGCGCTGTCAGGATCACAAAAGATTATGTAGAAAAGAAGGGTGGACCGGTAATTACGATGAGGGGAACACCTGAACTTGCCGATACAAGTGCCAGTGAGAGTAAATAAAGGAAAAGTGTGAGATTATGAGGTTTATCCATTGTGCAGACCTGCATCTTGACTCAAAGATGACATCAAATCTTTCTAGAGAGCAGGCAAAAGAGAGAAAAATGGAAATTTTGCGTACATATTCGCGAATGATTGATTATGCAAAAGAAAATAAAATAGACGGGATCATTATTGCAGGAGATCTGTTTGATACAAGAAATATATCCGCAACAGCAAGAAACATGGTAAAGGATTCCATAATGTCAAATCCGCAGATTGAGTTTTATTATCTTAAGGGAAATCATGACTCTGATAATTTTTTCTCGAAGCTGGATGATATACCGGAGAATCTGCATCTTTTTAATGAAGAATGGAAGACATATGATTGTGGCAGTATTTCATTGTCTGGAATAGAAATTGACAGTACAAATGAATCCACATTATACAATTCGCTTGTACTTGACAATGATAAGTACAATATAGTCATAATGCATGGGCAGATAGGTCAGATAAATCTGAATGCCATGAAAAATAAAGGCATTGATTACCTGGCACTTGGGCATGTGCATGAATACCAGAACGGACCGATAGACAACAGGGGGATTTATTGTTACAGTGGCTGTCTTGAAGGCCGTGGATTTGATGAATGTGGAGCAAAAGGATTTGTTGTGCTTGATATAGATGAACAAAAGCTTACAGCAGGATTTTCATTTATCCCGTTTGCTTACCGCAATCTATATACGATATATGTGGATGTCACCGGGGCGATGACGACACAGGACGCTGCCGCAAAGATCGAGGACGAGCTGGCTAAAAATCCATACTCATCAAGAAGTCTTGTAAAGATCGTACTTGTAGGTGAAGTGGATGTGGACTGTGAGATAAATACTGACTTTTTAAAGGACATGTTCGAAGAATATTTTTACTATGAGAAGGTTTATGATGAGACAAAGCTTCTTATTAATTACAGCGATTACGAAAAAGATGTGTCACTTAAGGGCGAATTTATAAGAATGGTGCTCCAGTCAGACATGAGTGAAGAAAAGAAATCCGAGGTCATAAGGTGCGGTATTATGGCATTGAGTGGAGAGGAGATATAGAAATTGAGACTAATTGCATGCCACATAGACAATTTTGGAAAACTTTCCAATCTGAATATCAATTTCAATGATGGGATAAATATTATAAATCAACCAAATGGATGGGGAAAAAGTACATTAGCCGCATTCCTTAAGGCGATGCTTTACGGATTTGACACAAAAAAAGAACCGGGAGCTTTTGAGAAGGAGAGAAAACTCTACAAACCATGGCAGGGAGGAAGCTACGGTGGAGAGTTGGATTTCGAGGTGGCAGGTGTCGGCTATAGGGTAAGCAGGACATTCGGACTTACTGAAAAGCAGGATGAATTTCACGTATACAGACTTAAGACAATGATCGAATGTGATGATTTTTCGCCACTTCTTGGTGAAGAACTGTTTGACCTTGATAGAAATTCATTTAAGAGAAGCATATATATAGCACAGGCAGACTGCGTTGCGGTTCCTTCGGACGGAATTAATGCAAAGCTTGGAAATCTGGCTGAAAACACAAATGATATCAATAATTTTGAGACTGCATCGGCTGATATAAAAGACATGATGAATAAGATGTCACCGAACAGGATAACAGGTTCCATAAAAAAACGTGTAAATACGATAACATCGATAGAGCAGGAGCTTAAAAAATATCAGGCAGCTGAGGACTCTCTGGTTCAGATAACGAATAAAATAGAGGAAAAAGACGCACAAAAAAAAGAACTTCAAAAGATCAGAACTGAATATGGCAAAGCACTCCAGACTGCATCTGCAGACAGCAGAAGACAGGCTCTTAAGGCAAACTACGAAAATATATGTTCTGATGAAAAAGAAAAGAAAGACATATATATGCAGTTTTCACAGCGGTTCAGAGGCAGGATACCATCAGATGAAGAGCTTGCAGGAATGCTTAAGAATGCAAAGGAACTCGAAAATTTAAAAGCTGTAAATGAAAATATGGCTTTTACTGATGAACAGAAAGAACATTTTGATTCGCTCAAAGAGATATTCAGAACAGATATCCCTACAGATGAAGATCTGGATGAAATGCAGCAAAAGATCAATAATCTTTCATCCGTCAGCAGTGAATACAGCAGGATGGAAATAAAACTTTCACAGATGACATCGCTTGCAATGCTTACAGATTCTGAGGAAGAAGAAGAAAAACGACCTGTAAAGAGCCACATTGTTCCTGCAGGAATAGCACTTGGTGTTGTGGGAATCATAATGCTACTGGCTTCTGTCATTATAAATGGGATCGGTAAAAACAGCTTTGGGATAGATTCAATAATATTGTATATAACAGCAGCGATAGGTGCTGTCTCATTTATCACAGGTATTGGAGCTGCAATATCAGGAACCCGAAAGTACAAAAAGGCCCAGAGTGAATATATCCGCAGGCAGGCAGAGCTTGATGAGGAGCGCAAAAAGAAAGAAGCCCCTATTATCGAGATGAAAGACCAGCTAAAAGAAATAGAAAGCGGAATAAAGAAACTGGAACAGGATGCTGACAATTTCTTTAAGAAATATGGAATCGAAATAGAAAATGCACAGTATCAGGAAAAGCTTTTTGAACTGCGCACAAACATGCACGATTATGAGAAGCTCCTGGAAACTTTAGAGAAGAATGGCGAAAACAGTAAAAAGTGCAGTGAGCTTGAGACAGAGCTTGAAAAATATATGAATACGATAGGTGCGGGCACGTCAAAGGATTTCATAAGTGAACTTTCAGCCTTAAAGTCAAGTACGACCGAACTTCGGTTTGCAGACAAAAACTTTAAGGAAGCCCAGCACAGAAGAGAACAGTTTGAAGCAGAGCATGATATGGAATCAATTTTATCGCCGGCAGAGTGTCCGTATACAATTGATGAACTAAACAATCTCATCGCAGAAGTGGAAAACAGCATGGATGAAGTACGCACATCAATAAGCCAGTATACACGCCAGATGGAGGATCTTCAGGAGCAGCTTGACTTAAGGGATGAAAAGGAGCAGGAATACAGAAACTGCATCGAACTGCAGAATGAGGAAAAGCATAAATATGAGATATTAAGCCTTACAGCAGATTACCTATCAAAGGCAAAAGAACAGTTTACAGCAAGATATATGGCTCCGATTGCTGACGGATTTCAGAAATATTTTGGAATACTTACAAATAATACAGATAGGAACTGGCAGGTTGATGCAAATATCACACTTAAGGTAAAAGAACAGGGGCAGCTTAGGGATACGAGGACAATGTCGGCAGGCTATCAGGATCTTATCGGCATATGTATGCGTCTTGCTCTTGCGGATGCAATGTACCCGGGCGAAAAGCCATTTTTGATACTTGATGATCCATTTGTAAATTTGGATGATGAGAAGCTTGCGCGTGGAAAGAATCTCCTTTTATCGCTTGAAAGAGAATATCAGGTTATATATTTTACCTGTCACGGAAGCCGTGAATACAATAATAACAATTTATAGAAACCTGAATATACTATTAAAAAAGGCATAAATATGGAATTTATCATTGCGAAAAATAAAATAAATGAGCCTCTTTTAGAACCTGATAAAATAGAAATAATAAACGATCAATTTGAAATATGGTATTACGATGATGACAGACTCCCACCGATATCGGTGGGAGTTAATTCGTATTCGGGAATACCAAAGTGTTTAGCTATGATAGGAACAGAAGGGCTTGAGAAAAGCGGTGTGTTCCGGCTCCAGAATGAATTTAATCCGGGACTTTTTGGAAATGGTGTCTATGTTGCAGTAATAGATACAGGTGTAAATTTTGCATTGCCATCGTTCATAAGGAACAATGGAACATCCAAGGTGGCTGTATTATGGGATCAGGAAAATGAACAGGTATATGATAATTCCCAGATAAATGCTGCTATAAGAACAGATGATCCGTATGAAATCATACCGGCACAGGATGAGGATGGACACGGAACATTTATAGCAGGCATTATATGCGGACAGGAGAACCGGGAAAATGACTTTACCGGCATTGCTCCAGAAGCGCAGCTTATAGTGGTAAAATTAAAGCCGGCGGAAAAAGAGTTAAAAGATTTTTTCTTTATTCCGGATGAAAAGCTTGTATTTTCGGAAGCTGATATAATGAGAGGCATTGCATTTGCAGAAAGATATGCCTCACAGAATAACCGCCCTATGGTAGTATGCCTTGCACTCGGATGTAACAATGGAAGCCATAACGGAACCGAAAATCTATGTGAATATATAGATG
The DNA here is from genome assembly GCA_905209075.1 of uncultured Lachnospiraceae bacterium. Lineage (GTDB taxonomy): Bacteria > Bacillota > Clostridia > Lachnospirales > Lachnospiraceae > Roseburia. The sequence goes on along the minus strand of CAJLRL010000041.1, from coordinate 10,402 downwards.
GGATCACATCAGAAAGAGGAAGGACGGTTGTTGTGGGGGCTGGTAACGAAGCAAATGCCAGACATCACTATCAGGGAAGTACAACAGCAAAACCAGCCGATGTTGAAATCAATGTTGAAAAAGATATGAGAGGAATGTATGTGGAATGCTGGTCACTGGCTCCGGAGCTTTTTACGATTTCCATAATATCGCCGGGAGGACAAAGTAATCCTGCCGGAATACCTGTTCAGCCACAGAGCGGAAATTATGATTTTTTACTTGAGGGAACAAAAGTTACGATAGATTACAGCCTCACAGGAAGATCATCGAGAGATCTGCTGGCGTTTATACGTATGGAAAATGTTGTTAAGGGGGTGTGGACGATCCGGTTTTATCCGGTAAAGACGATAAATGGAATATTTCATTTATGGCTTCCGATGAATAATATGCTTGAAGGAGATGTCACATTTATAGTTTCTGATCCGCAGACTACAATAACAATGCCTTCAGATGCAAAAGCTGTGATAACTGCCGGTGGATATAATTCCATAAATGATTCTATATATATAGAATCGGGACGTGGGTTTGATTCGAACGGATTTTACAAACCGGATCTTGCGGCTCCAGCAGTAAATATAAGCGGAGTAGACACACGGGGAAATTACATTTTATCAAGTGGAACAAGCGCAGCAGCTGCGATAACTGCCGGAGTATGTGCATTGGGACTTGAACTTTTTACAAACAGAATACTGGAAGATTCGACCAACGGACTCGACATAAAAAATGCGCTCATAAGAGATTGCAGGCGAAAGGATGGAACGGATTATCCGAATAAAACAACGGGGTATGGATATCTGAATGGAATAGCAAATCTATAAAATTTTTATAATTGTATCTTTATGCATGAAAAATGTGATATACTAAAACATAAATAATTAAAACAGATTATTATGCAAAAAGGAAGTGCATGAAATAGGAGTTAGTTATGCTCAAACAGGATGAGTTAAAGGAGGTTGTTGATATAGCTATTGAACTGTCAACAACAAAAGATGAAAGCAGGCTGCTGCAGAAAATCCTGCTCACGGCTATCAGGATAGCTGATTGCGATGCGGGAACCTTATATCTGGAAAATAATGGAAATCTTGAATTCAAAATAATGGAGACATTGTCGCTTAATATACGTCATGGTATGGAAAGCTCAATAGATCTTCCTCCAATTCCAGTTTCAGATGATGTAACGAATGCATGTGGATATTCTGCATATACACGGGAACTTATAAATATACATAATGTCGACAGCAGAGAAACAATTGAATGGAGCGGACATGAAAAATATGATAAGCTTATAGGCTACGATACAAAATCCATGCTGGTAGTTCCAATGATAACATTCGATGATGAACTTGTCGGGGTTCTTCAGCTTATAAATGCGTTTGATGCAAATGGAAATCCAACGGATTTTTCTAATGATGATGAGTATATAGCGAGAACTCTTGGAGCACTTGCAGCCGTATCGATCATAAATATGCGCTATACAAGGGAAATGAAGCTGCAGATGAAGTCGTTTGTTGATGCATTTGCAAAAGCAATCGATGAAAGGACACCATATAATGGTTCGCACACCAAAAAAGTTACAAAATACTGTAAAATGATAGCAAAGCACATGAACAGGCTTTATGAAACTGGAGAATGTGACGATTATTTTGATGAAAACAGAATGGATCAGCTTATAATGGCGGCATCACTGCACGATATAGGAAAGATGGTCGTACCTCTTACAATAATGAATAAGGCAACACGGCTTGAGGAACATCTTAATGATATCGAAAAACGATTTGAACTTTTAAAGGCATATTATGAAATTGATTATCTAAAAGGAATAATACTGGAACCCGAATATAAAGAAAAGACGAGGTATTTAGACAGACAGCTTGAATTCATCAAACAAATAAATACGATGGATTATGTGGATGATGCGTCGATAGAAATCATAAAAGACATTTCAAAAAAAGGATATACGACAAGAAGCGGTGAGCTTATAATGTATCTGACGGAGTATGAAACGGAATGTCTTGAGATACGAAAGGGCACACTTACAAACAGGGAAAGATGCCAGATGGAAAACCATGTTGTCCTGACAGGAATGATACTTGATAAGGTACATTTCAATTCAAAATATAATAATGTGGAAAAAATAGCTATGGGACACCACGAATACCTTGATGGAAGTGGATATCCGTATGGATTAAAAGCAGAACAGCTGATGCTGGAATCAAGGATACTTGCCGTGGCAGATATCTATGATGCGCTTACATCTACGGACAGACCATACAAGAAACCAATTTCACAGGAAAAAGCATTTAAAATAATAGAAGATATGGCAGAAAAGGGGAAGCTTGAGATACGGCTTGTCAAATATTTAAAAGAAGCAGTATACGAAGCGGAGTAGGGTGATCAACTATGTCGATGATAGTAATACAACAGGAAAAAGGTCAGAAATTTATAAACAGAGGAGAAAAAATACAGGAAGTCAGTATAATCCTCAAAGGAAAAGTGGCTATGCGCACAAAAAATGACGAATTCATTATGGAAAAAGGGGCGGTTATTGGATTAATGTCGTGCGCCGCAGGAATATATGACTGCGATTACGTTGCACTTGAGGATACGATTCTTGTAACATACAGCTACACCTCACGCAGTGACTTAAAAGAAGTATTTAATGAACAGCCACAATATATATATGCATTTTTACATGCTTCAAAGGTAACGATGCAGACAGTGATCAAAAGATACGAAATGGTAATGAAGCTGTCACGGGATATATATTTATTTATAATGCGGCATAACAGAGAATATGCATTTTTATGCAAAAAGTATGAATTAAATCACGCAATAACAAAAAAATTTACAGATATAAACCCACTCAAAATAAAAAGCAGTATACCACAGTGGCGCATAGATTATGAGAATGAACTTATTGCACAGCCACAGGAGATCATGCAGCAGTTTTATGGAACCAGTCAGGATATAACGATCGGTGAAATTTTAGCAGGATCGGAGGTTATGATAAAAGCTATAGGTGCCATGGAGGAGATCGGTGAATATATCATGAATAAGGCGGATATGCTTCTTAGTCCGGATGGGGATGATCTTTTAGCCGAATGGTTTAAGCTGGCGAAGCATATGAGTGCAAAAGGTCTGGATATATCGCACATACAAAAAATGGTAAAAGAGCTTCAGAGTACGCTCGTATCCTATAGGCTTGTAGACGAAAAACTGATAAAAGACAGGTTTTCGCAGTTCTGGCAGTTTGATTTCGAAGACTATGCGGCGCAGCAGGATAAAGAGGACACCCGGGACGAAAATGAAGATAGTGCAGATGGAACAGACGAACTGGCAGGTACTGATTATTTTGAATATATTTTAAGCTATGCCGGATATGATGAAGACAGGAAGGCGCAGATCTGTCAGGCGAAAGATGATTATAGTTTACTTGTTAAAGAAAAGCCAAGAAGTACGGAAACAATGCAGGCTGCGAGAAATTTTACCGATATTTTTTATGACATATACGAAAATGCATTCATAAATTCTCTTCATGCAGAAAAAATATCTTCAATAATGATGCTGTTTTTTAACTTTGGATTTCTTGACGCAGGTCTTGTCGGAGAAGAAAAATTAAATGAGCTTGCAGCGTTAAGTGATAAGATCAAAGAAACAGAATCAGACCATGTCTATACAGCATATGAATGGCTTATGGCAATTTACGAAGGTAAAAAGGAAACATCTAAAAATGAATTCGGCCTGGATTATCAGGCGAGCCTGCGTGAGCTTAGAAAAGCAAATAAGATAACAGCTGAGGAAGAAAAGAGCTATAAGATAGACAGAGAACGCATGGTGAGATTTGAGATCACAAATATGCTGAAAACAGGATGCCGCATAACAAGTGGAAAAACAATGATCTTTTCACCGGTACTTGATGGCAGTGAGATAACAAAACCGGTTGAGGATATGTGGGTATCACCAAAATCGGTCTATAGTTCTATTGATAAAATAAGGCAGGTAGATTATAGTTGTTTTTATAGAGAAGTTCTATTTTATGATAAAGAACATGACAACTGCAGATTTTTTATACAAAAAGAAGTTCTTCCAGACATAATTCTCATGCCTGTTATCGGAAGCCGGGGGATAATGTGGCAGGAAAATGTAGGTGCTGACAGGGAGTCTCCGGCGAGGATGCTTTTTCCGGTAATGTCGGTATTAAGCCTTGATGATGAGATAATGGATAATGTTGGAAGATACAGATGGGAAATGTGCAGGAAGCTTCAGGGTGTACGCTGGAATGATATAAGTGAGCACTCTCTTACATCAGAGTATTATGATTATATACAATACTATAAAAAGAACAGAAATCTTTCAGCAGCCGTAAAAGAAAAGATAAAGAGTGCATTATCAAGGGCAAAGGGCAGCTACAGGGAAGTATTCGTCACAGATTATGTGAACTGGATCAAATATGAAAGCCAGGGAAATTTCAGGGTAAATAAGGTGGTACGTGAGATAATGTCCAAATACATTCCATTTACAGCGGACATAAGGTATCATCTGATGGAAAATCCATTGTATCGTTCGGCATTTTCAGTCTACGAAAATAATATAATCCAGATCGAAAAGAAATACCGTAATACATTAAAGAAATATAAAGATGATGGTGGAACACTTACCCAGGATATGATGGACACACTTCATTTTTATCAGAAATAAATAAGAAAGGGTGAATAGATGACTAGAGATTATTTAGCAAATTACGCAACCAAAAAACAGGATTTATGTATTGGAAACGATACTATATCAGACAGTCTTTTTAAAGAATACGGAGTGAACAGAGGACTTAGGGATATTAATGGTAAAGGTGTCCTTACAGGTCTTACAAATATCTCAAAGATCACATCATTTAAAGATGATGGAAACGGAAACAGGGTGCCATGTGATGGAGAATTATGGTACAGAGGATATAACGTAAAAACACTTACAGATCATATACCGCAGAATGGGTTTGGATTTGAAAAAATAGCATATTTACTGTTGTTTGGCCAATTACCGGATGAGAAGGAAGTAAAAGAATTTACAGATGTGCTCGGAAAGAGCAGGACTCTGCCGACAAACTTTACAAGAGATGTGATAATGAAGGCTCCGTCTAAGGATATAATGAACTCAATGACGAGAAGTATACTTACACTTGCATCATATGATCCGGATGTATCAACAGCTGGGATAGACAACAATATAAGACAATGTCTTTCACTGATAGCGACATTCCCGATGCTCGCAGTTTATGGTTATCACGCATACAACCATTACGAAAATGATTCAAGCATGTATATCCACAGACCGGATCCAAAGCTTTCAACAGCCGAAAATTTCCTTAGGATGCTGCGTCCGGATAATAAGTATTCTGCGCTTGAGGCAAAGGTGCTTGATATGGCACTTATACTTCATATGGAACACGGCGGTGGAAATAACTCCACATTTACGACAAGAGTTGTAACATCAGCGGGAACAGACACATATTCTGCAATCGCTGCGGCGATGTCATCACTTAAAGGACCAAAGCATGGCGGAGCAAACATAAAGGTTATGGAAATGATGCAGGATATCCGCATGAATGTTAAAGACTGGAGTGATAAGGACGAGGTAAAAGCTTACCTTTCAAGAATGCTTGATGGGGATGTGTTTGACCATAAGGGACTTATTTATGGAATGGGACATGCAGTATATTCTCTTTCAGATCCTAGAGAGCGTATATTCCGCGGCTATGTAGAAAAATTATCAGCTGCAAAATCAAGAGAAAAGGAAATGAGCCTTTACAATACAATAGAGGAGGTTGCACCGGTTGTGATCGGCGAAAAGCGTCATATTTTCAAGGGAGTAAGCCCAAATGTCGACTTTTACAGTGGATTTGTATACGATATGCTGGGTATACCTATGGAATTATATACACCACTTTTTGCAATCGCAAGAATTGTAGGATGGAGTGCACACAGACTTGAGGAAATAGTCGGAATGAACAAGATAATAAGACCGGCATATATGAGTGTGATGAAAGAAATAGAGTAATGTACTCTCGCAGTCTTCTAAATATAGCCAGAATGCTTCGTTTGAAGAAGATTCCGAGAGATTGTAGTAATACAAAGGAGGATATATATGGAATTTGAAAGAATAGACGGCGGCGTATGTGCTGCTAAAGGATTTGTGGCAAACGGACTTAATTGTGGACTGAATCCGGACAAGAACAAAAACGATCTTGCTCTTGTATACTCACAGACAGAATGTCAGGCAGCAGCTGTATACACTACAAACAAAGTAAAAGGCGCACCGATAATAGTTACAAAGGAAAACCTTGCAAAATCAGGCAATAAGGCTAAGGCAGTTATTGCGAACAGCAAAAACGCAAACACCTGTAATGCAGATGGAGTTGAAAAAGCACAGATGATGTGTGAGCTTGCCGCAAAAGAACTCGGGATTGCGGAGGAAGAGGTTATCGTTGCATCTACAGGAGTTATCGGACAGCCGTTTCCTATTGAACCGATAAGGGATAATATTAAAGCGCTTGCCAGCGGACTCAGCGCCGATGGAAATGACAAAGCAGCAAATGCGATCATGACTACAGATACTGTAAAAAAACAGGTAGCTGTCAGATTCATGCTTGATGGTAAAGAGTGTACTATAGGAGGCATGGCAAAGGGAAGTGGAATGATCCATCCTAATATGGCTACAACATTAAATTTCGTCACATCAGATGTAGCAATCTCTGCAGAAATGATCCAGAAAGCATTGAGTGAGATCGTTAAAGTTACATACAATTGTTTAAGCGTGGATGGTGATACTTCAACAAATGATATGGTAAGTATCATGGCAAACGGACTGGCAGGAAATAAAGAAATCACAACCGAAAATGATGATTTTGATATTTTCAAGGCTGCTTTATATGAAGTACTTATGAATCTTACAAAGATGCTTGCAAAAGACGGAGAGGGTGCATCAAAGCTTATCGAATGCACATGTAAGGGCGCAGCTGATCTTGACACAGCCATAATAGTTGCAAAGAGCGTTATCCGTTCACCGCTGTTTAAGTGTGCAATGTTTGGTGAGGATGCCAACTGGGGCAGGATCCTTTGTGCTATAGGATATGCGGATGCTGAATTTGATATCGACAAGGTGGATGTCAGCATTTCATCAAAAGCAGGCTGTGTAAACGTATGTAAAAATGGCTCAGGAATAGAGTTTTCTGAAGATGAGGCTGCCAAGATACTTCATGAAGATGAGATTTACATAAACATCGATTTGAATCAGGGAGATGCGCAGGCAAAAGCATGGGGCTGTGATCTTACATATGATTATGTAAAAATCAATGGCGATTACCGTTCATAAATTAATGGCGGCTGTCATTCTTAATCTTGACAATATATATCTACAAATGTTATTATTTTTTAAAAGTTAAAAATTAATAATTTAAAGTAAACGATGGCGTTTAGATATCGAGGGATATCTAGGCGCTTTTTTTGTTAGGAGGCTGCGATGAAAAATTCATTAGATGCAATTGATGAGAAAATAGTAGAACTTTTACAGGATAATGCAAGGATAGCGATAAAAGAAATTGCGGCTCAGGTATTCTTATCATCTCCGGCTGTCACAGCCAGAATGGAAAGACTTGAAACCCGTGGGATAATAAAGGGATATCATGCAGCTGTTGATTCGGTAAATTTAGGATACAAAATAAAAGCATTTATAAACCTTGATCTCGAACCTGTGCAGAAAGAAGAATTTTATCCATTTATCAAATCCATAGAAAATGTTGTGGAATGTAACTGCGTGACAGGAGAATATTCAATGCTCATAGAAGTAGAGTTTATTGACACGGAAGAGCTTGATGAGTTTATAAATAATCTACAGCAATATGGAAAGACACGTACCCAGATAGTTTTCTCTACACCGGTGGAGCATCGCGGAGTTCCGGTCCATTCGGACTTTATATCAAAATAAAGATGTGATAAACTAAAGTGGAAAGCTAAGTTACACAATCTGATCTGGAAGGAGAATAGTGAACAATGAAGATAGGATTTATCGGTTGTGGAAATATGGGAAAAGCAATGATCCATGGAATGATCGACTCGGGAAAGTGTGCTGCGTCAGATATCACAGCATCAGTAAAGACAGAAAAGTCAGCTGAAGAATGCAGAAATGATCTTGGCATAAACGTTACGACAGACAATATTTCTGTAGTAAGATCAGCAGATGTGCTTTTTCTTGCAGTAAAGCCACAGTTTTTTGAAGAGGTTATCGGACAGATAAAAGATGAGATAGCGGACAATGTGATAATTGTGTCCATTGCACCGGGAAAAACACTTTCATGGTTTGATGAAAAATTCAAAAGAGAATTAAAGGTTATCCGCACAATGCCTAATACACCGGCTATGGTCGGCGAAGGAATGATGGGAGTATGTGCAAATACAAAGGTTTCAGATGATGAACTTAAGATGGTCGAGGATCTTTGTTCTGGATTTTCGAAGACAGAGGTTGTAGACGAGAAGCTTATGGATGTGGTTACAGCCGTAAGCGGAAGCTCACCGGCATATGTTTTTATGTTCATAGAAGCAATGGCAGATGCTGCAGTGGCAGGCGGAATGCCTCGTCAGAAAGCATATACGTTTGCAGCACAGGCTGTGCTCGGAAGTGCAAAGATGGTACTTGAAACAGGAATGCATCCGGGAGAGCTTAAGGATATGGTATGCTCACCAGCAGGAACTACGATCCAGGCAGTAAGGGTTCTTGAAGAAAAGGGCATGAGGAGTGCTGTATTTGAAGCGATGATGAAATGCCTTGATATATCACGCAAAATGTAGTAAAATCATTGTATTGCGGTAATTGAGAAATATATAGCCGCTTATCTAGCAAAAAGGAGAAATACAATGAGTCAGGAAAAAGTTGATAGATATAAAAAGGAAAAGGCAAATCGTAAAAAGACTAATGCAAGAAATAAAGTAAAACGTGCAGCAGCAAGAGTTGTGACTGTTGTTGTTCTGGCAGTTTTAGTAGGATGGGGTGGATATTCAGGATATAAATATTATGAAAATTCACGTCCGGTAGAATGCTATAAGGCAGATCTTACAGCTGTAAATGATTACATAAACGGATTGACATCCACTGAAGCAACAGAATCTGACGCACAGTAATATATCAGATTCTGTATATTTAATATTGCATATGGACAGACCTCGCAGATCACTGTGAGGTCTTTGCTTTTTTTAAAGTATTGTCAATTGCAGAAATAAGGATCATGGAGGTGTACTGGTTGTTCTCGGAATATGTAATATTTTCTGTTGATTGTTTTTCTATAACCTGAGAAACAATTTCATCCATGGCAGGTTCGACAAGTGGATACATCGTCTCAACCGTATCTGATAGATTTTCCAGACTTATAGAGTTTATATTATTGTCATCTACAATAACAGACACATCTATGGCAGCACCGCCTATTGCAACGGAAGTGGTGTAAACACCGGGATTAAACATTCCGGTTTCATGAACCTCTGGTTTTGGCTCATTCTGTTTAAATGCCATTGTCAGAAATAAGATAAGGATAAGTATAGCAGCTCCGAGTAATATTCCGGAAAAAATAATGTGCCTCATTTTTACTACGACTATCTTTGTTTTTGCACTCATATATATTGCCTCCCGTAAGTACATTTGTACATTATATGAGAAAGAAAATATAATATGATTTTTTGCAGCGTTTTTGTGAAAATAAATAAGTATGTTTTTAAAGTCCGGATACATTTGTTTTTTTATGGGCTTTTAAACTAATTATACCGGCTGCAAAAAGTATTGATGCAATAATAACACCTGACACAAGCACAATAGTGTAAACATTGGCATTTACGCAGATATCGGAAGTCCAGTCGGAAAAATCCACGGATTTTATAGTGATTTGTCTGGTGCCAAAAATAAAAAACTCGCATACATCATCGGCAAAAGCTGTCCAGACAGAAACTATCAAAACTATAATTGCGGATTTTATAAATCTATTTGTGTTTAAATATCGTGCATCGAAGAATATGAGCCAGGCTGCAATTACAAAGACAAATGCTATAATACAGCCGGCCTTCATTCCGGCAGCATCGTTTGTATGACCACACACCTCAATGATCGTGAGGAAAAGCCATAGGGTATCCCACAGCATGGTGATAAGAGCTTTTTTGTCGGATAAAGCAGCTGGAAGCTCAATTCCTCTTATGACAAACGGAAAAAGAACAATCGATAAGCCAAATATAGTTGGAACAGACCACAGCATAAATTCATTTGAACTATACATTTTGTCAACAAAAAAGAATATCAAAAGCAGAGCAAAAACACCGCAGATTATGCATTT
>CAJLRL010000040.1 GCA_905209075.1 uncultured Lachnospiraceae bacterium | reverse complement strand
AGTTATGCGATTATCTGGATGTAGATATATCAGCTCTTATAGAATACAAAAAGCCCGATACTTCTCACCATGAATAGATTGTATAAGTAAAGCGACTGAATCAAAAACAGTCGCTTATTTTGTGCTTTAGATTATTTCGTTAGTAAAGAACACCCGGCACATTTTTCGTGCCGGGTTCTATATCATGTTTTATTAAAATTTAACAACACCATTTACTACGTTAAAATATCTTCCGTTGTATGCCAACTTTCCTGTGTATTTCCATGCAACCTGTCCTTTGGCTACTGCATACCAGTTGCTGCCATATTTAACAAGAGTAGTTTTATTAAAATTGACAGCTCCGTTATTTATATACCACCAAATTCCATTATACTTGCAAAGTGTTGTTGTAAACGAAACCTTTCCATTCTTTACATACCACCAGGTTCCATTGTATTTGCATAGTCCTGTTGCTCCAAAGTTAACTTTTCCTCCGCTTACATACCACCATGAGCCATTATATTTGCAAAGTGTTGTTGATCCGAAATCCACTTTTCCGTTTTTCACATACCACCAGGTTCCGTTGTATTTGCATAGTCCTGTTGCTCCAAAGTTTACTTTTCCTCCGCTTACATACCACCATGAACCATTATATTTACAAAGTGTTGTTGATCCGAAATCTACTTTTCCGTTCTTTACATACCACCAGGTTCCATTATACTTGCAAAGCGTTGTAGCTGAAAAATCGATTTTTCCGTTTTTCACATACCACCATGAGCCATTATATTTTGCAAGACCTGTGTACGAAGTATCAACTACACCATCTTTGTAGTAATACCATGCATCGCCATCTTTTTGGATGCCATTTGCATAATTTAAGACGGTTGATACACCTTCTGGGAGAATCCAGAAATCTGTGTAACTATATGATCTATCTTTAAGTGTATAGTAATCATCCCACTGATCTTCTGAAATACTGGCGCCATATGTATCTGTATTATTCTCTTCACTCGGTTCAAGTCCCGCTGCTACCTGAACATTTCCAAGATCATCCAACGTATAGTATACTCTGACTAAATATACGTCATCTGTTTCCTCTCCATCATAGCCGATTTTTTTTGATCCCATATTTTCGTTTATAGAATACTTTTTGGCATATTCCCACCATCTTGAAGTATTCCAATATTCTTTTGGAAGTATATTAAAATTTTTTCCATTCACCCGTCCGAATTTTTCAGTTGAATCATATGTTATTCCTGGTGAATCTTTAGAACCACACCATCCTAATGCTCCATTCATTTTTGTCTTCAATGAACCATCTGTATTTTTTTCAACCACCAAATTTCCAGCGGAATCTCTTGACAAAACAGGAACTAATACATATGAATCATATGCCTTCCAGTATGGAATACTACTTTTACTCCAATCAATATATGCCTGTGTATTCTTACCACAGACTACAACATTTCCTTCATAAAAATCATATCCCATTTGATTCATAATGGCTTTCGTATCTGCTGTTGAAAGCTGCTTTTCTACATAATCCCCCTCTAAACCTAAGTCGATTGATGTCCCGTCTGCCACATCTGCAGCCTTAACAGTCTGACAGTCGCCACCTGCCAACACCGCTGCTGCTGCAAGTGAAGCTGCCACTGCGCTAATGGCTAACCCTTTCTTTTTCATAAAGTTACCTCTCTTTCTCTTTTTAATTTTGTATAATACTTTTATATTATAACTCATCTGGGTTATATTTTCAATTCGTCTTTCATTTTTATATCTAGGTATTATTTTTCAAAATAATTACAATTACATAAAGCAAACGAAAGTGAGTGATATATATAATTGAACAAGATGTATTAAACAGGATACAACAGTTACTTGAGTTCAAGCATTGGACACTATACAAACTGGCTAAAGAATCCAACCTTGCATATTCAAGTCTTAATAACATATTTAACCGCCAGACCTGTCCGACTGTTGTTACCCTGGAAAAAATATGTAAAGGATTTAATATAAGTCTTTCAGAATTTTTTTCATTTGACACAAATCCTTTGCGTGATGAATCTCTAACATTTGAACAACAGGATTTGTTAAATTCATATAATGAACTATCTTCTCAGGATAAAATGTTACTTCAGGCATATCTGAAAGGATTGCGAAAAAAATAGGCGGCTGTTTTCATATGATCACAGCCGCCTGTTTATTCTTTAAGTGATTAACCAGAGTTTCCACTATTTGCTCATAGTTTTCTATGCTCATAACAAAGAAATCCAATATCTTTGTTCTATTGTTCCGTCCTTTTCTATCTCATTTTCAAGGACGCCTCCATTCTTTTGAATGGATTTTGCCGATCCAATATTTTCTTTGTCACAGCACATTAAAACCTTGTCTATTCCTAACTTTTTACATTCTTTAAGTGCAAGTCCAATCATTGCGGTTGCATATCCTTTTCTTCTTTCACTTGGACGGATTCCATCTCCGATATGTCCACCACATTGCATGAGATATTCGTTTAAATAGTGACGGATGTTGACCGCCCCAACAAAAATATTCCTGTCTTTGTCAAGACAAAACAACGTTGTATCCGGCACAAGTCCGTCTTTGTTTCCTTCTTTTATCTCTAAATTCTCAAGATAACTGTCAAAATCATGAAAATCGTTTCTAAAAATCGCCCATGGCGAATTATTGGTATTGTTTTTCTCAATATCCGCTTTCCACTCTGTCAACATGTCAGACAATTGTGTCTGATACTCTGACGTCAGTTTTACTAATTCAATATTCATTCCAGTCTCCCTTCTGCTTCTAATCTACATCAATTCAAATTGCTGTAAAGCCCATAAAATCAATGATTTTTCGCTTCCTCATTCATATTTGCAAGTGCTTCCTTGCGACAAACTACCGCCCAGTCAGGACTATAATTTCCATATGGAGTGTCTATCACAAAGCCACCCTTTTTCAGCTTTGTAAAAAGCAACACATTTTTGTTATTTTCCAGCTTATGAGCAAATTCTGACTTGCCCTCGCTATCCAATATGTAATAATCATTCATCGCAGAGCTTCAATCAGTCGCTCATGAAGCAAAATAACCTGCGCTTTACTCAATCTTATCATTTGGCAAGCACCTCGTAAGCCTCCATATTCTGCTTAACAAGACGCTCTGATATAGCAAATACATACTCTGTAACATTTAATTTATAAGCCATACTTTGCCCTCGTTTCTCTAAGTGCTGTTCTGGCATCCTTTACCTGTCCTGCCCCTATCTGCTTTTCAGATATCTCTAAATCTCTGTACATAGCAATCTGTCTCATGGTTGACTCATAAATCTCCATGCTCATAATTACCATATCGCCATAGCCATTTTTTGTAACATAAATTGGCTCCTCAGACTTATGGCACATATCAGATATCTCCGATGTATTCTTCAGGTCTTTAATTGGAATTATTTGTGGCATAATATACACCTCCTTGTTTATGGTCTAATTATACCATAATTATGTCCTTTTTACCTCAATATTTGACCTTTTAAATTTTATAGAGAAGTCAGCTCTAACTCAACTAACTACAGGACTTTTAAATTTGTATATGAATGCATACAATAAAATTAACTAAAGTTAACCATAGGTCTATACATACATCCAAACCCCAAAATAAGGGTGTACAGTGCATCTATACTATAGGCTCAAAAGAAAAACGGTCGATGACATGTGTCAAAGACCGTTTTTCTTACAATTTTATTTCATTTGAAAAACCGCTATTTTTCTTAAATGCCCATAAATCAAGGTCTTTAGGCTTCTTCATTCATATTTGCAAGCTTCTTCGCCTGGTCGGCTGCGATGCACGCATCAATGATTTCCTGAATATCTCCGTTTAATATTTTGTCCAGTTTATAGAGCGTGAGATTGATCCTGTGATCTGTCACACGCCCCTGCGGGAAGTTGTAGGTACGGATCTTTTCTGCACGATCTCCTGTTCCGATTTGGCTGCGGCGTTCCTCTGCCTCGGCATCCTGTTTCTTCTGAAGCTCTAAGTCATAGAGTTTTGTACGAAGGAGTGCAAACGCTTTTTCCTTATTCTGGATCTGTGATTTTTCCGTCTGGCTATAGATGACTATTCCTGTAGGATAATGTGTAAGTCGAACGGCAGAGTCAGTTGTATTGACACACTGTCCACCATTTCCCGACGCACGCATTACATCTATACGGATATCTTTATCATCTATCTTTACATCCACATCCTCTGCTTCCGGCATTACTGCAACTGAACATGTAGATGTCTGGATTCTTCCCTGTGATTCAGTCTCCGGTACACGCTGCACACGGTGAACACCGGATTCATATTTAAGTATTGAATATGCACCGGAACCTTTTACCATAAACTCAACGGATTTCATTCCACCGATTCCGGTTTCATCCGCATCCAATGTTTCTACCTTCCATCCTCGGTTCTCCGCATAATGGACATACATACGGTAGATTTCTGCTGCAAAAAGTGCAGCTTCCTCTCCACCTGCACCCGCACGTATCTCGACGATTACGTTCTTATCATCGTTAGGATCTTTTGGAAGAAGAAGGATCTTTAATTTCTGTTCAAGTTCCTCTACCTGCTCTTTTGATTCCTTTAACTCTTCTTTTGCAAGCTCACGCATTTCCTCATCTGATTCCTCGTCAAGAATAGCAAGTGAGTCTTCTATATTCTGCTTACAGTTTTTATATTCCTTGTATGTCTCAACTATAGGCGCAAGATCACTCTGCTCCTTCATAAGCTTCTTAAATCTGTTAGCATCATTTGCCACATCAGGCTCGCTGAGCAGATTCATAAGTTCCTCATAATGATGGATTAAATCCTCTAATTTATCAAACATTCTTTACCTCTTTTCTATACGGCCCATAACGACTCTGTCATTTCCTGCCAGATCCTTTATGACCTTAACCTCACAATATCCTGCATATTTAAGCATATCTGATACCGCTGTTCCCTGATCATACCCGATTTCAAAAAGAAGTATTCCATTATCATTTAAATGTGTTTTACTGTCTTTTACGATCCTACGGTAAAAATCAAGTCCATCCTCCTTGCCATCAAGCGCCTCCATTGGTTCGAACCTTGCAACTTCTGGCATAAGATGTGGTATTTCTTCTGACCTTATATATGGTGGATTTGAAACTATAACATCAAATTTATCATTTATTTTCTCAAACAGATCACTTCTCTCAAAGTCGACAAAAACATTGTTGATCTTGGCATTTTCCTTTGCAACATTTATGGCATGTTTTGAGATATCACACGCATAGCCTGCCACATCTGTAGTATTTTTAAGTATACTTATTATAATGCATCCCGAGCCGGTACACATATCAAGCACCTTCATGCCAGGTTCTATAATCTTTAAAGCCTCCTCAACGAGAGTTTCTGTATCCTGTCTTGGAATAAGTACATTGTTATTTACATGGAATGTAAGCCCCATAAATTCCTGCTCACCTGTTATATATTGGAGCGGAATACGTTCCGCACGTTTTTTTAAAACAGACTGGTATTCCCTCGTCTGTTCTGTTGTGAGTTCTTCATCCATATGGACATAATAGTAAGTCCTATCTATCTTACACGCCATAGCAAGCAAAAGCCATGCATCATTTTTAGCATCTGTTATATCGGCTTTCTGCAAAATGCTCTCCCCCAGTTTTATTGCTTCCCTATATGTCATTTTATCCTTCTTCTTTCTGCCATGCTTTCCAGTCAAATACAGCTTCAACAGAAGCAATTCCAACTTCTATCATATCATCATCAGGTTCCTTTGTCGTAAGACGCTGCATCCATAACCCCGGCTGGCTCAATATATTCATGAACCAGTTGTCATACCTTCCGGCAAGTCTTATAAATTCAAATGATACTCCTGCGATCACAGGTATCAGCACCAGACGCAGCAATAACTGTAATGGCTTTGAATCAACTCTTATAAACATAAAAAACAAAATACTTATAAGCATAACTATAAGCAAAAAGCTTGTTCCACAGCGCTTATGGAGTTTTGAACTTTTACGCACATTTTCAACATTTAATTCCATGCCATGCTCAATGCAATTTATGCACTTATGCTCCGCTCCATGGTACATAAAGGTTCTCTTTATATCCGGTGTCATCGAAATTATTGCTATATATCCGATAAATATCACAAGACGGATAATCCCCTCAAACAATGCGATCATCATCTGTGATTGTGTGATTTTGTGGAATATTCCTGATAAAAAATATGGCAGTGCAAAAAATAATCCGAGGGCAATAACTATCGAAAGAGCAACCGTTCCGCCCATCAATAGATCATCCTGCTTCTTTTCTTTTTTATCTAATGCCTTTATCTGTTCCGCAGAAAGACTTTCTCTTTTTTGTTTCTTTTCGTTTTCTTCATCTTCATCCTCAAAAAACGAAGCCGAATACATAAGCGTACTCATTCCCAGATACAGTGAATCAACAAAGCTCACCACACCTCTTAAAACAGGTATTTTCTGCATAACCTCCCACGGCTTTGACATTTTGTGCTGCGATATTTTGACTTCTATTTTATGGTCCGGTTTTCTGACTGCCACAGCATATTTGTTTTGATTTTTCATCATAACACCTTCCATGACTGCCTGACCGCCAACACCTGAATATCTCATTATATCTCATACCTTTCATAACCGCCTTTCATTATCAAAGCAGTTGTCCTTTAATTCAAAAAGGCTGAGGTATATTGCAACCTCAACCTTTTTAGTAACCGTATGGATTCTATTTCATACCATATTTCTTATTGAACTGCTCAATACGTCCACGAGCCTGGTTAGCTTTCTGCTGACCTGTGTAGAATGGATGGCACTTTGAGCAAATCTCTACGTGGATCTCCGGCTTTGTAGATCCTGTAACGAATGTGTTACCACAGTTACATGTAACAGTTGCCTGATAATAATCTGGATGGATTCCTTCTCTCATGATTTTCACCTCTTCATTTCCTTATCGTTTTATTTAGTTACACTCTTTATACCCGTATGCCCGATCCGCATATGATACTTACTGCAAGAGCGACACGTTACGTCCGTTTACATCCCGATAAACAGCTTAATAATTGTAGCATAGCCTATATGGTAATGCAATAGTTTTTTATAAAATTCTGTTTTTCTTTACAAGATTAACAAATTCCTTGTTTCCTTTTGTGTGTGCAAACATATTTAAAACATTTTCTACCGCCTCATCCGTACGCATTCCATTGAATGCTTTGCGCATATTGTCAACAGCAGCCTGCTCATCATTATCTAAAAGCAGATCCTCTCTTCTTGTACCTGATTTTACGATATCAATAGCTGGGAATATACGTTTTTCTGAGAGCTTTCTGTCAAGCACAAGCTCCATGTTTCCTGTTCCCTTAAATTCCTCAAAAACCACATCATCCATCTTGCTTCCTGTATCGACAAGAGCTGTAGCAAGGATCGTAAGGCTTCCTCCCTCTCTCATATTTCTCGCTGCACCAAAGAAACGCTTTGGCATATGAAGTGCTGCCGGATCAAGTCCTCCTGATAATGTACGTCCGCTTGGTGGAACTGTAAGGTTGTATGCCCTTGCAAGACGTGTGATGCTGTCTAGTAATATCATCACATCTTGTCCATGCTCCACAAGACGTTTCGCCCTTTCTATAACCATCTCTGATACACGCTTATGATGATCAGGAAGCTCATCAAATGTAGAATAAATAACTTCAACATTATCGCCCTCTATAGCTTCTTTTATGTCTGTAACCTCCTCCGGACGCTCATCAATAAGCAAAATGATAAGGTGCATCTCCGGATTATTTATCTTAATGGATTTTGCTACTTCTTTTAAAAGTGTTGTCTTTCCTGCTTTAGGCTGTGAAACGATCATGCCCCTCTGGCCTTTTCCTATTGGCGATATAAGATCAACAACTCTCATGGCAACACTTGCTCCCGGTCTTTCAAGCCTCAGCCTTTGATTAGGGAATATAGGTGTAAGATCTTCAAAATTCTTCCTATGCTGTGCTGCAGCCGGTGGATACCCGTTTACTGAACCAACATATAAAAGCGCAGAAAACTTTTCTTTGTCTGTTTTTATCCTTGTGTTTCCCGTTATTATATCTCCGGTTTTAAGGTTAAATCTGCGAATCTGCGAAGGAGCAACATATACATCATTCTCACCCGGCATATAGTTCTCACAACGTATAAATCCAAATCCATCCGACATAACTTCAAGTATTCCATTTGCTGTTATACCACTGTCAAGGCTGCTTACCTCATCTTTTACAGCCGGCACTGCGGCATCATTTTCCTTTGAGTCATACTGAGTCTGTTTCTCATCATTTTCATTTTTGGCTTCAGCATTATGCTCTGCTTTTTTTCCAGCTTTTGGTTTAGTCTCTGGTTTGTTTTTTTCTTCCGTTTCTGCTTTAGTTTTAGGTTTTGCTGCGTCTGCCTCTGCCATTTTTGCATCTTCTTCAAGCATACGTTCTATAATCTGGCTTTTTTTCATTGCCGAAACACCCTTTATTCCCCGGGCTTTTGCCAGATCCTTTAATACAAAGGCAGAAAGACTTTCATATCTTTCTCTCATCATAATTTTCTCCTATTTGGGAATTAATGTCTGAAACGACCATCGAACAATTAATAACGATTACATTATACATCATCATGTACAAAATAGGAACCCCCTTTTTTCTTGATTTAAAAGTTAAGTAATGCTATCATTTATTAAAATAAGAAAATTAAGGAGAGCCACCATGGATAACAAAGAAAAAGCATTATTATGTCATAAAGAATGGAATGGAAAACTTGAAACTATTGCAAAATCAAAGGTTAACTCCCGTGAAGATCTGGCAATCGCATACACTCCAGGTGTAGCTGAGCCATGTAAAGTCATAGCTGAAGACAAAGAAAAAGCCTACACATATACATGGAAATCAAACACAGTCGCTGTTGTCTCTGACGGAAGTGCCGTGCTCGGTCTTGGAAATATCGGACCGTATGCTGCTATGCCTGTTATGGAGGGTAAATGTGTACTTTTCAAAGAATTCGGAAATGTCAACGCTGTACCTATCTGTCTTGACACACAGGATACAGACGAAATAATAGAATGTGTAAAAAATATTGCTCCAGGCTTTGGTGGTATAAATCTTGAAGATATTTCTGCACCACGCTGCTTTGAGATAGAAGAAAGATTAAAAGAAATACTTGATATCCCGGTATTCCATGATGATCAGCATGGTACTGCAATCGTTGTTCTCGCCGGTATAATAAACGGACTCCGTCTTACCGGCAAGAAAAAGGAAGATTGTAAAGTTGTCGTAAACGGCGCAGGTTCTGCCGGAGTAGCAATAACCAAACTTCTTCTTACATATGGATTTAAGAATGTTACAATGTGCGACCGCCATGGTATAATAGGTAAAGATTATCCTGATCTTAACTGGATGCAGAAAAAAATGACAGAGGTAACTAACCTCGAAAACAAATCCGGAACCTTAGCAGATGCCCTTAAAGGCGCAGATATTTTTGTCGGTGTTTCTGCTCCAAATATCGTGTCCGCCGAGATGGTTTCTTCCATGAACAAAGATTCTATTCTATTTGCAATGGCAAACCCTGTTCCCGAGATCATGCCGGACGTTGCAAAAGCTGCCGGTGCAAGGGTTGTCGGAACCGGCCGAAGCGATTTTCCTAATCAGGTAAACAACGTGATTGCTTTTCCTGGAATTTTTAAGGGTGCTCTCGAAGGACGTGCAGCACAGATTACCGAAGAAATGAAACTGGCGGCTGCGGAAGCACTTGCACACCTTGTTTCAGATGATGAATTGTCCGATGAATTTATCATGCCTGAAGCATTTGACCCAAGAGTTGCAGACGTTGTAAGTGCAGCTGTCAAATCACACATAAAATAAATCTATGCGATATTATTCTTTAAATGACTATTGTAAAAAGACATTTGGCGAAAAAGTTTATAAATTATCGCTTAACGCTGGTATGACCTGCCCGAACCGTGATGGCAGCTTATCATATACTGGCTGCTTTTACTGCAGCGAGGGTGGTTCAGGAGACTTTGCCTCCGATAGCTCACTCCCGATCGCCGCACAGCTTTCAGAAGCCAGAAGGAGGCTTTCTTCCAAAACAGACTGCCGTAAATTTATCGCATATTTTCAGGCTTTTACAAATACCTATGCTCCAGTGGAATATTTAGAAAAAATATTCTATGAAGCAATATCAGATCCTTCTGTCTGCGTTCTTTCTATCGGAACACGGACAGACTGTTTCAATGACGAAATATATGATCTTTTATCAAGATTAAATAATATCAAACCCGTATGGATTGAACTTGGTCTTCAGTCAATACACCAGTCTACACTTGATGCAATGAACACTCACACAAAAGTAAGTGATTTCACAGTTGTCTGTAATGAATTAAACAAACGCAGTATCAAAGTTATCGCCCATCTTATTTTAGGACTTCCGGGCGAAACAAAAGAAATGATGCTCGAATCAGTTGACTTTGCAGCAAAAAGTAATATTTTCGGTATAAAGCTGCAGCTTTTACATGTTCTAAGAAACACAAAGCTTGCCGAATTGTATGAAAAAGATCCTTTTCCTCTTTTCTCGCTTGAGGAATACTGTGATTTTATAGTAGACTGTATAGAAAGGCTTCCACCCGGTATGGTCATCCACCGAATGACCGGAGATGGTCCACGGAAACTTCTGATCGCTCCAATGTGGAGCACAGACAAAAAGCGGGTGCTTAACACCATAAATCAAAATTTAATTAAAAGAAATACCTATCAGGGGCGTTTCTTTATGTAAGGAGACAACTTTGGCAGAACCATTTACTATATATAAACTAACAATTTTATATATGCTTGACAAGGCAGGTTTTCCGCTGTCCAATACACAGATTTCCAATTTCTTTTTGGAAAAGGAATACACCGATTATTTCCGTGTTCAGGAAGTAATCGGCGATTTAGTAAATGCAGATTTAATTAAATTTGAATCAACGCATTCTAATACCCAGTATTCCCTGACAGCGGCAGGAAAAGAAACTCTTGGATTCTTCAAGGATAAAATAACCGACGGTATTGAATCGGATGTCAAAGGTTTTTTCGAATCTAATAAACTCGAATTCAAACAGGAAAATTCCATCCTTGCCGATTATTACAAAACAACCGGCCATAAATATGCTGTAAGGTGTCAGGTACGTTCCGAGGGAAGTACCGTAGTTGATCTTACACTAACGGTTTCAACAAAAGAGCAGGCTGAAGCCATATGCAGCAACTGGAAAAAACAAAATGAGGATGTTTACGAATATCTTATGGATATGCTGCTCAAATAAACGCTCTTAAATAAGCCATCTAAAAAAACCTCCATTTATCTTTATGATAGATGGAGGACTTTTTATTTCAGATCATTTTAGTGATCCTGATATTTATTTTTTAATACTGTATCCGAATTTACCAAGCTTTTCTCCCATAACAAAATATTCTCCGTGGGAGTACATTACAAGTCCAGTATCGTTTATATTAAACTTTCCCTTTTCATCCATGTACTCATCATCTACTGTCACTCCGACAACATCCGCTATAAACATTGTATGGCTTCCAAGTTCTTCTATCTTTTTTACCCTGCATTCTATATTTACAGGACTTTCCTTTATTCCCGGAACAGAAACATTCGGAAGCTTTATTGGTGTAAGCTTCATTTTTTCGAATTTATCAACATCTCTTCCGCTCGTAACTCCACAGTAGTCACAAGCTCTCACCAAATCCTTTGTCGTAAGATTTACGACAAATTCTTTTGTGCTTTTTATCATTTCATATGAATACCTCTCCGGTCTTACCGAAATGGATAGCATAGGTGGATTAGTGCATATTGTTCCTGCCCATGCAACTGTAATTATATTATTTTTGCCATTTCCATCTGAAACACTTACCATAACTGCCGGAACAGGATTTAGCATATTTCCTGCTTTCCAGTGTTGTTTTCCCATATTCTACTCCTTTGTATCCAAGCTATATAATGGACATTTTTATTAATTCCTGCTTTAATTTTTCCCCGTTTTGCCGTTCAATCTCTGTAAGAGGCAGGCGAAGCCCACCTACATTAAACCCCATATAGTTCATGGCTGCTTTTACAGGTATCGGGTTCACTTCGCAAAACAGCAAGTTGATAAGATCTAAATATTTCAGCTGTATATCAAGCGCTTTCCTGTGATTTCCATTAAGATACTCTGTAACCATGTCGTGAGTTTCCTGCGGTACTACATTTGAAAGCACCGATATAACTCCGACTCCTCCAAGTGACAGAATAGGTATTATCTGATCATCATTTCCAGAATATATATCCAATGTTCCCTCAGCAAGCGATGCAAGCTTTGCTACCTGTGAAATATTTCCGCTTGCCTCTTTTATGCCGACGATATTTTTGCAATCATGTGCAAGTTTTACTGCCGTCTGTGGCTGTATATTGCACCCTGTGCGAGATGGAACATTATAGATTATAATAGGCAGTTCCACCGACTGTGCTATTGTTTTGTAATGTTCATACAGACCTCCCTGGGTTGCCTTATTATAAAATGGAGTTACTATAAGGAAACCGTCTACTCCCAGCTTCTGTACTTTTTTTGAAAACTCTATAACAGCAGCTGTAGAATTCGCACCTGTTCCTGCGATCACCGGAATTCTGCCGGCTGTTCTTTTTACTGCAAACTCTATGACAGATAACTTTTCTTCTTCAGTCATCGTAGCCGGCTCACCTGTAGTCCCACATACAATAAGTGCATCTGTTTTCCCCTCTATCTGTCTGTCTATAATTCTGCCAAGTTCATCATAATTTACACTTTTATCCTTATTAAACGGAGTAATAAGTGCTACTCCGGCACCTTTAAATAATGACATAAATTCCTCCCGCCCTAAAGCTTAAGATCTGGATTTTCTTTTATAATATCAGCAATAATCTCTCTCTCATCCATATGATGTTTTACACCACAGATTTCCTGATAATCCTCATGTCCCTTTCCTGCCAGAACTATTATATCACCAGCCTGCGCATTCTCCATACAGTATCTGATAGCTTCTTTTCGATCCGGTATAGTAACGTATCTGCCATCTGCCTTACTTACCCCGACAAGAATATCATTTATTATATCCATAGGTTCTTCATTCCTTGGATTATCAGATGTTAC
The DNA here is from genome assembly GCA_905209075.1 of uncultured Lachnospiraceae bacterium. Classification (GTDB taxonomy): domain Bacteria; phylum Bacillota; class Clostridia; order Lachnospirales; family Lachnospiraceae; genus Roseburia. The sequence goes on along the minus strand of CAJLRL010000040.1, from coordinate 6,534 downwards.
AACAGTAAGATCTGCCAGACGTGAAGAAACTTCTCCCATCTCGTATCTTCTTGACTTTGCACGGTTTCCTCCACATCCAAACAGGCAGACAAGTCTTCCCGGTTCATACTCTTTTAATGTTGTAAGCAGACTCTCAAGTGCCATTGCATTGTGCGCATAATCTATCATTATCGTGTATCTTTTTGTTACAGGGACGATTTCTATTCTTCCTTTTACACTAACATGGCAGAGAGCCTCTTTTATTGCCTCCTTTGCCACATTAAAATGATGACAGATTGCTATAGCTGTGAGTGAATTATATACGCTGAACTTACCCGGCACATTTACCTCAACGTCAAAATCAAGCAGACCTGAAACATGATATTTAACACCAAGTGCACCATGCTCCTTTTTCAGTTCAACATTTTCTGCAACAAGATTATTTATTGATTTGTATCCGAAAGTCTCAACCTCACATGTATGGCCTTTCATTATTCCTTCAAGATGTTCATCGTCGCCATTAAAAATACCAAGCCTGCATTGTCTGAAAAGAAGACTCTTGCAGTGCATATATTCCTCGAAATCCTTGTGCTCATTCTCTCCGATATGATCCGGTTCAAGATTTGTAAATACACCTATATCAAAAGTAAATCCTGATACTCTGTGAAGCTTCAATGCCTGTGAAGACACCTCCATAACTACTGCATCCATTCCCTCATCTGCCATCTCTGCAAATAATTTCTGAACCATGTATGATTCAGGTGTAGTATTCGCAGCCGGAGTATGTTTATCACCACATATGGACTCAATCGTACCTATAAGTCCAGTTTTTATTCCTGCTGATTCGAGTATAGACTTAACCATATATGTTGTAGTTGTTTTGCCCTTTGTTCCGGTAATTCCTATGGTTTTTATTTTTTTTGCCGGATAATCAAAATATGCAGCTGACATATATGCCAGTGCAAGTCTTGTATCCTCTACTTTAATATATGTCACGCCTTCAACCGGAGTCACATCTTTTTCGACAATAACTGCTGCTGCACCATTTTTTACAACATCAGGTATAAACTCATGTGCATCTCTTACACTTCCGGAAATACAAACAAACACAGAATCTTTCTGTACCTTTCTCGAATCATATACAAGAGTTGATATCTCCATATCAGTATTTCCAGCTAAAACTGTGTATTCTAATTTTTCTAATAATTTGCTAAGTTTCATTTCTTTCTCCTACTTTATCTTAGATTTCTTTTACAAACAACCGCAATAATTAATTCCCGATTATATTTATATAAATATTTCTCCTGTAAATACTTCTGCTGCAGGTCCTGTCATAAACACATGGTTTGTATCTCTGTCATACTCGATCACAAGATCCCCGCCTCTTAAATGCACAAGCACTTTGTCATCTGTTTTTTTATTTAATATACATGCCATTACTGTCGCACATGTTCCTGTACCACATGCCCATGTTTCCGCTGATCCACGCTCCCATACTCTCATTGACGCTTCGTTTCTTGAAATTATCTGAACAAATTCTGTATTGGTACGTTTCGGAAAACGAGGGTTATTTTCAAATGATGGTCCATATTTTTCAAGTTCAAAATCCGCAACATCATCAACAAAAATCACAGCATGCGGATTTCCCATAGACACACATGTCATTCTCCACTGTTTTCCCCCTGCCTCTATAGGTTCGTCAACAACGCAGCTTCCATCTGCAATAACAGGTATCTTATCTGGCTCTAAGATCGGTTCTCCCATATCTACTCTTACCTGTTCAACCTTTCCGTCTTTTGTATAGAGCGTAAGGTACTTTATGCCGGCTCCTGATTCAACGGATATTTCTGTCTTATCTGTAAGCTTATGATCGTAGACATATTTTGCAACACATCTGATCCCATTTCCGCACATTTCGGCTTCTGAACCATCTGCATTATATATTCTCATTCTGAAATCTGCTATATCTGACGGACCGATCGTAATGACACCATCAGATCCTATTCCAAAATGTCTGTCACTTACTATAGTAGAAAGCTTCGCCGGATCATCAACTTTCTCCTCAAATAAATTTATGTATACATAATCATTTCCGCATCCATGCATTTTTGTAAATTTCATATTTTCACCTCATTTATTCAGTATATTATCATTATACTCCGCACTTTTTAATTTTGGAAGTTAATAAAGTGCTTTTAAGGTTGCAAATTGTGCTATTTTAAACTATTATGCTTATAGAACTGCGTTCCATTATATACGTTCTTATAGAGGAAATCACAAAGCAATTATCTTTATAAAGACTGATACATAAATAATAATATATAAATCATGACAAATAAATACAGCCATGAAAGGAGATATAGATGGATTCATACGAAAAAACAGGATACCTCACCAAACCATATAAAATGTTTCATATTACCGACAAATCAAAGCTCGATATACCATTTCACTATCATGATTTCCATAAGATACTTATACACATCAAGGGAAATGTTTCTTACTGTATAGAAGGAAGAAACTATAAGCTCCAGCCATATGATATTGTATTAGTTAATGCAGGCGAAGTCCATCGTCCAATATTAAATGATGATTCAATTTATGAGAGGATCATCATTTATATTTCCAAAAATTTTGCAAATGAAAATATTTTATATTTTGATGATGACCTGACGATATGTTTCCGTAAGGCATCAGCATGCCAGTCTCACGTCCTGCGTTTTTCTCCGATAGACAAGAGCCCCATATGGCATTCAATAAAACAATTATATAATTCATTTGATGACACCGGATACGCAAATGAGCTGCACCGCAAACTCGTTTTTCTGGAGTTTATGATACAGCTCAACCGAATCTCCATAAGCGGAGGAACTCAATATATTGACACTTATTCGTCCAACGAAAAAATCGTTGAAATAATAGATTATTTAAATTATAATTTAACAAAAGAACTATCTATAGACAATATTTCCGACCGCTTTTTTATGAGCCGATATTATCTGATGCATAGCTTCAAGGAAGCAACCGGCTACACTATAGGAAATTATGTATCCACAAAACGCCTGCTCCTCGCAAGGGATTTGATCCAGAATGGCACTCCTGTAAAAACCGCATGCTATGAATGTGGTTTCAAAAGTTATTCCGCATTTATACGTGCTTATAAAAAATCTTTTGACACTCTGCCATCTGCATCATTCCCTTACTGATTTTACGCTGACCTGGCAGTTATCTTCCATTATTTATGCTCTTTCGTTTATTGCATTTATAAGCTCAGGTATCAGCTGTTTCTTGCGCGATACAACACCTTTGAGCATAAGTCCCTGCCCATTCTGTGGCTGGCTATACGCTGAAGCTGCAATAGCTGCTGCCTCCTGCCCTGTATATATAAGGTATGTCGATTCGTCCAGTATGTCTGTAAGCATGACGAAATACATATCAATTTTTTTATCTACCTGCATTTTTTCCATGAGCGGTGTAATTCTTGCCTGCACCTTATCAAGCTCTGTTCTTGCAAGCGCACTTATCTGTGATACACCAAATGTATAATCTCCCGAATGGAATATTTTAAAATCCTGATTTAATATTTCATCTTCTGTTTTATTAGAAAAATCGCTTCCGGCTTCAAACATCTTCTGTGCGAATTCATCAATATCTATTCCTGCGATTTCCGCAAGACACTTTGCTGCCGATTTATCTATTGCAGTACACGTAGGCGACCGGAACACAAGTGTATCAGATAATATGGCTGCACACATAAGTCCTGCCATCTGTTCACTTACCTCTACCCCTTTTTCCTGATACATCTGGTATATAATTGTGCCCGTACATCCCAATGGCTGGTTTCTAAAATAAACAGGTGCCATTGTTTCAAGACTTCCTATTCTGTGATGATCTATTATTTCAAGTATTTCCGCCTCATCAATATTTGTAACGGCCTGCGATTTTTCATTATGATCCACTAATATAACCTGTTTCTTCCTTGTATTCATCAGGTTTCTGCGTGAGAACATACCAACATAATTCTGGTTTTCATCAACTATAGGAAAATCCCTGTGTCTGATCTTTGCCACTGTATCACGCACATCATCAACGTAATCATCCATCTCAAAGTGTACAATATTTTCTTTTGTCATAAAGAATTTAATAGGCATACTCTGATTTATAAGTCTTGAAACTGTAAAAGTATCGTATGGAGTACTTATGACAACGACATCTTTTGCATTTGCTGCTTCAAGTACTTCCTGCGATATTTCAAATCCATTTGTCACTATAAGACAGCTGCAGTTCTGCTCTATACAGATAAGCTGTGCATCTTCCCTGTCTCCTATTATGACAAGATCATCATCCTCGACTATAGACTGGAGTACCTCAGGTGTTCCAATCCCGACTACTACTTTTCCTTTTACGAAATATCCATGCTCATTTCCTGCAACAATAGTTCCCTCTAATGTATCGATTATATTCTTATACTGGGTTCTTGCTGTCGACAGGATTGAATTGTCATATACATCCATATATGATTTTGCTATATCCCCTGTTACGATCAGGCCTTCCAGCTTGTTTTTTTTATTTACAACCGGGAGTGTTACTACATTGAGGATCTTCATCATTTCCCATGCTCTCTTCATGGAAATATGACTGCTGACACCTTCTGTCTTTCTTATATGGATATCTCTTATCTGTGTTCCTACATCTTTTAGCAGCTCCGGTGTCTCTGCCTTAAAATACTCAAGCACAAATGCCGTCTCAGCACTGACACTCCCCGCTCTCATAGGAATATAATCCATTGTATCATCTGTTTGCTGCTTAAGGTTTGCATATACTATTGCTGCACATACAGAATCCGTATCAGGATTTTTATGTCCAACAACCCGTACTATTTTCTTTGCCATGTTTTCTCCTATAATATGTTATTTATGCATCCGGCATGTATTTCAATTACTGCCATTCTATAAAGGTGCAAAATGCAATTCCCATCTGGGAATTGCATTATATTATCTAAATTAAATTATCAAATACACCATATACGTATAATGAAAACATTATCAATCCAAATGTATTTATCAATGCAAACACAAATGTAAGGATTGAAAATGTCTTTGCAGACCTGATCTGTTTTTCGATAGCATAAACAGAATCCACTTTTTCATCCATCGACTTAAAAAGATCTTGTATATTTCTGTAGCATTTTACGTTTTCTGTATGTACCTTTTCTGATATTTCCTGTTTTAAAGCTACAAGCTGATTATTAAGTTCACCTAATGATCTTAACATATCAGATGATTCACTGCCTGCTTTTGAAATATCCTCACCGACCGAACGTTCTAAATCATCTATCCTGACTGAAATTTTATTTGTAAAATCATCTATATTTCCGGATATGTTTTTGCCAAACCCTTCAATATTATCTGTCATGGAAGCTTCAATCTCCTGCATTTTGGCATTAACCCGGTCTATCAGTATATCTATCTGATGCTCTACCTGTGCAGTTATACCGTCAGCTTTTACCTGACGTTCGTCTAAAATCTGTTTTAACTCCTCTGCTTTTATCTCACGTTCTTCGACAATATCAGCAAGCTCCTTTGCTTTTGTCTCTTTTGTATCAAGCATTTCCTGAAGCTTCTGTGCCTTTTTTCGAAACTCATCTATCTGTGCTAATAAAAAATCATCCTTATCCACTTTTTCGTGCATCCTTTCATGTCGATTAACATCATCATCTGTCATCTGTGCAGCCTGTTTTGTTTTTTCCTTCTGCCTCACTAATGGTGACCTATCACGATGCGACCTTTTGGATTGCCTGTCCATAAAGCCTGCCATTTATTTTCCTCCGATAAGGTATCATTCCATATCCCCTATCTGATGTATGCCAGGAGATATAATACCATAGATATTGTACCATTACACCTTAAATTTGTAAACGGATGATTTCGTTTATTATTAAGTACAAAAAACCACAGGGCATAGCCCTGTGGTTTTAATACTGAGATCATTAATTATCAAATTAATCCTCTCCATATAACTTAACAAGTTTCTCAAGGTGTGAGTAACGTGCTTTTGCTGCTTCCTCAGATTTAGCAAAGAGTTTCTCTGCTCTCTCTGGGAATGGCTTGATAAGACGTGTATAACGTGCTTCGTTGTTAAGGAAATCCTGGTAAGATCCATCACCTGCTTTAGAAGTAAGTGTGAATGGATTCTTTCCTTCTGCCTTAAGTGCTGGGTTGAATGAGAAGAGATTCCAGTATCCAGCCTTAACAGCCTTCTTCATCTCATCCTGGCAGTGGTTCATACCACCCTTAGCGATACCGTGAAGCTCGCAAGGTGCGTATCCGATGATAAGTGATGGTCCTGGATATGCCTCAGCCTCTGTAATAGCCTTAACAGCCTGTGCTGGGTTTGCTCCAAGAGCGATCTGTGCAACGTATACATATCCGTAGCTCATAGCGATCTCTGAAAGTGACTTCTTGCTTGTCTCTTTACCAGCTGCTGCGAACTGACATACCTCACCGATGTTAGAAGCCTTAGAAGCCTGTCCACCTGTGTTAGAGTACATCTCTG
>CAJLRL010000039.1 GCA_905209075.1 uncultured Lachnospiraceae bacterium | reverse complement strand
AATAGAATCTAAAATAATAAAAATGTGTATTATTTTTTATTATATATTTTTAGCCCTATCTACGATGTTTTATATTTATGAGTCAATAGCACAGTACAAGGCAAATGGGGCATATATTATGGTGGCAGCGACAACAATTATGCTAGATGTCGTTAATAGGTCTATTCATAAAGAAAAATTTGATAATAGCAAAATGGTATGAGGTAAACCAATATTGAATATGGAAAGAAAACAGGAACTTGATTTTGAGAACAAGTGGATTGAAGAGAGAAAAAACGGATTTGGGAAATACTATGTTAAACATTTTGGTGGTATTGCAATTATCATGATGGGAATTTTTATAGCAAATTGTGGACACATTGGTGTCTGACATCAATAAATAAAAATCTAAGGTGGTGAATTATATGCAAGAAATCATTAGCTGGTATATGGAACATAAAACTTATGGAAACATATTAATTATAGGGATAATTGGACTTATGCTATACAATATAGGATATGGAGTAGGTACCGATATTTACAGAATTTTTGGTTAATTGGTAATTGGGTGGAAGAATAAAAGAAATATAGAAATAGAACATGAACTATATAATAATTTTTTAGATTTTGTATAGAAAAAGGCAAGAGTGCCGGACGAAAATTGCAAGATACCGCAGGAAGATGAACTGATGGTAGATGGAGGTGGCTGGAATGAATTTGGAAAAGCCTTTTTAGGAACAGTTCTTATAGCAGGAGGAGTTGTAGGTGCTGGAATAGGGGGGTGGCTGGTAAAAAATGAAGCAATTTAATGATGGAGGAAATATACATGAAAGATAAAAAGGGTATATTTTATATTTTGGCTTCTTTGGCATATATGGCAATAGCTGTTTATTCTATTAATATGGATAGTTTATTCCTGGGATTTGCATGGGGAATAGTTTCAATTGCAAATCTTGTTGAGGGAGTGTATTTAGTAAGAAAAAGGAAATAGCAGTCGAACAATACCAGAGCAGCAGAACATGAGTTATATCTGTGCGAATGCGCATAGATATCAGCCGCAGGCTTATCATATGCGTAAGCATATGATATTATATTTCATGTATTCAAACAAAATAGGAGAGAGGTAAATACACCATGAATTTAAAAAAAGTTCATCACATTGCCATTATTGGGAGCAACTATGAGCAATCAAAGCACTTTTATGTGGATTTGTTAGGTTTTTCTATCGTTCGAGAAAATTACAGACCAGAACGTGATGATTACAAAATTGATCTTCAACTCGATGATATGGAATTAGAGCTTTTTATCATTAAAAATTGTCCGAAACGCCCCACTTATCCAGAGGCTTACGGTCTTCGGCATCTTGCCTTTGCTGTAGACTCGGTCGATAATACAGTAAGAGAATTGAATAAAAGGGGAATCATAACTGAGCCGATTAGACTCGATATTTACACAGGCAAAAAAATGACATTCTTTTATGATCCTGATAATCTTCCATTGGAAATTCACGAATAAAGTATAGCTGTAAAAGGTGTGCCCTGTTTTAGTCTGCCACTTTATCAAGTAACTTTAAAGATTTCAGCTTTCTTTCTGTAAAGGATACATATTGATGCCTAACCCTGGAAATAAATATAACAAGATATCTAGGGATAATATATTAGTCGTATCTTGATAAAAATCCTAAAAAGGGATAATATATTAGCATGATTAACTTATATCAAAAAACATGGACAGAAATAAATAACGACATTGCACAAAAGATAGTACGCTTGCGAAAAAGAAAGAAAATCACTCAAAAGCAATTAGCTGCAAGGTCAGGTGTAAGTCTTGGTTCACTTAAGAGATTTGAGCAGAGCGGAGAAATATCCCTGCAGTCTTTGACAAAAATTGCAATAGCTCTCGATGTGGAGAACGAACTTGAAGGTTTATTTGATAATGTGCCATTTGCATCTATTGAGGAGATAATTAATGAACAGACTAAATAAGCTGGAAGGTTCATATATGTAACATTGCACTAAAACAATTTACTAACCGATTAGTAGAAGGAAGGAAATTTTAACATTGAGATATTTATTATATGTCATATCATTAGTAATTAATGCCTTATCGTGCTATTTTATGATGGGGTTGGCGAGTTCATTGACTGTGGTCTGTACGATAACTGCCATATACTATATTGAATCAAAAAGAGCAGAAGATAATAGAGTATTTTTAGCGGTACAGGCTTTTTGTATGATATTTAATATTGCCAGATTAGTGATTAGTAGTATAACGAAAGTTAACTGTGGGGATAGTGTGATTGTGCTGAGTATATTTGTAGCAGGAATAGTTTGTGTTGAGAAAATGATAAAAGTTTGTGATAGGGAATAATGATAATGGTTAGTAAAATAAGGAATATATTTTGGATTTTTATTTCTATAGGTGTGGTAGTGATATTTTTGCTCTACAAAGTATTGGTATTGTCGCTTCTTATCAACGGAATACCAATTATGAGAGAACATTATGATAGCGCAAATCTTATTGCAAATGTTATAGATATAATATCTATTATTATTTTATTGCTTATTTTCAAGATGAAAGTGAGCAAAGGCAGTATGAAAGGCTGTGCTAAAGGAATTTGCGTATATGGATTACCCATAACTGCGTTCTCAGTATTTTATTCAGTACAGGCAATTTATTGGATTTTTAATGGTCATGCAGGGCTATATGGTCATAAACTGGTTGAAAAACTGGTTGTTAATCTATCGCTATATCTTACGGTTGGTATCGAGGAAGAACTGATTTTTAGAGGTGTGGTGCTTAATTGTATTTTTAGAAAAAATAAAACGATAGTATTGGGGTGCTTATATTCAGGACTACTGTTTGGGCTGGCACATCTTGAAAATCTTATTTGGGGTGAAGATATGAATCCGGTAACTATATGGTCTACAATCATATTTGGCTGTATAGTAGGATTTGTATGGTCTGTAATATATTTAAGAACTAAGAGTTTATGGAGTGTAATATTACTGCATTTTGCATGGGATTTTTCGGAATATTGTAATTACATGATGGCTATAGAAAGATATCGATACAGCGGATCATATAATTTTCTTGTAAGGCAAATTCCTGTTATTATCATAATGCTTATTGTGGCAATTGTCATATTACACAGAAATAACAGCAACAAATTGTTGGAATTGTACGAGGAGAATAATCTATGAATATGATGGATAAGTTTAATTGTGATATTATGAATGTAAATGATATGCATGAAAAACAGAATGATAATTTTGATACTTTTGAAAAAGAAGAGATGCACTTAAATATGTCATCAAGAACATATAGGGTAATATTGGGTTTGGTGGCGATAGTGCTGGTCATCATTATATTAGCCTTGGTTTTCTGAATTATTCTGAATAGTAACGAAAGTAACATATTTTATAGTGTATCTAATAGGAACTATAGAGGGAATAGGGGGGTAATATGGGTAGCTGTGATATATTGCTGACAAGGATATTTGTTAATAAAATTATAATTAAATCTGCTAGGGAGACATTTATGAAGAAGATACTGTTGTCGTTTGGCTGCTGTTTAATGCTGGCTGCTGTTCTTGTAATCGCCAAAATATCAGTTACATATTATTTTACACAACTTAAAAACAACGATACACTAAGCTATGTATTATATTTTATTTTTGCCGTTGGAAGTATTCTTATAATACGGCATATTATAAAAAACTAATATGAGATAGGAGTTAGCTGCTGGACTGAGTCTGGATTTAGATGTCGGATAGAAATATATACTTCTACCCGGCATAGGTCTTGGTATATATTTGTTTTTCTAAGCAGAGAAGGATTTAAAATATCAGGACGGAATTATGTATATATCAATTTATATGACGATGTATACATCAATTTATTGGATGATGAAGCTTATCAGATATGTAATAAAGTGATATAAGGAAAATTTGCTACACTTGATCTGGAAGGGGAATTGGTAATTATTAACAGCACAAATGGAGAATTAATAAAATGACTGATTATGACAGCAAAATAATACGCAGGAAGATAAGAGTGTCTGGTTCGGTTCAGGGTGTTGGATTTCGATACCGGATGGAATATGCATCAAGTATGGTGGGAACAACCGGCTGGGTAAGGAATGAGCCGGATGGTTCTGTTTTATTGGAAATTCAAGGAACGGAGGAGCAGATAGATAAAGTTTTTATTATGGTAAGCCAGGGGACATATGTTAATATTGAAAATATGAATGTGGAAACTATTCCGCTTCTAGAAGATGAATACGGATTTAGAATAAAATAGGATAAATTAAACCGGTGGAAATGATCTGGCACATTTGTGTTAGAGATTTTCCACCGGTTCTGTTTTGTCAAAAGATATAGGTATTAAACTAAAAATGTTATTCAGCCATAACTTTAGCAAATTTCTTTTTACCACGTCTTATGATAAGACCCTCGCCCTTGAAATCGTCAAGAGTGTATTTTGTAGAGATATCAGTTACTTTCTCGTCGTTAACGGAAACACCGCCCTGCTGGATATTTCTGCGGCCGTCTCCTCTTGACTCGCAAAGTCCTGCTTTTACGAGAACAGAGATGATATCAAGCTCTCCGTCAGGGAAGTCTTCTGCTGTGACAGTAACTGTAGGCATATTTGTATTGTTGCTTCCGCCTGCGAAAAGGGCGTGGCTTGCCTCTTTAGCCTTTGTGGCTTCCTCCTCACCGTGAACAAGTTTTGTAAGCTCGAATGCAAGGATCTCCTTAGCTTCATTGAGCTGTGCGCCCTCCCAGCTTTCCATCTTGTCGATCTCTTCGAGTGGAAGGAAGGTGAGCATTCTGATACATTTAAGGACATCGGCATCAGAAACGTTTCTCCAGTATTGGAAGAACTCGAATGGTGTAGTCTTGTTAGGATCAAGCCAAACTGCGCCGGACTGTGTTTTACCCATTTTCTTACCCTCAGAGTTTAAGAGCAGATTGATCGTCATAGCGTATGCATCTTTTCCGAGCTTACGTCTGATAAGCTCTGTTCCACCAAGCATGTTGCTCCACTGGTCATCTCCACCGAACTCCATGTTGCAGCCGTATTTCTGGAAAAGTGTGTAGAAATCGTAGCTCTGCATGATCATGTAGTTAAACTCAAGGAAGGAAAGACCCTTTTCCATACGCTGCTTGTAGCATTCAGCAGTAAGCATACGGTTTACTGAGAAATGAGCACCAACCTCGCGGAGCACGTCCACGTAGTTTAAGTCCATAAGCCAGTCAGCGTTGTTTACCATGATAGCTTTTCCCTCGCCAAAGTCGATGAAGCGGCTCATCTGTTTTTTGAAGCACTCTACATTGTGGTTGATAGTCTCTGTTGTCATCATCTGACGCATATCTGTACGTCCTGATGGATCACCGATCTGTGCTGTACCTCCACCGATAAGCACGATAGGCTTGTTTCCAGCCATCTGAAGTCTCTTCATAAGGCAAAGAGCCATGAAGTGTCCTACGTGAAGGCTGTCTGCTGTAGGATCAAAGCCGATGTAGAAAGTAGCTTTTCCGTTGTTTATAAGTTCTTTGATCTCTTTTTCGTCTGTTACCTGAGCGATAAGACCGCGGGCAACTAATTCGTCATAAATTGTCATGATTTTCCTCCTGATAGATTGAATTTGTATTCAGAACCTTGCAACACACATTCGCATGTTCTGAATAGTTAGTTAAAATAAAATATCCCCCTCATCCATTTAAGGACGAGGGGGATTTCTCGCGTTACCACCTTAATTTGCATCCTGCTCACACAGGTATGCCTCCGTGAGTTGTCGCACAGCATATCCGAAAGGACTTCTGCTAACACTCCAGCACTATAACGTGTGCCAATACGTTGCAGCTTATTAACCGGGTGGGATAATAATTAAGGCAATCCAATCCGACGTTCGGTGCAAAGCTCCGGGATGTATTCCAAATCTGTTTTCCTTGCGCCTCTCACCGACCGGCAGCTCTCTGTAAGTATTGCAAAAATGTACTTGTTCCCATCAAAGCCGTTTGAAATGTAATTGTGCTTCAATTGACGATATTATAGCTGTTGGGGGAGGGATTTGTCAAGGGTGCAAAATACAGTACTGCTCACACCTAACAGTGTGACCAGCAACACAGGACTTACTGTAACACTATTTACGCTGTGTAGGGATATTGCAAAAAAGTATAAAAAAGTATAAATAGTTATAAATTTCATATAATAAATCGAGGTGAATTTATGCAGAATCCATTTACTACAACATTCAGTAAGACTCCGGAATACACATATATCCATACTGAGAAGACAGAGGAGATACTGGAAAGCTTTATTTACGATAATCCGTCTGAGTCGGTATATAAGATAACCGGAGTCAGAGGCTCCGGTAAAACCGTTATACTTGCAAAGGTGGAGGAAGAATTAAGAACCAATGAAAGCAGATATATAAATTGGCTTGTTTTTGATGTAAATCCTGCAAGAGATATATTAGGACAGATAGCGGCAATGCTTGTAAAGGCTGGTTTTGGTTCACAGGATAAGAAAACAACAGGAATAGACGAAGTTTCAAAGTCAGAAGAAATGGTAAAATTTGCATCTGAATATGGCAGATGGCTCAGAGCGGGGTATCCGGTATATTTTGTATGTACAGGTCTGTATGAAAATATACAGGAATTAAGCAATGTCAAAAATCTTACATTTTTCAGAAGAGCTGCAACAGTTAAAACAGAGCCTCTTAATATGATACGAATGACTGAGATGTATAAGAGCAAGCTGGATATCGATAGTGATGAGGCTCGTGAAATGGCGAAGATCACGAAAGGATACGCATATGCTTTTCAGGAATTGGGCGTGTTGTGTTTTAAGAAAAAGGCGGGGGAGTCACTGAAAGATATTTTGCCTAAACTAAAAGCAGAATTGTTTGCGTATTCCTACGAAAAAATATGGGAAGAGATGACGGAAATGGACAGATTTCTTGCTGGACTTTTAACAGATAAGGAAGAATATAAGCGCGAAGAAGTGCTTAAGCTCATGGGAGAGAAGTCAGGAAGTTATTCAATGTACAGGGATCGTCTTATAAAAAGAGGTATAATAAAAACAAGACAGGGATATATTTCGCTTGCGCTTCCATATTTTGATGAATATATAAAGGAATATTGTTGATTTTTAGCTGGGACTAAAATAGGTATCATGAATTATGCAAATACCCTGATATCTAAATATGAATCCAGAAAATGTAAGTTTTACGTAATGCATAGTCATGACATGACAGATCCGGTATACATAAGGAATGTGTTCGGGATTGGATATACATTTGGGGAGTAGATAAGGCACATAATTTGTATTATAATAAATACAGACTATTAAGAACGGAGGTGCCGGACATGGGAAGCTATCTGAATCCGGGAAGTAAAGGGTTTGAGGAAAGCCTTAATTCTGCAATCTATGTGGATAAAACAGGGCTGATAGAAAAAATAAATGAACTGGTCAATACGAGACAGAAATACATCTGTATCAGCAGACCGAGGAGATTTGGTAAATCCATGGCTGCGGATATGCTCACGGCATATTATGATCGCAGTGTAGATACAGCAGATTTGTTTGATACATTGAAAATAGCAAGTACCAAAGATTATAAAAAACATCTTAATCAGTATGATGTACTTAAAATAAATATGCAGAGTTTTTTAAGTGCGACGCATAGTATGGATGAAATGCTTGAAGTTTTTCAAAAGCGAATTATAGCAGATCTTAAAAGAGGGTATCCAGAACTGGTAATGGACGGAGAAAGCAGTCTGGTTTTTGCCATGAATGATATCTACGCCAACACCAGCAGACCATTTATCATACTCATAGATGAGTGGGATTGTCTGTTTCGTGAGTACAAGCAGGATAAAGAAGCGCAGAAGAAATATCTGGATTTTCTGAGGGCATGGTTAAAGGATCAGGAATATATTGCACTTGCGTATATGACAGGAATTTTACCGATAAAAAAATATGGTTCACATTCAGCTTTAAATATGTTCAGTGAATACTCCATGATCAATCCTCGTGAAATGGCTGAGTTTTTCGGATTTACTGAGGATGAGGTAAGGTCACTCTGTGCGGAATATAAGCGAAACTTTGAGGAAGCACAGGCATGGTATGATGGATATGAGCTCATGACCATGGATGGGGAAAACCCGAAGATATATGCCATGTACAGTCCTAAATCTGTTGTAGATGCCATGCTTAGTGGTCTGTTTGATAATTACTGGAATCAGACAGAAACATATGAGGCTTTGAAGGTATACATCCAGATGAATTTTGATGGTTTAAAGGATGCAATCGTGCGTATGCTTGCAGGGGATCGGATACAGATCAATACAGGTACATTTTCAAATGACATGACCACATTCCAGAACCGTGACGATGTGCTGACACTGCTTGTACATCTGGGATATCTGAGTTACCGCTGGCAGGATAAAACGGTGTCTATTCCCAATAAGGAAGTGTCGCAGGAGTATGTAAATGCGATCAGTACAATGGACTGGAACGAGGTTATTGAGTCTGTAAAGGATTCAAAAAATTTACTTGAAGCAATGTGGACAAAGGATGCAGATGCTGTAGCAGCAGGTATTGACAAGGCGCATAAGGAGATTTCAAGTCTGCAATATAACAATGAAAATTCACTTGCCTGTACGATAAACCTTGCATTTTATTTTGCGCGTGAATACTATACGATAATCAGGGAATTTCCAAGTGGCAAGGGTTTTGCTGATCTGTGTTTTATCCCACGAAAAATGCATACTGATAAACCGGCTGCTGTGATAGAGTTAAAATGGGATAAGAGCGCAGAAGGTGCGATCTCACAGATAAAGGACAGACAGTATGTGGAAGGACTAAAGGAATTTCAGGGCAATCTATTGCTTGTAGGCGTAAACTACGATAAAGACACCAAAAAGCACACTTGTATGATAGAAGAATTTAACGTCGGATAAATGTGTCATATAATATGTTAGCCAATACTTACAAAGATTAGCGCAGAAAGCCATTGACAAGACAAGCGCAAGTTTGCTATAGTCTATTAACAATGGTGATCAATTAAATACAAGTTACTGCTCACACAATAGTGTGGCCAGTAAAATGCAATACTACATCTGAGGGAGTAGTTCGCGTATTTTAATATATACGTGGTTTGTCAACAAACCCGGTTGTAAGACCTGGCAAACATTAAAGAATGAGACTCATGTATGCAGTACACAATAGCGTTATGCTATAGGTGACTGTATGCACGGGTCTTTTTTATTGTATGATTAAAAGGTCAAAATACCTTTTGACCCTTATATCATTGTATATATAAAATATTGTAACTATTAAGTACAGAAATATGTAATTTCGGTCACCGTACACTAGGGAATGGAGAATAAAATATGGTACTTTTTATTGAAATCCTGCTCATAGGAGTGGGTTTGTCAATGGACGCATTTGCCGTATCAATATGTAAAGGTCTTGGAATGACAAAGTTCAACAAGAAACAGGCAGTAACGATCGGGTTATATTTTGGAGGATTTCAGGCACTCATGCCGCTTATTGGCTATATGCTCGGCGCACAGTTTGAAAAGTATATCACAAGCATTGACCATTGGATCGCATTTATTCTGCTTGCATTTATTGGTGGAAAAATGGTATACGAGGCAGTAAAGGACAACGAAGATGATATGGTAGTTGAGAAAGATCTGGCGCTGAACCACGGAGAAATGTTTTTACTTGCGATAGCCACAAGCATTGATGCACTGGCAGTCGGAATTATGTTTGCGCTCGCATATGATAACTTAAACATTTATGAAGCAATTACCATAATAGGACTTACAACATTTGTACTGTCTATAATAGCTGTTGCAGTTGGAAACTTTTTCGGAAGCAAATACAAAAAGAAAGCCGAAGTCGTTGGTGGGATCATCCTCATCTTCATCGGATTAAAGATATTGCTTGAACATCTGGGGATACTGGCATTTTAAGTAAATAAACTCGTAGACATATCGTTTAAATTGATTTTATTATGTAAAAATATTTATGTATAATAAAATATAAACAAAAATAGTAAAGATGGAGGAAACACAATGGAAAAATTTATTAATGAAGCACCATTTATTGTAGTGCTGCTGTGTCTGGTGGCAGGATTTGTATTCCTGGTAAAGGGTGCGGATCTGTTTGTAGAGGGAAGCTCAAGTGTGGCAAAACGATTTAAGGTGCCGTCACTTATCATAGGACTCACAATAGTGGCGATGGGGACATCACTCCCGGAAACTGCAGTCAGCGTAGCTGCGTCGATAGCACACAACAATACACTTGCGGTCAGCAATGTAACAGGTTCAAATATCTTTAATCTTATGGTAGTTATCGGAGTCTGTGCAATAATGACACCGGTAGCAGTGGATGGAGCTTCTTTGAGAAGAGACTTCCCATTTTCAATGATCTGCGCAATTCTGCTTCTTGTCATGGGTGTGATAGGAATGACACTTGGCAGGGTAGATGGAATAATTCTGCTTGGCTTTTTCGCAGGCTATATTTTCTATCTGATCAGACATACTTTAAAGGAAAATAAAAACGCATCTGATCCGGAAGTTGATGATATACCACTTATTTCAATGCCGAAAGCAATAATTTTTATTGTGATCGGAGCCGTAGGAATTGCAGTAGGCGGCGATGTGGTAGTAGATAGTGCAAGCCGTATAGCAATAGATATCGGAATGTCACAGACTCTTGTCGGACTTACGATCGTGTCAATTGGAACATCACTTCCTGAGCTTGTTACTTCAATAGTCGCAGCAAGAAAAAATGAAGTAGATATGGCACTCGGAAATGCAATAGGATCAAATATCTTCAATATACTTATGGTGCTTGGAGTTGCTTCAGCAATAAGTCCGATTACATTTATACAGGAGAATATGATTGATATAATCGTGCTTGTGGTATTTTCACTTATAGTGTGGATAATGGCATGGACAAAACGAGAGATAAAAAGGGGCGAGGGAATAGCAATGCTGCTCATGTACGCAGTGTATATGGCATATATTATCATGCGATAGGTTATTGTAAAATTTCCAGTGCGCATATTATAAGAGTAAATAGTATGGCAGCTGTTTTAAGAAAATAGCATTTCCATCCCATGTAGGAAGTGTAGATAAGTTAGTATAAAATAAATGATAATAATAAATATTTGACAAATAAGGTATTTAGAGTTAACATAACAGTGTTATCAAACATAACACTGTTATGTTATTTTTGTATATACAACTGGGGGAAGACAATGACGGCAAGAAAGATACATGATAGTGAAACAAAAAAGCATCTTATAGAATGCGCCAAAGCGGAATTCATGGAAAAAGGCTTTGCAGGAGCTTCACTTAGAAATATCTGTCAGGAAGCAGGAGTTACAACCGGAGCTTTATATTTCTTTTTTCATGATAAAGATGATCTGTTTTGTGAAATAGTGGGTGATTTCATGGATCGTCTAAATGCAATCATTAAAGAGCATTATAGCCATGAAGTAAAAGAGGCTGATAGGGGCTACGAAAATGAGCATGATGATAGTCTGGATTTTGAATGTACAAAGAAGCTTGTCCATGAGATATACAAACACAGGGATGAAGTACTTATGGTGTTGACGAAATCACAGGGATCGACAATGGAAAATGTGATGGATCGTCTGGTGGATCAGATGGATGAACATAATGCTTTTATATGTAAGGCAATGTGTAAGGCAAATGATGTTCACATGGTAGACAAAAAAGTTGTTCACTGGATGTCTCATTCGCAGGTTGATATGTTTATATTCATGGTTACACATATTGACAATGAAAAAGAAGCATTGGCATTCGCTGAAAAGGGCATGGAGTATCTGATCGCAGGCTGGTATGCGATAGTAAAATAACAGGATTGTTGAAAAACATAAGTGTGTAAAGCAAACCATATAGGTATTTTAAATTTTAAGGTCTTTCAGAATATATAAAGTAAAGGTGGAAGACCTAAAAAAATGACATACGGTTAGAAAAAGCTAACAAAAGTAAATATATAGAAACTATAGTAAGACACGTATAATGAAGATCATGTTGAAAGAGAGGATTAAATATGTCAGAAGAAGAGAAGAAATTTTTGGAGATCGTTGATTTAAAGAAAGGCTTCGGGAGTGGTGAGACACGCCAGGAAGTATTACGTGGAATGAATTTCTCCGTGGCAAAAGGAGAATTTTGCGTACTGCTTGGACCATCAGGCTCGGGAAAATCCACACTTCTTAATATCATTGGAGGAATCGACAGTGCAGATTCAGGGTATATCAGTATAAATGGTGATAAATTAAAGGATATGAATGAGAAAAAGCTTACACAGTACCGCAGAAAGCACCTCGGATATGTGTTCCAGATGTACAATCTGATCTCGAACTTAAACGTAAAGGAAAATATCGAGGTAGGTGCTTATCTGTCTGATAATGCACTGGATATAGATGATCTGTTACATACATTAGGGCTTTACGAGCATAGATATAAGCTGCCGAACCAGCTATCGGGAGGACAGCAGCAGCGTGTTTCGATCGGCCGTGCAATCGTGAAAAATCCTGATATCTTGCTTTGCGATGAGCCTACAGGAGCACTTGATTACAATACTTCAAAGGAAATCTTAAAGCTGATTGAAGATGTAAATAAAAAATACGGCAATACAGTCATAATGGTTACTCACAACGAGGCAATTAAAAACATGGCGGATCATGTTATAAAACTGCGTGATGGTGCTGTCCGCCACAACGATATCAACACTGACAAGGTTTCAGCAGAAGAGTTAGAGTGGTAAGGGGGCAGCTATGAAGAGTAAAAAGATAAAAAATCCCCTGATAAAACGTATACCGAAAGAACTTGCCGGAGACTGGAAAAAGTATCTTGTGGTTTTCTTATTTCTGGTACTTACGATCGGATTTGTATCCGGTATGTATGTAGCAAACGAGAGTATGCTCACAGCCGCAGATGAGGGAATTACCAGATATAAGCAGGAGGATGGTCATTTTGAGTTGAAGGAAAAAGCTGACAGTAGTCTGATCGAGGCAATTGAATCAGGAGAAAAGGCTGATATACCGGGGATGGCAGAAGAAAACACAGCTGACGGGGACAATGATGATTCAGAAGAGAACGGAAAATCAGATGATGATTTAGACAACAGCAAGAAAACTTCAGTAACTGTATATGAAAATTTCTTCAGGAACGAAGATGAAGATAATGACAACGATGGTAAGAGCGATGGAACGATCCGTGTCTATGCAAAGACAGATGATATCAACCTTGCCTGTCTTTTAGACGGAGATTTTCCACAAAATGAGAATGAGATCGCAGTTGACCGTATGCATGCAGATAACGCAGGCATGAAGGTGGGAGATAAAATCAGTGTCAGTGGAAAAGAGTTTAAGATAACAGGTCTTATTGCATATGTAAATTATTCGACATTACATGAAAAAAAGACTGATCTTATGTTTGATGCGATCAAATTTGACGTGGCAATGGTCACTCAGGAGGGCTTTGACCGTCTGGATAAGAGCATCCATTATTCATATGCATGGAAGTACGATCATGCTCCGGCAGATGATATAGAGGAAAAAGAACAGTCAGACAGTTTTATGGAGGCGATGGTCACACAGGTGATGCTTGCCGGCAATGAGGTGGAGGACTACACTCCAAAATACGGCAATCCCGCTATCAATTATGCAACAGATGATATGGGATCAGACAAGGCGATGGGCGGTATACTGCTTGACATCCTTGTAGTCATAATCGCATTTATTTTTGCAGTTACTATAAGCAATACTATCGCAAACGAGTCGTCAGCGATCGGAACGCTGCGTGCCTTGGGTTACACAAAGGGAGAACTGGTACGCCATTATCTGTCGATGCCTGTTATTGTGACGCTTTTGGCAGCGATAGTAGGAAATATACTTGGTTATACTGTATTTAAAAACGTAGTCGTTTCGATGTATTATAACAGTTACAGCCTTCCGGTATACAAGACGATCTGGAATCCTGACGCATTCCTTAAAACAACGGTTTTACCTGTCATTATAATGCTGGTTGTAAATCTTATAGTTATTGTCCGTATGATGCAGCATACGCCTCTGCAGTTCCTGCGTCATGATATGAAGAAAAATAAAAGTAAAAAGGCAATGCGCCTGCCAAGATGGAACTTTATGAGCCGTTTCAGGCTGCGTATCATGTTCCAGAACAAAGCAAATTATATGATACTTTTTGTCGGAATACTCTTTATCATGGAAATGCTTGCGATGGCGGTCGGAATGCCGGACACGCTGGATTACTACAAGAGCAATACAGATGGCATGATGTTTGCTAAATATCAGTATGTGCTGAAATCATACGTTGATGAGGAAGGAAATATAGTATCAACTGGAAATAAGGATGCTGAGAAATTTGATATGACATCCCTTCTTAAAAAAAGCGATGCACTTGATGAGGAGGTATCAATATACGGAATTGCTGATAACAGCAGTTATGTAAAGATAAATGATTTTGATTCATTAAAGAAAAACGAAGTATATATTTCAGATTCATTTTCACAAAAGTATGGACTGAATGAGGGAGATGAGGTCAAGCTTGATGCCCAGTATGAGAAAAAAACATATACTTTTAAAGTAAAGGGTATATACGACAAATCGCAGAGCATTGCTGTATTTATGCCAATAGACAAATTTGCGGATATATTTGATCTGAAGGATGACCAGTTCAGCGGTTTTCTTTCAGATACAAAGATAAAAGATATCGACGAAAACAATATCGCAACAACCATTACGATACATGATATCACAAAGATGGCGGATCAGCTGGATCATTCAATGGGCTCATACATGAGCTATTTCCAGGTACTTTGCATTCTGCTTGCAGCAGTTATGATCTACCTGCTCACGAAGCTCATCATTGAGAAAAACGAGACAGCTATCTCCATGACAAAGATTCTGGGTTATGAAAATAAAGAAATCGCAAGCCTTTATCTGGTGTCAACATCAATCGTCGTAGTGCTTGCGGATCTGCTCAGCGTTGTGATCGGGACACTGGTGATGAAGGTTGCATGGAAAATGATGCTGTTCTCATACAGCGGCTGGTTTGCATTCAAGGTAAAACCGCTGGGCTATGTAAAAATGTTTGCATTTGTGCTGATAGGATATCTGATAGTAATGGTATTCGACTTCAAGAGGATCAAGAAGATCCCGATGGATCAGGCACTTAAGAATGTGGAATAAATATACAAAAAGAAGCGGATCAGGTGTATAATAAAATCAATCGAGATAATAAACAAATACTATAGTGAATGTCTGAAATTCAATGGGATATGCTGGCTGAAATGGGATATGCCGGCTGGAATGGATTATGGCAGGAGGTCCGCTAATAAAAGAAAAGAGGTTTACACAATGGACGTAAGAAAAATGAGAAATGCAGCTTTGGGAAAGCGGGTTGTTGCGGCACTTGAATCCCGCAACATGGAGGCATACTATGTGGAGACAAAAGAGGAAGCACTAAAAAAAGCACTTGAGCTTATTCCAAAGGGAAGCACCATAAATATGGGCGGTGCCGCTTCCATAAAGGAGTGCGGACTTTATGATGCCATTTCAAATGGTGATTACGAGTTTTATGACAGAGATAAGGTCGGGACACCTGAGGAAAAAGAAGCAATTGCACTGAAGGCTTTCAGTTGCGACTACTTTCTCGGAAGTGTGAATGCAATGAGTGAGGATGGTGTTTTTGTCAATATTGATGGAAATGCAAACCGTGTTGCGGCATATGCGTATGGACCAAAGCACGTTTTACTTATTGTCGGCATGAATAAAGTTGTAAAATCAGAGGAGGATGCTCTGCATCGGGCCAGAAACGAGGCCGCTCCTGTCAATGCACAAAGATTCGGTATTGAGACACCGTGTGTCAAAAATGGTACATGTTTTGATTGCAAAAGTCCACAGTGTATCTGCTGTCAGATACTTACTACACGTTTTTGCAGGGTAAAAGGACGATTCCAGATTATCTTAGTGGATGAGGAGCTTGGATTTTAATCATCAAATTTAAGTATAAATAAAGAAAGCTGAGGAATAAAATGGGATATTTGATAAGTGAGACAACAAAAAAAGAACGGGAACAGATTGTTGCCGGGTCTTTAGGGAACATAGAAGCGACATGCGATGGATGTATGTCGGGTCTGGCTGAAATGTATCAGGATTATATTGATGGTAAAAAGGAACTTCGTGAGATAAACATGGAGTTCAATGCCAGATATGTTCACGGCGAGGATATGCCGGGACGCAGCGGATGCGGCTATAAGTAAAGTCATTACATTTTAGAAAACCCCACTCAGTTCGGATCATGCCGATGAGTGGGGTTTGACTAAATAGTTTCAAAAAGATTAGTAGTATATTATGAGTTGCAAAGTTAATTTATGATTAATTTCGGTATGTTTTATTTACCACTTAGTTCACGGTCCTTTGCCATGAAAAATAATGCTATTGTATCGGGTCCTACATGGCTTCCGGTACAAAAATCATATGATGTATTGATAAAGTCGCGTACTTTTATGCGTTTTTGTATCTGTTCCATTATATAAAGCGAATCTTCATATGCATCGGCATGTGCGATACCGATAATCTGGTTTTCGGAATCTACGATATTGTCACAAACCAGGGATATAAGTTCATTTAATGCAGATTTTCGACCGCGGCATTTTTTGTACTGGACAATATATCCGTCTTTGTTTCCGCGGAGAATAGGTTTGATGCTCAGGACATTTCCAATCAAAGCACTGGTTCCGCTTATACGGCCTGTTCGTGAAAGATATTTGAGATCGCCTACTGTAAACACACCATTCATGCGGGCTGGATATGTTTCAAGTTCATCAGCTACATCATCAAATGCCATGCCTTTGTCACGCATTTCGCTTGCATAAATGGCAAGTATTCCCTGTGCCAGGGAAGCATTAAGAGAATCTATCAAGCGGATTTTGTGGCTGTATTCGCCGGAATCCATTAATTCTTCAGCGGCAATTCTTGCTGAATTATAATTTCCACTTATATTTTTACTGAGAGAAAAATAAAGTATATCTTTATCCTGTTCTAAAATTTCACGGAAAGTATCTTCAAATATGCCACTGCTGATAAGTCCGGTTTTTACTTCTGCGCCCGAACGGATAGCATCGTAATATTCTTTGCCTTTCTGGCGCTCTTCTTCTTCTGAAAGATCAGGATCAAAACATGTAACTTCTTTTCCATTTACAAGGTTTACAAATGAAAGCACCTTGATTTTGAATTCTTTTACAAGATCTGCTGGAATATTTGCAGCAGAGTCAACAATTATCTCAAACATAACAACTTCCTTATAAAATATTTAATATGTGGTTACAAATGTAATTATATGTGGTTTTGAAAACTATGTCAAGTGGATAAACAATGTATTTACATGTTCCATACCTGCTGGTTAGTAGAAGAAATGGCAATCGCACCAGCGTCAAGAGCATTTATAACATCTTCTTTTTCAGAGATGAGTCCACCTGCAATTATTGGCACATGGGTTTTCTGGGAGAATTTTTGGATTATACGCGGCATGATCCCAGGAAGTATTTCTATAAGATCGGCAGAGCTTATTGCATGATGGCTTATTGCATTGAAAGCTTTTGAGTCAATTACAAAAATCCGGAATATAGTATAAAGCCCTAATTCCTTGGCATATTTTATCATATCTGGTTTTGTCGAAATTATTCCATCGGCCTTTGTATATTGTTTTATAAAACGGACAGATTCTTCTCTGACAGCAAGTCCTCCTATCAGGTCGAGATGGACGATTACTATTTTCCCGGCCGATTTTAAACGGTCTACGATGTCTGAAATAGTAGTAAGTTCTCCGAATAGGACAAACACGACGTTTATATCTTTTTGCATACAATTTAAGACACCATCTTCATCTTTTACTGCAGCGATAACAGGATTTTCCATGATGGCATCGTAAAAAATCTGATTCATAATAATCTCCTTTTTCAGGCTGGATAGAAAAAAGAGCATTCCAACCAAAGACAATTGTGCCATTTAAGGTATGCTCTATAGTCAAATTTATTATAACTTCGTAAAAGGTGAAAAGCAATTAAGAAAAAGTAAAAAATATATGATGAGAAAAACAGCATTGACAATTTAAAAATGCCATGCTACCCTAGATATATGTTAGATAAAAGCGACGAAAAAGAGAGTACTTTTGCGGCAGATCCACAGAGAAATTCCCATAGGCTGAGAGGGGATGACCTAAAGTAAGAGGAAGATGGCTTTGGAGCAGCAGTATCGAACCAATGGCTAGATACTGACAGGAACCGCCTGTTATAGCGGAAAGAGGCGCAGCAATGCATTTATTATTAGGGGAGCTGCGTGAATAGAAGTGGTACCACGATATAATCGTCTTCTTGGGATTTTTTCTCAAGGAGGCGTTTTTTAGCGTATAAAAGAAGTATGATGAGCATAACGAAAACCGAAAATTGTAGCTGCGAAGCAGCGGAGAAGCCTTGAAAAGGTGATTTGAGAGTGGAGTTAAGTTTTTATACGCATTTAAAGAAAATCAGGAGGAAACTAAATTGGCAGACAAAGGCAAATTTTATATGACTACAGCCATTGCGTACACATCAGGCAAGCCTCATATCGGAAACACATATGAGGTCATCCTTGCCGACGCAATCGCCAGATACAAAAGAGCAGAGGGATATGATGTATACTTCCAGACAGGAACAGATGAACACGGACAGAAGATCCAGGAAAAGGCTGAGGCAGCCGGGATTTCACCGAAGGAGTATGTAGATCAGATTTCTGGTGAGGTAAAGAAAATCTGGGATATGGTAAACTCATCATATGACAATTTTGTCCGTACTACAGACGATGATCATGAAAAATGTGTAAAGAAGATCTTCAAGAAGCTTTACGACCAGGGAGATATATACAAGGGCTCATACGAGGGACTTTACTGTACACCATGTGAGTCTTTCTGGACAGAGTCACAGCTTGTAGACGGAAAATGTCCTGACTGCGGACGTGAAGTACAGCCTGCAAAGGAAGAGGCATACTTCTTCAAGATGAGCAAATACGCAGACAGACTCATCGACTATATTAACACACACCCAGATTTCATCCAGCCGGTTTCAAGGAAAAACGAGATGATGAACAACTTCCTGCTTCCGGGACTTCAGGATCTTTGCGTATCGAGAACATCATTCAGCTGGGGAATCCCGGTAGACTTCGATCCAAAGCATGTAGTGTATGTATGGCTTGATGCCCTCACAAACTATATCACAAAGATCGGTTACGATCCTGACGGATCATCAGAGCTTTTTAAGAAAAACTGGCCTGCAGATCTGCACCTTATCGGAAAAGATATCGTGCGTTTCCACACTATTTACTGGCCTATTTTCCTTATGGCACTTGACCTTCCGCTTCCTAAGCAGGTATTCGGACATCCATGGCTGCTCCAGGGCGGTGACAAGATGAGCAAGTCAAAAGGAAATGTTATCTACGCAGACGATATGGTCAGACTTTTCGGCGTTGATGCCACACGTTACTTTGTGCTTCATGAGATGCCATTCGAGAACGACGGAATCATCACATGGGATCTTGTGATCGAGAGATTCAACTCAGACCTTGCAAACATACTTGGAAACCTTGTAAACAGAACAGTTTCCATGAGCAATAAATACTTTGACGGCATCGTAAAGAGCACAGGCGCAACAGGCGATGCAGATCAGACTGCCATTGACGCAGATCTTAAGGCTGTTGTTACCGGCACAAGAGATAAAGTGGCGAAGAAGATGGAGGGACTTCGTGTGGCAGATGCCATCACAGAGGTATTTGCACTTTTCCGCCGTTGCAACAAATACATCGACGAGACAACACCTTGGGTGCTTGCAAAGGACGAGGCACAGCAGGATCGTCTTGCTGAGGTGCTTTACAACCTCACAGAGTCTATCAC
>CAJLRL010000038.1 GCA_905209075.1 uncultured Lachnospiraceae bacterium | reverse complement strand
CATACCACCATGTTCCGTTGTATTTACAAAGCGTTGTCGCATTAAAATCTACTTTGCCGCCCTTTACATAGAACCATGCGCCGTTGTATTTACAAAGCGTTGTCGCATTAAAATCTACTTTGCCGCCTTTTACATAGAACCATGCGCCGTTGTATTTGCAAAGCGTTGTTGTGCTGAAATCTACTTTGCCGCCCTTTACATAGAACCATGAACCGTTGTATTTACAGAGTGTTGTGGCACTGAAGTCTACTTTGCCGCCTTTTACATAGAACCATGAACCGTTGTATTTACAGAGTGTTGTGGCACTGAAGTCTACTTTTCCGTTTTTTACATACCACCATGAGCCATTATATTTGCACAGTCCGGTGTAAGAGGTATCTTTTATTCCTTCTTTATAATAGTTCCACTCACTGCCATCATGGTAAAGTCCGCTTCTTGCCTCATCAGCAGGGCTTCCTATAACTCCGCCGCTTCCCCCTGCATTTGCGTTGGAATCATTTTTACTGTCAGTTTTTGTGTCGGTCTTAGAATCTGAAGCGGAACTGCTTACCAGCGATAACGCTGTTTCAGGCTTTTTACCATTTACTTTGATACAATAATCAATTCCCATCTCATCTGCATAGCCTTGCCATTCATATGATTCGTAACCTTTTACTGTAGGGAATTTTACATCACTTGTACTGTTTACTTTCTGGATGTCAACAACTTCTCCATAGTTTCCCTTGCTGTCCGGTTCTGTAAACATTACACTAAACGGCACGACCTTTTTATCATACTGTGGTACAATCGTAGCACCGCTTTTGAATGAGCCATCTTTTTTTAACGTAAACAAAGATGAGGCATATGGCGCATACCAGCCTTTAAATGTAAGTCCGGCTTTTTCAGAAGGAGTGTAAACATTTTTCAGATCAGCTTCCGTAGTTCCTTCCTTTACATATGCTGTTTTTGTCTGTTTAAAGATCTTATGTTTATAATCTGAGTCGTTTCGTATTTCTTTAACAGAAAGATCCGGCTCATAAAATGTCATTTTATACTGATCACTTATATTTACCCAGTATAACGCCTCATCAGCATTTTTTGCCTCATATTTATTGCTTCCTTTAGACAACTCCACTTCTGCGGCTTCATCCGGAGTATCCCCAAATGCGATCTTTGATATCCAGTATTTTCCTGTATCACTACCAAAGTAATCCGCATCAAACACCCCTATGTTAGAGACAGTAAGATCATATGTTCCAGTTGAAGCATTATACTCCGCTCCTGTAAGGTCTGAATAATTTTTAGAATTTACTCCTACCCATATTGAACTGTCTGTACAGTTACTTACTTTTACTGAAATTTTAAAACCTCTTTCGTATGAGCCGTCAAACTCATCAAAGTACAATGTCTGTCCCTGCTTATCGATTTTTACTGACTCAACCACTGGTTTTTCAGCAGCCTCCTGTGTTTCCGCGGCGTATACGTTAGTTCCCGGAACGGCAGTAATTCCCGTAGCTGCCATCGCGGAAACCAGCAATACACCGAGTAATTTTTTAGAATACTTCTTCATTCTGTTTCCTCCTTTTTAACATTCTCTTATATTTAGAATGATAACTACTTTCATAATATAACGCATATACGTCATATTTACAAGTCGTTTTATTACGCTTTTTATAGTCTAATAATCACGTCATATTATTAGTAAAATATATATAACGTTTTTATGTAAGGGGATGTGTAATATGAATGACGTATTAAATAGAATTCAAACATTATTAAACGAAAGAGAATGGACTCTTTATAGACTGGCAAAAGAATCTGGCATTACATATTCATCCTTAAGCAGTCTCTTTAAAAAGGACAACCAGCCGACCATATCTACACTGGAAAAAATATGTACCGGCTTAAATATTTCCCTTAATGAATTTTTTTCCAATTATCCACCTTACAGAGAACACGAGTCTTATAGTAATGATGAAAAGGAATTAATCCAAATCTATAAACAATTGAATCATAAAGATAAGATACTATTAGTAAATTTTGCAAAACTCCTTAACGAGCCTGAATAGAATTTCCATATATTTTAATGATGCTCATTATTTGTAAAATATATCCTAGTGTAATGGCATGTTGCTATTTAGCCAAATGACGCAGAATGAATTTTTCATTCTGCAAGGCGGAAGAATGAGCCGTAGCGGGCTACGGCAATTGATGACAACGCAGCAGATGAAAATTCAGGCAAGTTATTTAGCTAAATATGGACAGGTCATTACACTAGAATCATTTTTATACTAAATATTCATTTATAAAAGTTTCAATAGATCTTACTGACAATGGATGCCTCGAAGTTTCATATGTGATTATCAAATTTTTACCGGGAATAATGCCATTTTTTAAGTACATTGTCATCTTTTCAATCGCATTCTTTAAATATTCAACATCATCAATAAGCCCCATATGTTCCCAGTAATACTCTTTTCTTGTCCTCTTATTTAAAACTGTAAAGTCAGGATATTTAATGATTTTCCCTATATACAGCGGTTTTTCATAGACATATGGAATACCGGATATTTTTAATTTATCTGCAATTATTTTTTCTGATTTTGATCTTACTATCTCATTATTTTCAGTTTGTATTGGTGAAATTATTGGATATGAATTATGATTCTTGTATGTGGCAGATTCCCATATATCTGCATACTGCTCATCATCTATAAGAATTGGTTTTACTAGAAGTTTTCTTCCCGGATGAAGTTCACGAAAGCACTCATCTGCTGTAGGTTTGCTATACATTTCTATAAGCGCACTAATCTTTTTAAGCTCATTTGACGCATCCCTATGTATACGTTTAGCATAATCAAAATTTGCTATTGCCTCTGCAACCCCGATGTCTTTTATATATTTCCTCTTGGCTCTGCCTTTGGCAGTTTCATCAAATGGTTTCACATAATATCTGTAATGATCGTTGTGTCTGTTAACCTCAAGGCATCCTTCCACCTGACATTTCAAAATATCGTCTGCTTTTGCGATTGCCTCCTCAAGCTCTGCTTTTCTTTCTACCAATAATGGCAGGATCATTTCTTTTTTCCCCATAAAATATCCTTTCTACTCAATAATTTAATAATTGTACCTCCCTGTAATGGCTATTATTACTTTTTATACTGTCCCATTATCCTTATTATGCTTCTTGTAATGGGTTTTTAATATTTTTGGTAGTTTCACATTACTTTCGCTACCGTAATGTCATGGGATTTTGCTGTTTTCGCTGTTTCACATTACTTTCGCTACCATAATGTCATGGGCTTTTGTTATTTTCGCTGTTTCACATTACTTTCGCTGCTGTAATATCATGGGATTTTGCTGTTTTCATTGTTTCACATTACTTTGGGTACTGTAATATCATGGGATTTTGCTATTTTCTCTGTTTCACATTACTTTCGCTACTGTAATGTCATGGGATTTTGTTATTTATGCGATTTCACATTACTTCTGCCCTTTTACATATAATGGGAATACTACAAAAACTATATTTCCCATTAATTATACATATATATGAATCATTTAATTTGGATTAATGCTAAGATATTCAGCGATTGATCTATTATATTTACAGAAAAGGATTGAACCAATAGTTCAATCCTACTACAATGCGGAAGATGGGACTTGAACCCACACGATTGCAATAATCACAAGATCCTTAGTCTTGCTCGTCTGCCAGTTCCGACACTTCCGCATATATTTAATTGTTACATGAGCTATTTCTTCATGCGACTTGTATATAATATCAGACTATCGCCAAGAATGCAACCCCTAATTTTATTTTTTAACAATTATATAAACCCAATTTTATTTTTTCACAATTACAGCCATATAATTTTAATTCTTAACCATATAATTTTAATTCTCAGCCCTATAATTTTAATTCACATTGATTTTTATATATTTTTTTGCTAAAATGAATTTTAGTAAATTTAGGAGGAACAAATAGTGAGTCCAGTATTAATAGTACTTATCGTAATCGCAGTGATTCTTGTTGCCGCTTTTATCGTACTTACGATTCTTGGCAAGAAAGCCCAGAAAAAGAAAGAGGAACAGGATGCCCAGGTAGCAGCTGCAGCCCAGACAGTTACCATGCTCATAATAGACAAAAAGCGCATGAAACTGAAAGACGCAGGTCTTCCACAGCAGATCATGGATCAGACATCAAAATTTATGCGCCGTGCAAAGCTTCCAATCGTTAAAGCTAAAGTCGGACCAAGAGTGATGTCACTTATCGCAGATGAACAGATTTTCGATGAAATTCCGGTCAAGAAGGAAGTCAAAGCTTCTGTCAGCGGTATCTACATTACTTCTGTGCGTGGTATAAGAGGACCTCTTGAGAAACCAGCAAAGAAAAAAGGGTTCCGTGCAAGAATGCAGGAAAACTACAACAAGGCAAATGCCCGTCTCAAAGAAGAACAGGCTGCCGATGAAAAAAGAAAAGCACAAAAGAAAGCTGCAAAAGCAAAGAAAAAAGGAGCATCCAAATAAGGATGTTCCTTTTTTATCCTATATTTATAGACGAACCTTTCTGTTTAATGTGTACTGTTATATGACAGTCACCTACATACTCGAAATTAATATCCAGTCCATATTTTACTTCTGCAACTATCTCGTCCTCAGTCTCTTCTACATTTATAGATGTAGCATTTATACCGACCTGTAAACTTCCAAACGGTGTGTAATAATATGTAAGATTCTTTTTACCTTTTTCAAATATCATGTGGACATTCATAGGTCCTTTTTTTGAATACTCCAGACTGTCTTTTGTGAATTTGATCATATTTCTGGAAACTTCATGCTCACCTTCTATCGCTTCCTCAAACAAAATATAATGTTTATCATTTCTTAGATAGTATTCACCCGGTGCAATTACCTCAACCGCATCTGACTGTTCATCCGGTGATAACTGCAGACCCTTCAGGGAAACAAGTACTTCCTTTGTCATTTTACCTCTCCAAATCTTAAATCTTTTGTAATCAGGCTGCGTTATATATAGTAACTGTTCTATCTAAAAATTTCAAGGATTTTAAACCTGATTTCATAGTTTCCTTTATTAAATACAGTCTCATACTCTTTTGGCGACAGAACCTCCTTCAGTTCTTTGCAAGCTTCATCCTCCACAACCTCGTAAACCGTTCCCTTAAAACACATATTCGGATAAAGCACACACCACCAGTTATGTCCTTCCCCATTTCCGAGTCTGATCTCCAGCGCTTCATACTCGCCAGCCGGAAATGTATACTCACCATATACTTTCTCAGGAAAGTCCGTATGAGTTATCTCTGCTGTCACATTATATGTAAAACCATTATCTATAAGGACATCCTTTGATACTTCTATGACCTCCTGCATATGTTCATTTACAACCTCCCTTGTCATCTCCATGTTACTGCATTCCTCAAGATATGGTCTTAAATATGTTCCAACGGCATCCCTGACCTGTTTTTTCACATTCTGGTCAGCATCACTGTCACTGTTTGCCAAAACGTGGAATCTTAAAATTTTGTGTGCGATCGACTGCTGTATTTCATGCTTCTGATATGACTTAAACCCAATCAGAGCCGCCACTATGATTATGGCTGATAAAATAATTTTCTTTCTCATAACATATAGTATTTACGGCTCTGTGGATATTATACAAAAAATTTCATAGTATCATATGCTTACGCATATGATAAGCCTGCGGCTGATACTTATGCGCATTCGCGCGGATATAATTCGCTCCGCTCATTATATCATGTGCTTACGCACATGATAGCCTGCGGCTGATACCTATGCATCAGTATCCTGATCATAAGCTTATGCCACTTGACATATATGATCTACAGCCCATTGGTATATTCATCCATTATATCAC
Source organism: uncultured Lachnospiraceae bacterium (assembly GCA_905209075.1). Taxonomy (GTDB): domain Bacteria; phylum Bacillota; class Clostridia; order Lachnospirales; family Lachnospiraceae; genus Roseburia. The sequence goes on along the minus strand of CAJLRL010000038.1, from coordinate 15,559 downwards.
CGACAGTTGTAAGGCACAGCCCCTCCTCCCTCTCCTGCTTTTCGAGAAGCTGTTCATAATAGTCTCCCATATTCTCAAAGGTTTTATTTATATCATCCACTGCACATACATATGTGTTCCGCGGAAATTTGCTGCTGTCTTTAAGATATTGGATCAGTTTCGCATAACTATTTTCATCATCATATAATCCATTACCTATAAGGAGTACCTTCAGATGGTTCGTGTCCGCCGTTTTAGATAACCCGCTTTCACATTCATTTACTGCTTCTTCTATTCCATCAGCATATACAGGCTCTGTTGCATTATCTATACTGTAATAAAATTCATATTGTCCATCCTTTTTGTCTATTCCTGCAAGCATAGGAAAACATCTTTCTTCAAGCTCTACCGCACTGCATCCGCTTACAAGCATTATTGCAACAAATGCTATCATTACCGGTATTCCTGCTTTCATTAGAAATTCTATATATTTTTTCAAAATTCCATCTCCATATTCCATAATCACAGCCGCTGTAAATGTCAGTGCTATCGTCACGGCTATGTGCGCCTTTTTGCTTCTTTTCTGTGTAATCCTTTCTAGCAATTCCATTCCATAAAACAGAGTCATATTAAGAATTGAAAATAGTGTAAAAAACCACACTGCCAGCATAAGTGCATCAGTCCTCTTAAAAAATGAACCTTTTATTGAAACATTGCTCATAAGCACAACAGCCGGATATTTAATCTCTGCAAGTGCATATTTTCCAAAATTTCCGAGCAGCACGGCATATAAAAGCATCATTATCAGATATGCAGTGATAATGGAAAAACCAACCGATCTTTTTATTCTTTTTGAATCATATCCTTCAAGAAATATTATATTAAACAGCGATGTAGATGTGGCAAACACTACATACGCCCCATACAAAATATCCTTTATGTTCATTTCGTCATGAATCTCAAAGTATTTTAAATGCATATCCTTTAATGCAAATGCCATCATCAGGGCAAGCGGCACCAGTATGAACCAGAATACGATCTCATATGTCCTTGCCCTGCATTCCACACCTCCGCTTAAGGCATACGCACTTATAAACAATATGACTATAAGCACAACTGCAAACCATTCATCCGGTATCAGACTGTATCTTATAAGATCAACAAATACCCATGCCAGAAATGCGCCAAGAAGCACCTCATATACATATATCACAAGCCCTGCTGTTTTGCTTTTTAAATACCATTTTTTTATTTTTGATACAGCCGCCAGAAATAATACCTCCATTACAAATCCAAGCGTTATTGCAACAAACCCATATTTTCCAAGCAGGGCGATTTCTGTCGGTATTACAAGCGTTCCGACTCCAAGCAGATTAAATACATAGAGCCTCCTTAGCTGTCTGTATGATATTTTTCCATTTTCTGCAAACATATCTGCTTCCTTTACTTTTATTATTTTCTTCTATTATTCTCTTTTGCCATCTTTTGCTCTCTTTTATTTTTCTCTTCTATTCTTTTCTTCGTTCTTTGTTTTTCAATTTCAGCTTTGTTCTCTGGTTTTCATCAGCGAATATCGCTCGTTTTTTTAATTTTCTAAGCGGAAACCGTATTATGCTGTCCTTCTCATCCTCATATCCATTTAATTCTGCCCCAACAAACGGCATCATATATGGATAGCCAAAGCTCCTTAGCTTCGTAAGATGAAGCAGAACCCAGTATATCGTTATGAGAAATCCAAAATATCCAAGCCATGCAGACATTATTATCACTGCAAATTTCAGTATCCTGAATGAAAACGCAAATTCTTCACTTGGTATGGCAAATGAACACAGCGCAGTAAACGCAACCAGAATAACAACTATCGGGCTGACAAGGTTTGCATCCACAGCCGCCTGTCCTATTATAAGTCCTCCGACTATTCCTATTGTATTTCCCATTGCTCCCGGAAGCCTTATCCCAGCTTCCCTCAAAAGTTCAAATGCAAGCTCCATCATAAGAACTTCTATCACCTGTGGAAAAGGACACCCAAGCCTTGCCTCATAAAATGACATCAGAAGCGATGTAGGCAGAATCTGTGTGTGAAAATTTGTGACCGCAAGATACAGCCCCGGCAGTGTCATTGACATAAAAGCAGCCACATAGCGTATAAGCCTTGCAAAGCTTGCCGCTATCGTTCTATTATAATAATCATCAGCAGTTTTAAGAAAATTGTTCATTGTTGCCGGAAGGATTATTGCAACCGGTGAATTATCGCTTAAGACAACTACCCTGCCCTCAAGAAGAGCCATTACCGCTACATCTGGCCTTTTTGTTGTCTGTATCTGTGGAAATGGTGAATACCATTTTTTCTCTGCAAACTGTTCGAGGACACCAGAATCCGCTATCTGGTCTATTTCAAATTGTAAAAAAAGATGCTGTATGCGGCTTACTAGTCCTGGTTTTACGAGATCCTTTACAAAAAGCAGATCCACGTTTGTGTGGCTTCTTACTCCTTTATTTATTTCACGGCATTTTAATCCGGTGCTTCGCAGCCTCCTCCTTATAAGCGCAGTGTTTGTCTTTATCGAATCTGAAAACCCTTCATTTGATCCTCTTATCACCTTCTCTGAATCGGTCTCCTGCACAGACATTGCAGGATAACCACTTCCCGGGATTTTTATTGCAAATCCACAGCCGTCGACAAACATTACTGCATCGCCTGTCAGCATTATCTGTACGCTTTCCTCCATTGTGTACTTGAGTGCAAGCTCTGATATACATGCTTTGTCATTTTCAATCGTGCTTTTTACATTTTCTTCATCAATCGTCATTAGAAAATCTGAAAGCTTGGAAAATGCACTGTCCGCAAGCTTACCACCTGGAAGGGTTACTTCAATATAAGCAAGAAAGCATTTAAGCTTACCATTCTTTCCGACATACATTTCCTGCATTTTTATATCAGAACAATCAGAATACACCCTCTTAAATTCTCTTATATTATCATCTATATTATTCGATATCTTCATATTTTCCCCGGCTTTTCATTTATATAAAGTGTGCGTATCCTAACACACCTGCCTGCTTTTTTGTGTACAGTAAGTTACAGAGTAATTTTCTGTACAAAAAAAAGAACAGATGCATTACATCTGTTCTTAATATGGACAAAATATCATTATATTATTCTGCGTTTCTTTCTTCATCCTGTTTTTGTATCACAGCCTTTACTGCAACAGCCTGATTTACAACATGAGTGTGCATTTCTGCTGTGACCATTTCTTTATCACGCTGCTCAAGTGCGTTTACTATAGCATCATGCTCAGCTATGAGTATGGGATAATTGTTTTGATCTTTAAGATATTCCACCCTGTATCTGTACATCTGCTCACGGATATTATTCGTGAGTGCTATCAGCTTTGCATTGTCGGTTGCCTCATAAATAGCATCGTGGAATCTTACATCTTCCTCAGCTATTTTCTTTACATCACCGCTGTCTAAGCTCTTTTTAAATTCATCTCTTATGGATTTTAAATTTTCCAGCTGCTCATCATTTATCTTGGCACATGCAATTCTTGCAGCAAGCTCGTCAAGTGCTTCACGGACTTCTAAGACATCCTCCATGTCCTTAAGCGTCATGCGCGCTACCTCTGCGCCTTTTCTTGGCATAGTAACAGCAAGACCTTCCTGTTCAAGCATCCGTATAGCCTCTCTTATTGGTGTTCTGCTGACACCAAGCTTAGATGCAAGCTGAAGCTCCATAAGTCTCTCTCCCGGCTGCAGTTCGCCCTTAAGTATTGCTTCCCTTAACGTATTGAAAACGACATCTCTGAGCGGAAGATATGCATCCATATTCAATGTTAAATTATCTGTCATTAACGTACTCCTATTTTTGTGCTGATCATCCGGGATAATTGTTGTTGTAAATTGAGGTAAGATATACCTGCTTTGCAAGTCCCGATCTTTTTATTTTTCCAAATGCAAGTTGTGCAGTCCTTGAATCATCAAACAATCCAAATACCGTCGGTCCACTTCCACTCATCATAGAACCAACTGCCCCACTGTCCATCATCTGTTCTTTAATCTGTGAAATGACCGGATAGTTCGGAATCGTGACAGATTCAAGAACATTTCCCATATGGTCTGAAACCGCCTTAAGATCTTTATTTCGAATATCTTCTATCAGTCTGTCAATATCCGGATGAACTGTTTTATCATCAAGTTTAAGATTCTGGTATACAAATTTGGTAGATACCGAAATCTGAGGTTTTGCTATGAGTACAGGACACTTTACCATTGCCGGAAGTGGTGATAACTTATCTCCGATTCCCTCGGCAAGTGCTGTTCCACGCATTATACAATATGGAACATCGGCTCCGATCTTTACGCCTCTTTCCATAAGCTGCTTCTTTGAAAGTCCCAGTCCAAACAGTCTGTTCATTCCAAAAAGCATTGCAGCCGCATCTGTGCTTCCTCCAGCCATTCCCGCCGCCACAGGAATCTTTTTGGTAAGCCCGACACTGACTCCCTCCTGTATTCCAAACTCGTCTATGAGCAGTTTTGCCGCTTTATATACGAGATTATTCTCATTTACCGGAAGAAAAAATAAATTTGTATGAATTTTTATTGCAGATTCTTTTATCTTTTTAATTTCAAGTCTGTCAAAAAGATTTATTGTCTGCATGATCATGCGGACTTCATGATACCCATCATCTCTTCGTCTTACGACGTCAAGACCAAGATTTATCTTTGCCAGCGCCTTAAGTGAAATATTATCCATATTGTATTACCTCTGTTTTTTGTATACAAAGATTATATCATACTCTTGTCAAAAGGGCAAGTTAGTTTATTGAAACTAAATATTTTACTACTGCTGTTAACAATGAAAGTAAAATTAAATGTGCCGGATAGAATGCATAGAAAAAATATTTAAGCGGTATTCCTCTTTTTCCATTGTAAAAATGAATAGGAATAACCATAAAAAGCGCTATAAATTCTATATCTCCTGCCAGAAACCCAAGTAATATGACTCCAAGCCCGAACGCCAGTTCCCTGTCTGCCATAAGAAGATACATTATGACTATGCAGCCTATTCCCGCCGCCCCATAATCACTGCATACAACAAATTCTGCGAGTATCATCATAATAAGTATGACAGCCATCATAACTATACATTTTATAAGGCTTGCAAGCAGCCATTTTATTGTTGAATGCGATTTATCGATCTTTCTGACTCCTTTTATCCAGTCGATAACGATAATTGTAAGCAGCCCTATAAATAATGTAAAAAATACATTGTTGCTGCTCATGTCTGCTTTCCCATTATTAAATGCCATATCAAATGGTATCTCTGATATTGCAGCAAAACAAACCAACCTGAGCGCATATTTTGTTCTGTCACTTGTATACTTAAAGCCTTCCACTAACAGGAAACAATAAATAGGAAAGGCCATGCGGCCTACTGACCGCATGACCCAGTATACATCTATGAGCGCTTTTCCTCCGATGCCATCCCTTATAAGTTCCAGTAGAAGTGTAGCCGCTATATGGTCTATAAGCATAGTAACAAGTGCAATTATCTTTAATGTGCTCCCTGCAATTTCCGGCTTTTTAACACTATATTCCACCTTTATACTCCTAACGTGTTTACAGTTATTTTCTGGAGATGCCATATGTCATCAACATATTCCTGTATTGTCCTGTCAGATGAAAATTTTCCAACATGAGCCATATTAAGTATTGCACTCTTCGCCCATGCTTTCTTGTCCTGATAGTAGGCGTTGATCTTCTGCTGTGCATCCGCATATGAACGAAAATCAGCAAGTATGAAATATCTGTCGGCATCTGTTCCCGGCTGTGCATTTAGAAGTGAATTATATAACCCTCTAAACAGCTCATGGTCATTCGGTGAATATGTTCCGTCAACCATCTGGTTTACAACCTTTTTTATGTCCGGATCATTATTGTAAATATCAGCCGGATAGTAATCATGATTCTTTTCATGAGTAATAACTTCATCTGAACTCATTCCAAAAATAAACATATTATCAGAGCCCACTTCATCATACATCTCTACATTTGCACCATCCATTGTACCTATAGTAAGTGCACCGTTTAACATAAATTTCATGTTTCCGGTTCCTGATGCTTCTTTGCTGGCTGTAGATATCTGTTCGCTGACATCTGCCGCTGCAAAAATAAGCTCTGCATTTGATACCTTATAGTCTTCTATAAATACAACCTTTATCTTTCCGTTTATCGATGCATCATTATTTATCACATCGGCAACGCTGTTTATAAGCTTTATCGTTGTCTTTGCATTTTTGTATCCGGCAGCTGCCTTTGCCCCGAATATAAATGTTCTAGGGTAAAAATCCATTGATGGATTTTCTTTTATTTTGTTGTAAAGATACATAACGTGGAGAATATTCATAAGCTGTCTCTTGTACTCATGAAGTCTCTTTACCTGGACATCAAATATTGAATCAGGATTTACATCTATTCCGTTATGTTCCTTGATATATTTTGCAAGACGCACTTTGTTTGCCCGCTTTATCTCCATAAATTCACGCTGCACATCTGCATTATCAGCAAGCTTTTCCAACCCTGACATCTTTGAAAGGTCTGTTATCCAGCCGCTTCCAACATGTTTTGTTGCCCAGTCTGCAAGGAGAGGGTTTGCATGCGCAAGGAATCTCCTCTGTGTGATCCCGTTCGTCTTGTTATTGAATTTTTCAGGAAACATCTCATAAAAATCATGAAGTTCCTGATTTTTAAGTATTTCTGTGTGAAGCTTTGCAACTCCGTTTACTGAATATCCGGCAACGATGGCAAGATTGGCCATCTTTACCTGTCCATCATAAAGTATTGCCATCTTGCGGACTTTATCCTCATTTCCCGGATATCTGTCCCTTACTTCATTTACAAATCTTCGATTTATCTCGTCAACGATCTGATATACCCTCGGCAGAAGTCTCTGGAAAATTTCTATAGGCCATTTTTCAAGAGCCTCAGCCATTATTGTATGGTTTGTGTACGCAACTGTCTTTGTTGTTATATCCCATGCCTCTTCCCATGAAAGGCCTTCCTCATCGACAAGTATTCTCATAAGCTCTGCTACTGCTACTGTCGGATGGGTATCATTCATCTGGAATACAACTTTTTCAGGAAGTTCATGTAAATCGCTATGGTGCTTTTTAAAACGCGCCATTGCCCTTTGTATACTTGCTGATACAAAGAAATACTGCTGTTTTAATCTGAGTTCTTTTCCTTTTACATGATTGTCATTCGGATAAAGTACTTCAACAAGGTTTCTCGCAAGATTTTCCTGTTCTACAGCCTTATCATAATCTCCAACATCAAACGATTCGAGAGAGAAGCCATTCTTTGGCTGTGCATCCCATATAATGAGTGCATTTACAACATCATTATCATATCCAAGCACAGGCATATCATATGGAACTGCAAGAACAGACTGGTAATCTTTCTGTGTGAATTTAAGATTTCCATTTTCGTCTGTGGATTCCTCGATATGTCCGCCAAACTTAACCTCGTAGCAATACTCCGGTCTTCTAAGTTCAAACGGATATCCATCCTTTAACCAGTTATCAGGCACCTCTATCTGGAAGCCATCACTGATCTGCTGTTTAAACATGCCATATCTGTAACGTATTCCGCATCCATATGCCGGATATCCAAGTGTAGCAAGTGAATCCATAAAACATGCTGCAAGTCTTCCAAGCCCTCCATTTCCAAGAGCCGGATCCGGCTCCTGGTCTTCAATTGCGTTTATATCTACTCCTATTTCACGGAGCGCCTGCGCTACCTCTTTGTAAGCTGAAAGATTTATAAGGTTGTTTCCAAGTGCTCTTCCCATAAGAAATTCCATGGACATATAATAAACAACTTTTGGATCCTTTTTATCCATAACTTCCTGTGTTGCTATCCATTCATCCATTATCACATCTTTTACAGTCTCTGATACTGCCTGATACAATTCCTGCTGCGATGCATCTTTTAATGTCTTTCTGTACATGCTCTTTACGTGGTCTGTAACAGATTCGATAAATTTCTTTTTGTTGAAAACCTTATCTCTCATTTTTTTCCTCCTAAAAAACATTAAACTAAACATTTACTGCTTCTTAACTGCAAGTTTAACAGATTCACCATTAATATTCCAGTCCTTCTCAAATCCGCTTAGATTTCCTTCTGAAATAGAAACTGCTAACACTTCCGATTTGATATTCTCCCCATATTTGCTGAATATTGCAGAAACTTTTTCGTCAGCCTCATATGTCACATCGATGTGATCCATAACCTCAAAACCTGCATCTTTACGCATTGTCTGTATCTTGCTGATAATTTCTCTCACAAAGCCTTCTTCTATAAGCTCAGTGGAGAGATTTGTATCAAGGACAACTGTGATGTTGTTATCTCCCTCTGTTACATATCCTTCCATCTGTGTCATTGTGATGAGAAGATCCTCTTCTGTAAGTTCAACCTCATCGCTTACCTGTGCCAGTTTAAGTGAACCATTTTTCTTAAGCTCTGCCATTGCCGCATTTCCATCGAGTTCCATCAGAGCAGCCTGGATCTGCTTTAAGAATCTTCCATATTTAGGTCCGACTGTCCTAAGCTGTGGTTTGAACTGATATGTTGTGTATGAAGATACATCATCAGTAAATTCAACTTCTTTTACATTCAACTCATCAGCAATAATATCTACATAGAACTTATCAAGTTTCTGCGGAGCCTTTACATACATCCTTCCGATAGGCTGACGGTTCTTGATATTTGCGCTGTTTCTGCATGCACGACCCATAACGACAACCTTTAACACTTCATCCATATCAGCCTCAAGTTTCTTGTCGATCATGCTTTCATCAACTGCAGGGTAATCACACAGATGTATTGACTCAGGTGCATCCTTATCAATTGAACAAACAAGGTTTCTGTATATATCCTCTGTCATGAATGGGATCATTGGTGCAGCTGCTTTTGCAATAGTTACAAGTGCTGTGTAAAGTGTCATGTAAGCATTGATCTTATCCTGCTCCATTCCCTTTGCCCAGAAACGCTCACGGCTGCGGCGCACATACCAGTTACTCATGTCATCTACAAATTCCTCGAGATATTTTGCAGCCTCTGGGATTTTGTAATTCGACAGACAGTTATCAACACCTGCTACGGCAGAATTAAGCTTTGATAACAGCCATTTATCCATAACTGTTAATTTATCATATTCAAGTTTATATTTTGTTGCATCAAATCCGTCAATATTTGCATAAAGCACGAAGAACGCATATGTGTTCCATAATGTTCCCATGAATTTACGCTGTCCTTCAAGAACAAGCTTTCCTGAGAATCTCTTTGGGATCCATGGTGCTGATGCTGTGTAGAAATACCATCTGATTGCATCAGCTCCGTATGTCTCTAACGCATCAAACGGATCAACCGCATTACCCTTTGATTTAGACATCTTCTGTCCGTTTTCATCCTGAACATGTCCGAGTACGATAACGTTCTCATATGGAGCCTTGTTAAACAGGAGTGTTGACTCTGCCATAAGCGAATGGAACCATCCACGTGTCTGGTCAACTGCCTCTGAAATGAACTTGGCAGGGAACTGCTGCTCGAATACTTCTTTATTTTCAAATGGATAATGATGCTGTGCAAATGGCATTGCTCCTGAATCAAACCAGCAGTCGAGTACCTCAGGTACACGGTGCATCTCTTTTCCACAATCAGGACATTTTATCGTAACTGCATCGATATATGGTCTGTGAAGTTCTACCTCTGCCGCCTTTGGATCTCCTGCTTTTTCTGCAAGCTCTGCACGGCTTCCGATACACTCTCTATGTCCACACTCGCACTCCCAGATATTAAGAGGGGTTCCCCAGTAACGGTTACGTGAGATAGCCCAGTCCTGGATATTTTCAAGCCAGTTTCCGAAACGTCCTGATCCGATAGACTCCGGAATCCAGTTTACTGTGTTGTTATTTCTGATAAGATCATCTTTTACTGCAGTCTCTTTAATGTACCATGATTCTCTTGCATAGTAGATAAGAGGCTTGTCACATCTCCAGCAGTGTGGATACTCATGCTCAAACTTAGGAGCATCGAAAAGCTGTTTTCTGCTGCTTAAGTCCTTAAGCACCTCTGGATCAGCATCTTTAACCCACATTCCGGCAAATGGTGTCTCCTCTGTAAGCTCACCTTTTCCATTTACAAACTGTACGAATGGAAGGTCATACTTTCTTCCGACATTAGCATCATCCTCACCAAATGCAGGAGCGATATGAACGATTCCTGTACCATCTGACATAGTAACATATGTGTCACATGTCACGAAGAAGCCTTTCTTGCCCTGATTGTCTGCCACCTGCTTTGCACAGTCGTAAAGAGGCTCATACTCTTTGTATTCAAGGTCAGATCCTTTGTATGTTTCAAGCACTTCGTATGCTTTTTTTCCTTCCTCTTCGTCCTCTTTTGAAAGGAGTGGTGAAAGTACTTTGCCTGCAAGTGCCTCTGCAAGATAATATGTGAATCCGTCAACAGCTTTTACCTTAAGGTATGTGTCATCAGGGTTTACACAAAGCGCAACGTTGCTTGGAAGTGTCCATGGTGTTGTTGTCCATGCGAGGAAATATGCATCCTCTCCCACTACTTTAAAACGTACCACTGCTGATTTTTCTTTAACTGTCTTGTAGCCCTGTGCTACCTCCTGCGCTGAAAGAGGTGTTCCACAACGAGGACAGTAAGGAACGATCTTGAATCCCTTATAGAGAAGCCCTTTGTTCCAGATCTCCTTGAGTGCCCACCATTCTGACTCGATGAAATTGTCATCATAAGTGACATATGGGTTATCCATATCAGCCCAGAAACCTACAGTGTTGGAGAAATCCTCCCACATTCCTTTGTATTTCCATACTGACTCTTTACATTTTTTGATGAATGGCTCAAGTCCATAGTTTTCTATCTGGTCTTTTCCATCAAGACCGAGTAATTTTTCTACCTCGATCTCAACAGGAAGTCCGTGTGTATCCCATCCGGCTTTACGAGGAACATATTTGCCCTTCATAGTCTGGAATCTTGGGATCATATCCTTTATCGTACGTGTCTCAACATGTCCTATATGTGGTTTTCCGTTTGCTGTAGGAGGTCCATCATAAAATGTATATGTTTCTCCTTCTTTGCGGTTTTCCATTGACTTTTTAAATATGTCGTTTTCTCTCCAGAATTTTTCAGTTTCCTTCTCGCGTTCAACGAAGTTCATATTGGTGTCAACTTTGTTGTACATGATTCTCTCTCCTTATTTTATATTCTATAGATTTTGTGAACACCCACATACACCTCAAATCCGCCTCTTACAAGGCTTTTACGTGATTTAACACCACTACAATCTTTGGTTTATGCCAGATCGTCCAAAAAGGCACCCGTTCCTGTAATTAGGAACGCGTGCCTGATACGTCTATACCACCTATTACAATGTACTTAAAGAGAAAAGTCTCCTTGCATACCTGTTCCCTATAACGCAGGGATTACGTCAGAACCTACTCTCTATTTGCTGTATCTGATATAAAGTCAGCCTGAATCTGCTATATACCATATCATGTGCCTGCTGATTTTGGTCTGCGGCTCTAAAGTGATATTCGAAATGGCTCTACTCATACCGGCTCTCACCTGCCCCGGCTCTCTTTGACTTTCCTGCCAAAACTACTGTCTTTGTCATTGCCTTTTGATTTTCAACTATGTTTTAGTATATAACCTCAAAGCCTATGCTGTCAAGGTTTCTTGCAAGTTTTAATTTATCAGTCGTTACTGTTCAGATAATTATTGAGTATGGGCCGTAAAAAACTTAATACAGTAAAATCCCCGGCACAAGCCGAGGATACTGTAAAAATTTATTCTTTAACTCCACCAAGTGTAAGTCCTGTAACAAAGTATTTCTGTAAAAACGGGTAAATACATATAATCGGGAGCATTGTTACAATTGTTGCTGCGGCACGAACTGAGGTAGGTGTAACTGCGCCTACAGCATTTTTCAATGTTTCTGCTGATCCTCCCTGATTTGTTACAGCTGAAAGAAGCTTCATAAGCTCATACTGTAATGTAGTAAGCTTTGTATTCATACGGTTATAAAGCATTGCATCAAACCATGAGTTCCACTGTCCTACTGCTACGAATAAAGCTACTGTCGCATATACCGGTTTGCAGAGAGGGGAATAAATCTTCAGAAAAATGGTGGTATATCCTGCACCGTCAAGCTGCGCTGACTCCTCTAAGCTGTCAGGAATTCCATTCATATAGGTCCTGATAACGAGCATGTTAAACGCACTGACCATTCCAGGGACAACATAAACCCAAAAACTATTGGTAAGTCCAAGTCCCTTGTACAGGAGGAAGGTAGGGATCAATCCACCATTAACATACATCGTGATAACCCAGAATAATGATAAACCTCTTTTGAACAAAAATCTTTTTCTGCTGACTATAAAAGCAAGGATTGCATTTGCCACCAGTGCTAAGACTGTTCCAATTATTGTTCTGGCAACAGTAATATATGCTCCTGTTATAAGATTATTTTTTTGCAAAACCGTTATATAATTCTTCCAGGTAAACTTTCTTGGTAAGAGGTAAATTCCACCTCTTAATGCATCTGTACCATCATTAAGCGATATCGCAAGCGTATTAAGCACCGGATAAAGCGTTATGATCACAAACAGTGCCATGATGATACCATTTACAATTGGAAATATTCTTATCTTCTTTTTCTTTTTGCTCTTTACAGAGCCTGCTGTTACATCTGCCATCGTAAAAGACCTCCTTAAAACAACTGCTCTTCACCACTATGTTTGGCAATTTTATTTGCAATACATATAAGAATTATACTTACCGCACTCTTGAATATACCTGCTGCGGTACCTATTGCATAATCTCCCTGGCTTATGCCCCATTTAAGTACATAAATATCAATAGTCTGTGATACTTTCTGTATCAGACCGTTTCCTAAGAGATACTGTATCTCAAATCCTGCATTTAAAACATTACCTACATTCATAAGAAGAAGGATTATGATAGTTGGTTTGATTCCCGGCAGTGTTACGTACTTGATCTTTGCCCAGCGTCCCGCTCCATCAATAGATGCTGCTTCGTAAAGTGAAGGATCTATTGATGTAATGGCTGCAAGATATATGATTGCATTCCATCCTGTTTCTTTCCATACATTGGCAAATGCCACTATCGGCCAGAAATATCCCGTATGTGCGAAAAAGTTTATCGGTTGGTCTATAATATGCATATTTACAAGGAACTCATTTACAATACCTGTTCCTGAAAGCATATCGTGTAAAATACCTGTTACAATGATCCATGAAAGGAAATGTGGAAGATATGATATAGTCTGTACTACTTTCTTTCCACCCTTTGATGCAATCTCATTCAGTAAGATTGCAAATGCTATGGCTGTGACAAAAGTTACAACCAGATTGATAACACCCATTGCAAGTGTATTTCTTATAACACGGATAAATGTCATATCCGAGAACAGCATCTTGAATTTATCCAATCCAACAAATGCAGAATGGAATATACCAAGTCTTGGTTTGTAATCCTGAAATGCCATTGCCCAGCCAGCGAGCGGTAGATAATAGAATACAACTCCATATGCCACCATTATTGCTGCCCAGAACAGCAGCACTTTCTGACGTTTGACTTCTTTCCATGTAATTTTTGTTCTAGGTTCTCTGACCTTCTCTTTTTTGTTTTTTCTCGTTAATGACATGACACCACTCCTTAAAGGTAGCAGGCAGATAAAACGCTATTATATCTGCCTGCCTTAAATTTCATTTAAGCTTTATTTGAACTTAGCAGCCTGCTCTAATCTTGTATCAAGCTCAGTCTGTAATTCATCGAGGAAATCCTGTGGATTGCATGCATTGTATGCATCCATGTATGTATCCCATGCACTGTCAAAGTCTTTTGCCATAACAACCTGTGGAAGCTGTTCATGCTTAACTTCGCCAATCTTTGTCCAGGCTACTCCACCAGGAGTGTCTGTGGTAAAGTTGTTAGAGAACGACCACATTGGATACCAGTCTCCAGGTGCCTCGTTTGTTCCAAGCATTTCAACGTATGTCTTAACACCATAGGCATCGAAAGCTTCTTGTACATCACTGTTAAGACCATCATAGAACTCTCTTGCCTGTCCATCAGGTTTGTTGGCATTGATTCCATCATCACTTGTTCCATTGTACTGTGGAAAGTATGAGTATGAGCATAAATGAGAAGCCTTGTATGCTGTATCAGAAGCCTGCTTTCTCTCATCTGGTGTTTTGTAAAACTCGCCATTCTCATCTACTTCATAGTCAGTACCCTTGACACCCCAGAATCTGAGATTGTGGATATCCTGATCAAGAAGATCATTTACAAACTTCATGGCCGCATCTACATCATCACAGGCTGTTGTAACAGCAAGACCTGTTGCCTCGTTGAAAGCACCGCCTGCATTGTGCCACTGATTGTCACGGCCGTCGATTGTTACAGGTACCGGAATGTAATCGCATCCCTGCTCAGCAAGACCTGCCTGTTTAATTGCATCACCTGCTGTGTATGCAAAATCCCACCACTGGTCAATCATTCCAAGTACACGTCCTGTAGAAAGCTTAGAGATATATTCATCATATGTCTGTGTGAATGACTCAGGATCTACAATTCCCTTCTGATACTCTTCATTGAGCTTCTTGAAATATTTAACTGCTGTATCAGATGTATTATAGTCAAGTACTTTCTTTGTATCAGGATCTACCATACATGATCCATCGTTTGGATATCCGTCAAGGAACTGTGGTGCATTCTCAAGACAGAAATATCTCCAGTCCTCACAAAGGATTGTATATGGAATATTTTCTGTTCCATCAGCCATTGTTGGATTTGCTTCATTATATTTCTCGATGAGGTCAAAATACTCATCCAGTGTCGTGATCTTCGGATAGTTAGCCCATTTAAGTACTCTTGCCTGGATCCAGAATGCCTCGTCATTGTGTGCGCAGACTTTCTCGTCTCCCTTTATGCAGCTAAACTGTGGTATCCAATAGATATGTCCGTCATCCTGGCGAAGTTTTTCCCACTCAAGTTCTGTGAAAAGATTTTTGATGTTTGGATATTTCTCGATGTAGTCATCCAGTGGAACAAGTGCGCCTGCGTCATATAACTGCTTCTGTCCACTTGCACCTTCAATGAAATCAGGATACTCGCCACCTGCGATCATTGTTCCGATTGCCTCATCTGCTGTCTGTCCGGTAAGCCAGGTTTCCTTTACCTTTACACCTGTCTTTTCCTCGATGATCTTCTGAATTTCATTATCATCATTGATTTCAGATCCAGGTACAGCAAAGAATGCATCAAACTCTTTCGTACCTCCAGTTTCAGTGCCACCTTTTTTGCCACTATCACTACCACATCCGGCAAACAGTGTTGCTGCCATGGTAGCCACAAGCAGCATGCTTACAATTTTTTTTCTTCTCATATTGTAATGACCTCCCTTTTGATAATTTAATTTTATACTTTTTAAGTTTTCAAACAATCGGAGTAACTATAGTCAAAAACA
>CAJLRL010000037.1 GCA_905209075.1 uncultured Lachnospiraceae bacterium | reverse complement strand
TAAATTGTTGGTATTTTTCATCAGTTAGAGAATTATCAAAATAAATTGTAATATGTTTGAGGTAAATCAGAGTCAGTCGAAATACTGACTCTATTTTTTTACATGAGGTGTGAAATTTTTTCTGGAAATGTGAAATGGTATAAAGGAAAATTAAAAAACGAAACGCAGACTTGACAAAATCCTATAATGAGTTAAAATATAACAGTGTTATATAGCACTGTTATATTTTTCGAAAAGAAGTTTAGAGGATATAAAATGTCGATGAAAGCAGAAGATACACAAAAAAACATATTAGATACAGCCAGAAAACATTTCCTGAAAGATGGTTTGACAGGAGCATCTTTGAGAAACATTGTAAAAGATGCAGGGCTTACTACTGGCGCATTTTACAAATATTATCCGACGAAAGAGGCACTGTTTGATGCACTGACGGATCCTTATATGGAACATATTTATCAGATTTATGATCAGATCATTGAGGAGTTTGAAAAGCTTTCTGCCAGTGATCAGACAAGGAATATGTCGGATGCATCCAGTGATGGGATGGAGCAGATGGTTGATTATATCTATGATCATTATGATAATTTCAGATTGTTGTTGAAATGCGGAGACAGTGGAAAATTTGAATTATTCATACACCATATGGTAGACCGGGAAATGAAGTCCAGCATGAAATATATGGAAAAAATGAAGGAGGCCGGTGTAAAAATACCGGTTGTAGAGGAAAGCCTTATGCATATGATCTATACAGGATTTTTTTCATCGGTATTTCAGATTATTGAGCATGATATAGACAAGGAGACTGCAAAGAAAAATGTTAATCAATTAAGAGAATTTCAAACAGGCGGATGGGAGCGGTTGTGGAATATCAAATTCCCGGCCGAAGATAAATAAGTATTTTCAGGATAATAATATAGGGTGGTCAGTGCCGGTGGACCACCTTGTTTATTACAGATTGGTTTGTCAAGACTAATTAAAATAAGTTGATTAAAACAAGAAATTATAAATAAGCCGATTCAGTTCGGACAAATATGAGACTTGTTAATGAATTAAGTAAGGAGTGTGTTCGTATGAAAGAAAAGAAAAGGTCTGCAGCCGGTTGGATACTGGAGTGGGCCGGACAAAAAAGAAGTGCTTATGTGTGGAGCGTTGTGCTCGCAGTGTTAAATGTTGTATTCAAAATAATTCCGTATTTTATTATCGCAGATGTGGTAAAGCTGTTTCTGGATGGAAATAAGGATTTTAAGGAATACATGATTAGGGCAGTATGGATTGCGCTGTCATTTATCATAGCGGAGCTGTTTCATTCGCTGTCCACAGCACTTTCACATAAAGCAACATTTACAGTGCTTGCAAATATAAGAAAAGCCTGCTGTGAAAAGCTGGCGAGAGTGCCGCTTGGATATGTAAAGGATACATCCTCCGGCACATTCAAAAACATTCTGGTGGAAAGAATAGACAGTATTGAAACGACGCTGGCACATATTGTACCGGAATTTACATCAAATCTGCTGGCGCCGGTTATTATCCTGATTTATTTCTTTATGACAGACTGGAGGCTGGCACTCTGGTCATTAGTGCCGGTTGTAGTTGGATTTCTTTCTTATTTCGGCATGATGATCGATTATAAACCAAGCTTTGAAAGAACGGTCAAGACAACGAAGGATTTGAACGATGCAGCAGTGGAATATATTGATGGAATCGAAGTAATCAAGGCATTTGGAAAAACAGAGAGCTCTTATGCCAAATTTACAAAGGCGGCTATGGCATATGCAGATTCATTTATTTCATGGATGAAGCGCTGTAGTATCTTTCATGCGCTGATGATGGTCGTGACACCTTATACCTTGCTTACAGTTCTGCCGTTTGGAGCGCATTATGTGGAAAATGGCACATTAACGATTTCAGATTTTGTTATGTGTATCATTTTGTCTCTTGGAATTGTCGGACCGCTTATCACAGTAGGCTCGTATACCGATGACCTTGGAAAAATCGGTGTGATTGTAGATGAGGTGGTTGGAATCCTTGAACAGCCGGAGCTTAAGAGACCAAAAAGGAGTGCAGCGGTTCCAAAGGATAATTCCATCACACTTACAGATGTGAGGTTTGGCTACCATGAAAAGGAAATCCTGCATGGAGTGAATATGAAGCTTGAGGCGGGTACGGTCAATGCGATTGTAGGACCGTCAGGAAGCGGTAAATCAACGATTGCAAAGCTGATCGCTTCTCTTTGGGACGTAAATAGCGGAAGCATAAAGATTGGCGGGGCGGACATCAAACAGATGTCACTTACAGATTTTAACAGAAAAATCGCATATGTGGCGCAGGACAATTATCTCTTCAATGAGTCAGTCAGAGAAAATATCAGACAGGGTAATCCGGCTGCGACAGACGAACAGATTATTGAAGTGACTAAAAAGAGTGGCTGTTATGACTTTATTATGCAGCTTGAGCATGGTTTTGATACAATTGTCGGAGGAGCCGGAGGACACCTTTCGGGAGGAGAAAGGCAGCGTATCTCAATTGCAAGAGCCATGCTTAAGGATGCACCAATTGTTATCCTTGATGAGGCAACAGCATACACTGATCCGGAGAATGAGGCAATCCTTCAGAATTCCATTGCAAAGCTTGTCGCAGGAAAGACACTTATAGTCATTGCACACAGACTTTCAACAGTCAAAGACAGTGATCAGATTTTCGTCGTAAATGATGGAAATGTAGCAGCACATGGCACACATGATGAGCTTCTTGCATCATGCCCGCTTTATAAAGAAATGTGGAATGCACATATTTCTGTAAAAGATACCGCAAAGGAGGGCGAATAATATGTTTGAGATTCTGGCAAAGTTTTTTAAGTTTTCCGGCAGGGAAAATGGAAATAAATTCAAACTGTCTATAGTGATCGGTCTTGTGGAAGCGCTTGCCTCTGCGATGAAGATACCGGCGATCATGTACATACTGATTGGACTGATAAATAAAGAAGCTATGGGAAAATATATCGGTGGTTCACTTGCAATCATGGTAATTGCCATTGTGATTGATATTATATGCAAGAGATTTTCAACTGTGTTACAGACTGAGGGTGGGTATAATGCAAGTGCCTTTATGAGGATAAAAATTGCCGAACATCTTCGTTATCTTCCGATGGGATATTTTAATTCCAACAGCATCGGTGAGATTTCTTCTGTTACGACAAATACCATGGAAATGCTCGGTGACATTGCTACAAGAGTAGTGATGCTGACGACTCAGGGGATTCTGGAAACCGCAATGATCGTCCTTATGATACTTATTTTTGACTGGAGAATTGGTCTGTTATCAGCGGCCGGAGTAGTTATTTTCTTTATGATCAATTCAATCATGCAAAAGGCGGGCAAGAGTGATTCAGAGAAAAAAGTCCTGTGTGATACTGAGCTGATAAGTCAGATTATGGAATATATTCAGGGTATATCCGAAGTGAAATCCTATAATCTGCTGGGAAAACAGGCAAAACGGCTCAATGCTGCAAACGAAGCGTGCGCAGAAATTAATACCAAGATGGAGCTTTTGTTCGTGCCTTATCATTTTTTGCAGGGAACTGTGACAAAGATTACAGGAGCGGTTATTGTAATCTGTAGTGCTGTATTTTATATAAATGGAACCATGAGTGCAGTCTATGCGATCGGTATGACAATCGCGGCATTTATGCTGTATTCAAGTCTAGAGTGTGCCGGAAACTATTCTTCGCTTTTACATGTGGTAAGTGTGTGCGTCGATAAGGCAAATGCAATCTTAGAGCTTGATACGATGGATATCGACGGAAAAGAAATCAGACCGCAAAGCTGTGACATTGCGCTTGAGCATGTTTCTTTTTCATATGATAAGAGAAAAATCATAGATGATGTATCGCTTACCATTCCGCAAAGGACCACAACGGCAATCGTTGGTCCATCAGGAGGTGGAAAATCCACATTGTGTAACCTGATCGCAAGATTCTGGGACGTAGATGCCGGCAGGGTTACACTTGGTGGAGTGGATGTGAAGGAATACAGCATGAACAGTCTGATGAGCAACTTCTCATGTGTATTTCAGACAGTTTATCTGTTTGCTGATACGATTGAAAACAATATTAAATTCGGTCGTCAGGATGCAACGCATGAGGAGGTTGTAGAAGCTGCAAAGAAAGCATGCTGTCATGACTTTATCAGTCAGCTTCCGGATGGCTATAATACCGTGATCGCAGAAGGAGGTTCCACGCTCTCCGGAGGGCAGAAGCAGCGTATTTCCATTGCACGAGCTATCATGAAGGATGCTCCGATCGTAATCCTGGATGAGGCAACAGCCAACGTGGATCCGGAGAATGAAAAGGAGCTGATGGATGCGGTAGCTGCACTTACAAAGGAAAAAACAATCATCATGATTGCCCACAGATTAAAAACTGTCAGACACGCAGACCGGATAGTAGTTGTTGACAAGGGAAGAATCGTGCAGCAGGGCACACATGAGCAGCTGATGCAGCAGGAGGGTATCTATAGGAGATTTGTAGATGCCAGGGAACAGGCGGTAAGCTGGAAGCTATAATATCCTTACTTGGCAGAAAACAGGATTCATGTTATCATTAAAAACAACGATAGCATGGATCCTGTTTTAGTTGAAAGGGGATATAAATGGCTGAATTAAAGAAACTTCCAATCGGAATTGAAGATTTTGAAAAGATTCGACAGGAAGATTTTTATTATGTAGATAAGACCCGATTGATTGAGCAATTGCTTGCACAATGGGGAGAAGTAAATCTTTTTACACGTCCAAGACGCTTTGGAAAGTCCTTGAATATGAGTATGTTTCAGAGTTTCTTTGAAATAGGAAAAGATAAAAATTTATTTGATGGACTGCATATTTCAAAGAATCCTAAATTATGTGAAGAATATCAGGGAAAATATCCGGTGGTTTCTATTAGTCTGAAAGGGATTAATGGTACTACTTATGAGGAAGCACGAGGCTTTCTGGTTAAAACAATCAATGAAGAAGCACGCAGATTGTCATTTCTTTCCGAGAGCCCGAAGCTTGATGAGACAGATCAGGAGCTGTTAAAGCAACTGAAGACCAAAGAAATGTCAAATGATTCACTGGTATATAGCATCAGGGAGCTCACAGAATTGATGGAGAAGCATTATGATAAGAAGGTAATCGTGCTCATTGATGAATATGATGTTCCTCTGGCAAAAGCAAATGAAAATGGATACTATGATGAGATGGTGCTACTTATCCGTAATTTGTTTGAGAATGGATTGAAGACGAATAAAAGCCTGAAATTTGCAATCTTAACAGGGTGTCTTCGCGTTGCAAAGGAAAGTATTTTTACCGGTCTTAATAACTTTAAAATTTATTCAATTACAGATAAAAGCTTTGATGAGACATTTGGATTTACAGATAATGAAGTAAGAGAGCTTCTTAAGTACTATGGGCAGGAAGAATATTATGAGATAGTAAAAGCATGGTATGATGGTTATCGTTTTGGAGATGTAGAGGTTTATTGTCCGTGGGACGTGATTAATTTCTGCAGTGATCATCGTACAGATCCAGGGCTTGCTCCGAAGAATTACTGGGCGAATACAAGTGGAAACAGTGTGATCAGTCATTTTATCGAAAGCGTAAATGAGCCACATAAATTAACAAAAATGGAACTGGAACAATTGGTGAATGGCGGGATTGTCCAGAAAGAAATTAATCCGGAGCTGACCTATAAAGAATTGTATTCTTCTATAGATAATCTGTGGAGTACGCTCTTTATGACCGGATATCTGACACAAAGAGGTGAGCCTGACGGAGACAGATATAATCTGGTAATTCCAAACAGGGAGATCAGAAATATCATTACGAGCCATATCTTAAAGATGTTTAAAGAAAGCATTAAAGATGATGGGAAAACTGTTGGTGAATTTTGTGATGCATTATTAAAACAAAATCCGGAAAAAGTCGAAGGTATTTTTACGGATTATATGAAGAAAACAATCAGTATCAGAGATACTTTTGTGAAAAAACCAACGAAAGAGAATTTTTATCATGGATTGCTTCTTGGGATTCTGGGATTTAAGGAAAACTGGTCTGTAATGTCAAACCGGGAATCCGGAGATGGATTCAGTGATATTTTAATTCGCATAGAGGATGAGGATGTTGGTATTGTCATAGAGGTGAAATATGCATCTGACGGAAATCTGGAGAAAGAATGTGAGAATGCGCTTGGACAGATTACAAATGCCAGATATACAGAAGCTTTCGAGCAGGAAGAAATCCATAAGATTATAAAATACGGAATCGCATGCTATAAAAAGCAGTGTAAGGTTGTGATGAAAATCGAAGAGTAAGGTTCAACAGGGACGTTATATGAAACAGAAGCTGAGAAAGAAATATTAAGTCAAAGAGCTTTTGTTAATAATTATGGAAAAGAAATTATTATAAGTAATTGTAATAATGCAGGGGTGTATGATCATTTACAGATATACACCCCTGCATTTTATTTTGACAAATATTATTTAGGATAATAGCTTATGCGATCAGGCACATTCTTCTGACCTTGTTTTCATTGTGAAAAAACCAAATTTTGCTGCAATTTTTCCAGCATAAGTCAGTGTAAATAACAGGATGATACTGTCGATCGGCAGCATTATAATGTTTTTGATGATACGTGGACCGATCAGTGCGATAAAGCCTTTTCCGTAAAGCATAGATAGCCAGAGCGTGTTCAGACCGCAGTTGATGACAAGTTTTACGATAAACTCGGCAATCACGATACGCTTTATGGAAACAGGACGGCGGTAGAGCAGGGTGCCGTAGATCAGACCGGAAAGCATGGCGTTAAAAGTAAATCCAAAGAAAAACGGACCATCTGGTTTTACAATATACTTCAGGAAATCGAGAGCACCTCCAAACAGACATCCAACCACAGGACCGAATAGAAACTCAACGATGCGGTTTGGCAGACCGGAAAAACCGATTCTGATGTAAGGACCAAACTGGATACTTGCAACCATGCTTAAGACGATGGCAAGAGCGGCAAGGATTCCACAGAGCACAACTGTCTTGGTGTTGCAGAATTCCTTAAGTGAGTGTTGATAAAGTTCTTTTAATTTTTGCATAAAAAAAGCCTCCTTCCTTAGCAGTTTCCTAAAACCGCATAGAGGAGACATAAATACCTTTATGCAGCAGCGGGATGCGAATCCTGTATCGCAAACAAAAGCAATGCTTTTATTTTTCGTCCGTGTGACAACTCCCTGTTCACATGGCACTTAACGCACAGATTTCTACTCTGCTAATACGAAATATTATTTTTAACAGATTCTGTTATAACACAACGATAAGACATTGTAAAGAAAAATTTTAGGTCAATTTATATTATAATTTATATTACAATTTTTTATTTTGTGATATACTGGTTATTGTTCAGGAGCAAGTTTTATGCTGCGCTGTCAAGCTATGCGCTGTATTGTTAAATGCGTCTTAGGATAGATGTTTAAGGATGGAATGGAGAGGAAATAAATGTGGGTATTATATGCTTTTGGATCTGCATTTTTTGCAGGCCTTACATCTATACTTGCAAAATGTGGTATTAAAAAAGCGGATTCTAATGTTGCAACTGCGATAAGGACCATGATAGTCCTGATATTTTCGTGGATCATGGTATTTGTCGTTGGAGCACAAGGGCAGATAAGGGATGTATCTGAAAAAACATGGATATTTCTCATACTTTCAGGCATTGCGACCGGAGCTTCATGGCTGTGCTATTTCAGGGCACTTCAGATAGGCGATGTAAATAGAGTTGTGCCTATTGATAAATCCAGCACGATACTTACTATCATACTGGCATTTATCTTTTTCAGGGAAGAAATAAGTGCGCTTAAACTGGTGTGCGTAGTGCTTATAACAATCGGTACATATATGATGATCACAAAAAAAGAAATATCACAGGATGAGCAGGATAAGACAAAAGGATCTCATGGCTGGTTGTTTTATGCAGTGCTGTCGGCTGTTTTTGCCAGTCTGACCTCGATACTGGGAAAAGTTGGAATAGAGGAGATCAATTCAAATCTGGGTACAGCAATAAGAACGGCCGTTGTTCTTATAATGGCATGGATAGTTGTATTTGTTACCGGAAAACAGCATACCATAAAGCATATAGAGAAAAATGAACTGGGCTTTATCTGTCTTTCAGGACTGGCAACAGGCAGTTCGTGGCTATGTTATTACAAGGCATTGCAGGATGGGCTTGCGAGTGTTGTAGTACCTATAGACAAACTCAGCATAGTTGTGACTATCGCATTTTCATACATAGTATTCAAGGAGCGGCTGACGATAAAATCATTTGCCGGACTTGTGCTTATAATAGCAGGAACACTGCTCATGCTTGTTTAAGCGTATTATTAAAATCAAAAGAATAGAAAATAGTGAAATAGTATTCAGAGGATATATGAAATGAACAAATTTCGGGTACATCATATTATGTGCACAAATCTTTATAAAGGCTATGGTTACAGTGGACCATTTTGCGAAAATATGACAAAAATGGTAAGCTGGCTTAACGAAAATCAGGATGAGCCGCTCCTTCTGGTCACACATCCGGACGAGATATGTAAGAGATGCCCTAATCTTGTAGATGGCAGATATTGCGTTGACATAACGAACCATGTGCAAAAGAAGGATGAAAAGCTGCTGGAACCATTAAAGCTTAATGGGAATAAAACTTATACATACCGCCAATTAAAGGAACATGCACAGAAATACCTGACAAAGGAAGTATTTGAAAAAAGCTGTAGTAACTGCGAGTGGTATGATAAGGGCCTATGCAGATACGAAGATTTTGATTGGAAATAACATAACATTTGTAAAAATCAGGAAAAAAAGAGATTACTATTGACAGTAATCTCTTTTTTTATTATTATTGTTAACCATAAGAGAAAGAGAGGTTTACAATAGGATGACAAAAACTAAATCATTAATCTACTGTGGATTGTTCACAGCACTGATCGCAGTCGGAGCATTTATAAAGATACCGGTTCCGGTGGTGCCGTTTACACTGCAATACTTATTTACCATGATGGCGGGGCTTCTGCTTGGACCAAAGCTTGGTGCATTATCGGTAACTTTTTATATGCTGCTTGGACTTGCAGGACTTCCGATATTTTCAGAAGGCGGCGGGATCTGGTACATATTTAAGCCAAGCTTCGGCTACATAATAGGATTTATCGTGGGTGCAGCTGTAACAGGTTATATAGCAAAGCATATGAAAAAGAAAACAATTCCGGGATATCTTGCAGCAAACCTTGCAGGACTGTTTTTTGTTTATGCGTTCGGAATGATCTACTACTACATAGTATGTAACTACGTGATAAATACACCGATTGCAGTATGGCCATTGTTTTTATACTGCTTTATATTGGCAGTGCCGGGCGATATAGCACTCAGCATACTTGGTGCGGTACTTGCAAAAAGAGTAAAGCCTTTAATAGGACTGGAAGAACTTACCATAAAAGCAAAAGGGGATAAAGTATGGATGCAATAACATTAGCACAGGAAATAATAGATGGAAGAAGGATAACAAGGGATGATGATCTTTCATTTTTCCTGACATGTGATCTGGATGAAATCTGTAAAGGTGCAGATATGATCAGGGAAGAATTTGTAGGAAACAAGGTAGATCTTTGTTCAATAATCAATGGCAGAAGTGGAAAATGTCCGGAGGACTGTAAATACTGTGCACAGTCTGCGCATAATCATACAGACTGCGAAGTGTACGATTTTCTTCCTGAGGAAAAAATATTAGAAGCATGTAAGATGAATGAAAGCGAAGGAGTTGACCGCTTTTCGATAGTCACAGCCGGAAAGGCTCTTACAGGGGAAGAGTTTGACAAGGCAGTACATGCTTATGAGACGATGAAAAATGAATGTAATATAGACCTTTGCGCCTCAATGGGATTTTTATCTGCAGAACAGCTTCACAGACTTCACGAAGCGGGTGTTACAAGCTACCACCACAATATAGAGACATCAAAGCGCAATTTTCCTAATATATGTACAACACATACATATGAGATGAAAATAGAAACTTTGAAAAAAGTAAAGGCAGAAGGCATGTATGCCTGCTCCGGCGGAATAATCGGAATGGGTGAGACATGGGAAGACCGCCTTGATATGGCGGTAAGTCTTGCAGAAGTCGGAGTGGATTCAATTCCGATAAATGCACTTATGCCAATCCCTGGGACTCCTCTTGAAGGACTTGGGAGACTTACAGAGCCGGAAATATTAAGGACGATTGCCTTTTTCAGGTACATTAATCCAAAGGCAGATATAAGACTTGCGGCAGGAAGAGCACTGCTTACAAATGATGGTGAACTTGCATTTAGATCAGGCGCATCGGCAACGATCACAGGAAATATGCTGACCACCGCAGCCTGTGCGACTATAAGAACTGACAGGAAACTGCTTGAGGATATGGGGCGTGATGTGACGCCGGAATATTGGAAAAAGAAATAACAGTTAGGATGTGATAAGATGAGTAAATCTATTTTTATAACAGGAACAGGTACAGATATAGGGAAAACATATGTAACAGGCCTGATCGTAAAGAAATTAAAGGAAGCGGGAGAAAACGCAGCATATTATAAGGCTGCTATGAGTGGAAACGACAGAAGGGCAGATGGCTCACTAATACCAGGGGATGCGCTGTTTGTAAAAAAGACATCCGGTATAGAACAGCCGCTTGAACAGATGTGTCCATACATTTATGAGAATGCATATTCACCGCATCTCGCATCAAGAATAGAGGGAAATCCGGTGGAGATGGATGTTGTAAAAGAAGGATATAAAAATGTCTGTGAAAAGTATGATTATATTACAATGGAGGGCAGCGGAGGAATACTCTGTCCGATATGCTTTGATGAGGCAAAGATACAGCTTGAGGACATCATACATGAACTGGATATGCCGTCTATCATAATAGCAGATGCAGGACTTGGTACGATAAACAGCGTGGTTCTTACAGTAGAATATATGAAATCACATGATCTCCCTATAAAGGGAATCATTTTTAACAATTATCATCCGGGAAATGTCATGGAAGATGACAATATATTTATGTGTGAATATATGACTGGAATAAAGACACTTGCAAAAGTAAAAAAATACGACACAGAACTTGATATAGACGTAGAGCTGCTTAAAGGACTCTACAGTTAGGAGAAAAAATGATTTGGTATCCATATGAACAGATGAAAACAATGAAAGCACCATATAAGATTGTCGATGCGGATGGTGTTTACTTATACACGAAGGATCAGAAGCTTATCGATTCGGTATCATCATGGTGGTGCATGATACACGGATATAAAAACCCTGAGCTTACAGAAGCTATAAAAGAACAGGCAGATCATTTCTGCCATGTTATGCTCGGCGGACTTACGCATGATCCGGTAGAAAAGCTTTCAAAGAAGCTTGAGGAATTTCTGCCCGGAGATTTAGATTATTGTTTCTTTTCGGATTCAGGAAGTGTTGCCGTAGAAGTATCACTCAAAATGGCTTTACAGTATAATACAAATCAGGGAAGAAAACGTCCTCTGGTCCTTGCACTGGAGCATGCCTATCACGGAGATACTTTTAAGGCAATGGAAGTAGGCGATGATGAAGACTATCATTTTGCATTTGAGGAAAAAACAGGAGTTGTGCATATACCGACAGAGATACCGGCACTGGAGGAGGCATTTGAAAAATACCATGACAAGTTAAACTGCTTTATCGTGGAGCCTCTTTTACAGGGAGCAGGCGGTATGAGGATGTATGACATATCATTTCTCCAAAGAGCAAGGGAATTGTGTGATCAATATGATGTGCTTCTTATATTTGATGAAGTGGCGACAGGATTTGGACGTACAGGAAACCGTTTTGTCGCTGATCTGGTGCTGCCTGATATACTTGTACTCGGAAAAGCTCTTACAGGCGGTTATATAGGTCATGCAGTCACAGTGGCAAACCATAAGGTGTTTAATGCGTTTTACAGCGATAATGACAGGCATGCGCTTATGCACGGACCGACATTTATGGGAAATGCTCTGGCATGCGCAGCAGCTCTTAAAGGGATAGAGATATTCGAGCGTGATGACTATATGAGCAAGGTAAAGAGGATTGAGGAAATATCACATCGGGAAATGGACGGATTTAATGATCCGGGAATAAAGGAAGTACGCATAATGGGAGGATGTACATGTGTGGAGGTTTATGATCCAAAAACACTTGATGGATTCCAGCAGTTTGCTTATGAAAGAGGAGTATTCTCAAGACCATTTTTATCATATATGTATTCAATGGTGCCATATGTGATAAAAGAAGAAGAGCTTGTAAAAATATTTGATGTAATGAAAGAATGGTTCAATAAATAAAAAACACCGCACAGCCGAATTGGTTATTGGCTGTGCGGTATTTTTATGTGGTCTGTCTGTGAAGCTGTTCATCTACATATGTCTGGATATAATAGTTATCCTCAGGCATCTGGCAGCCAACGATATAGGTTCCCTCATTATTAGAGCAGCGGATTACATATCCATCTAATACTGAGTGGTCAGGAAGCTCAAAGTCATCTATCGAAATAGTGATCTGTGCGCCCTTGTTATCAACAAAATAAGGATCCTTTGTCAAAAATGCAAATCCGTTTGCACTTATATTGTCGAGCTTTCCCTTAAAAGTGGTATTAGTTTTCTTAATGTGGATAGTACAATCATTTGATAAATCCAGTCGTGGATATTTTCTGCGGTTTAAAATCTCCGGCTGTGTATTGATAGGCACTGCAAGGTCAGGCGTGATCATGAGCTTTTTCCAACAGTACATTACGTTACCGACTGTAACATATAAAATACAAGGCCTTGAAGAAGTTACAGATAAACCATCTTTGGAAATGAGATTAAGCCCTTTCCCGTCAACGGATTTTACTTCGCAGTGGAACTCGTTGCCAGTCTGCATATCTGTAAGGACAACCTTCGCTTTCATGCCAGGGTGTATATCATCAAGTCCCATAAATCCACCAATTCCAAGCTCATGCATGAGTGCCTGGATAACAGTTTCGATATTGTTGATATTTGTCGAACTTTCATCGTATTTACTGAGCATTTTGCGGCTTATCTCATCAGAATCACCGATACATGTAGTCATGGTTTCAACGATATTTGAAACCTTTTCCATGTTGTCTACAAGCTGCTGGTTGGATGATTCAACCTCCTGCATTGCAGTGTCAATTTCCCGGATATGGCTTCCGAGCTTATTGGAATCCTCTGTGATCTTTTCAACATTTTCGCCAGTCTTTGTTACCTTCTCAAGAGTAAGCTGGATGAGGCGGAGTGTTTCTTCTATGGATGATGTCATCTTTCCGGAAATTTCATCGAGGCGTGTGAGAGCCTCGCTTATCTGGCCGGAAGAATTTCTCGTCTCAGTGCTTAGAGTACGGATCTGTTCAGCTACAACAGCAAAGCCTTTTCCGGCTTCGCCTGCACGTGCAGCTTCAATAGAGGCGTTAAGTGCCAGAAGGTTCGTCTGGTTAGAAATGTTATCGATCGTTCCGGTTTCATTTTTAACCATCTCAAATTCATTTTGAAATTCAGTCAGGATATTTTCAACCTCTGTAGAAAGCTCTGACATGGTTTGTGTGGTCTGCACAAGACTTTCAAGATCCTCTGAACTTACCCTTGCATGCTTGCCGGATTCAGTTGTAAGAGAAACCATATCATTTATCATGGATGCAACATTTTCAACCTGCGCGCTTATATCAGTAGTCATTTCCTGTGAAGAAGCAGTGTGGCTCTGAAGCTGTTCATTGTTTCCGGTAAGTTCATTCATTCCATCGACAACAACATCAGAACCATGCTTGTTTTCAGATGCAAGCTCACGGACGACTGTTATGCCATCCATTATTGTATTACTAGCAGTTTTAACCTGTTCAACTGTTGTGACAACACGATTAAGATCAGACTTTATGCTGTCTGTGAGTGCTCCGTCAGATTCATTAAGGTGTCGTACTGACATGATGAAGCCTATGTAACAGAGTAAAAGACATGCTACCTGAAGCTGATAGTTTTTCTGGTCAAGAGCAGTGTTCTGACCTGATACAAGTATATGAAAAGCTATACTGGCAATAAGGCTTAACAAGTTTGCAATAGCGCAGTAAAACATGAATTTTTCATCTTTGAATATTACAAGAAGGCTGATTATAGGAAGTATGTAGCTGAATGCGATCGGCGATGTTGTCGTAAACAAGAGAAAAGTGTAGAAAATCCCATAACCGACAACAAGTGATAGCCGGTACCGGTCATCATCTTTTCCCCTGGTTTTTAGAAGAAGATCACCGCAAACGAAAGGAAGCCAGCATAGAACTGCAAAAATAATAAAATTTCTGATAGAATAGGCACCATTTGCAGTGTCAACACCATAATTTACGGTCAGCAGCAAAGCGAAAACAAGCCATAATCGGCGGGCTTTGATATTTGCTTTTGTTTTAAATTTTTTTTCATCATATCCCATATTAATTCTCCTGATCCATTAATTTTATATAGGTATATTGTACTACCACAGTACTATAATTACAAGAAATACTTAAAAATTTGAAAATATATAGATTTTTTATTATAATAAGAAACAGCTATGTAACAAATTCAATATGGAGAACAAAATCAATGAAAAGAATAACAGCATCAATAATAACAGGGATAATGATATTTTGCCTTAGTGCATGTGGAAGCAGCAATACAGAAAAAGATAGTTCTATTGTGTCTGAAAGCAGGGATACGCAGACATCCGAAAAAACAAAAGAGCCGGAAACACAGACAGTAAGTGAAAGCAGCCAGACCGAAGAAACACAGGCTGATGAGAGCAGACCGGAAGACGGTGAGGAATCACAGACGGCGGAGGAGTCACAAAAATCCGGGGACGGACAGGATGAAGAGGAAAACCAGGATACCGATGAAAACCAGGATGCAGACGAAAACCAGGATACAGACGAAAATCAGGATACCGATGAAAACCAGAATGCAGACGAAGGTCAGGGTGCAGGAAAAAGCCAGGATGAACAGAATGCAGGCAGCAGCTCTGCAGGAGGGACTGATAATGACTCATATGGGGATGGACAGCAGATAGGTCTTGATCCATCATGGGAATATGCAGAATATGCAAAGATAACATCCGGTGAGGCTGTTATGTACAGGGCATCATCGAACAGGAAAGGAATAGTCGTAGGTGTCAATGCCGGACACGGCACAAGTGGAGGAGAATCAGTCAAAACACTATGTCATCCTGATGGCTCTCCAAAAACTACGGGTGGAACAACGGGAGCAGGAGCTGTAAAAGCGATCGCAGTTTCAGGCGGTATGACATTTGACGATGGAACACCTGAAAGCACTGTTACGCTTAAGATGGCAAAAATATTAAAAAGCAGGCTGTTAGCAGCAGGCTACGATGTACTCATGATAAGAGACGACAGTGATGTTCAGCTTGATAATGTGGCAAGAACCGTTATATGCAATAATGTGGCTGACTGTCATATCGCACTTCACTGGGATGGAGATGGACTTTCATATGATAAAGGATGCTTTTATATATCGGTGCCGGACGGAATAAAGGATATGGAGCCTGTAGCATCACACTGGAGAGAGGATGATGCACTCGGGGAATGTCTTATAGAGGGACTGTCTGCATGTGGAGCAAAAATAAATGGAGGAGGCTCTATGTCGATAGATCTGACACAGACATCGTATAGTACAGTTCCATCAGTAGATATAGAACTTGGAAATGCCTGCTCAGATCATAGCGAAAGTGCACTTGAAAATCTCGCAGACGGGCTTGTGATGGGGGTAGAATCCTTTTTTTAATTTGCCAAAATGCAGTATTAATAGTAAACTGTCATATATGCAGATATATTATTACGAAGACGAACTTAAAGATGAATTTTCAAAAGCAAAGATAATTCCCAGAAAAATAGATAAAAATTATGATTATACACAGAAAACATATCTTAAAAAATTCCTGCACAGGTTTTGTTATACAGTAGTGGCAAAGCCTGTGGCGTGGTGTTTTTTAAAGATAAAATATCATCATAAAATAATAGGAAAAGAAAAACTTAAAAAGATGCACAATAGCGGTTTTTTTATGTATGGGAACCACACGAATGCGGCTGCTGATGCTCTTATACCGACTATGGTTTCGCATCCGGCAGATACTTATGTGATAGTACATCCGAACAATGTTTCCATGCCCATATTTGGTAAAGTGACACCATATCTGGGTGCATTGCCGCTGCCGGATGATGCGGATGCAGCAAAAAACTTTATAAAAGAGATAACAGAAAAAATAACAGAAAAAAAGTGTGTCATGATTTATCCGGAGGCACATATCTGGCCATTTTATACAAAAATCAGACCATTTACTGAGAGCTCATTCCGCTATCCGATACAAAACAAATGTCCGGTAATGTGTTTTACTAATACATACCAGAAAAGGAAATTCGGGAAGAAAGCTAAAATAGTCACATATATAGATGGACCATTTTACGCTGACAGCAGTTTAAAGGGAAAAGCACAGAAGGTGGAGCTTAGGAACAGAGTATATGAAGCAATGGTCGAAAGAAGCAGAAACAATACGCTTGTCCTGGCCACATATATAAAGAAAAAATAAAGGTAAAGCTATGCGGAATATATTATTTTCAGGAAATGTAAAGGTATTTGACGGCATTCTTACATGTATGCTGTCGATATTCATGCGGACAAAATCAAAGGAGCCGTACAGGTTTTATATATTTACAATGGACGTTTCGCATCTGGGAGAAGACTACATTCCTGTTTCAGACAAACAGATATCGTATCTTGACAAGATTGCCAAAACATATAATACACAAAATGAAGTTATAAAAATCGACGTCACAGACCTATACATGGAAGAATTTTCGGGCTGCCCGAATGAGGGGGCATATTGCTCACCATATACACTGCTCAGGCTTTTTGCGGACAAAATACCACAGATACCTGACAAGCTGTTATATCTGGATGCTGATATAATGTTCAACCGCCCACCGGAGCTGTTATACGATATAGATGTGGAAGAATATGAATATGCAGCAGCGAGAGATCATTATGGTAAGTTCTTTTTAAATCATAATTATATAAATGCCGGAGTTTTGCTTTTTAACATGAAAAAAGTAAAACGGACGGGACTTTTTGAAAAGGCAAGAAATCTGATAAAAACGAAAAAACTCATTTTTGCGGATCAGGATGCTGTTTATAGAAGCACAACATCAAAAAAAATGCTGCCGCAAAGATATAATGATCAGAAATTCCTGCATAAACACACCATAGTGCGCCACTTTTCGAAGAGGCTGTTTTATCTGCCATATCCGCATACTGCAAATATAAAACAGTGGGATGTCAGTGCAATACACAGGATATTCAAATACGATCAGTTTGATGACATATTGTTCGAATATATATATTTAAAGAAAAATTTCGAACGCAGGTTTATAAGTGAGGATTAGAAAAATGGAATTAAAGGATTTAAAGATAACGGAAATCAAAGAGGATATCAAACAGTATACTAAGCATGCTGAAATACCTATATTTTTTGCATGTGATGAGAAATTTGTGAAGTACACCATGGTTTCCATAAAATCAATAATGGAAAACGCATCAAGAAACAGGAAGTATCATATTTATATACTGCACATGGGGATTGGGATACCGGCACAAAGCCGTGTCACAGCGATGGCTGATCCGGAATTTGAGATAGATTTTGTAGATGTTACAGACAAGATGAAATCCATAGAAACAAAGCTGCCGATCAGGGATTACTATTCAAACACGACATATTTCAGGCTATTTATCCCTGAAATGTTTCCACAGTACAGGAAAGCTCTTTATGTGGACAGTGACACGATAATCGTCGGGGATATATCGGAGCTTTATGATCACAAGCTCGGAAAATTATATGCAGGAGTCTGCCCTGACAGGGTTGTTGCACAGAATGATATACTTGGGGATTATGTGGAAAAAGTGCTTGGAATAAAGCGTGAAAAATATTTTAATGCCGGGGTTATGCTCATAAACTGTACACAGTTCCGTGAAAATCATCTCCTTGATGAATTCATAGAAATGCTTCATATATATCTTTTTGTTGTAGCCCAGGATCAGGATTATCTTAATCTGATATGCAAAGATCAGGTACTTTATATGGAACCAAAGTGGAACGCACAGGTATTCGGTAAACTTGCATGTCCGGTAAACGAGGTTGGACTTTTCCATTTCAACATGGCTGCAAAACCATGGCATTATGAGGACTGTCGTCTTGCTGATATATTCTGGAAGTATGCGAAACTTACATCAGGCTATGGTGAGATAAAAGAAGGCCTTGCAAATTATACTGATGAGCAACGGCAGGTGGATAGTGTGTCAGGCGAAAAGCTTGTCGAGCTTGCCATATCCGAGATAAACAGGGAAGACAATTATCTGCGTATTATGAAAAAAAATGCGGGTAAATCAGAGGAAAAGCTTGCACTTATCGAACATATAAAAGAGCTTGAGATGCAGGGCAGATTCCATGAGGATGCACAGGAAAATCCACCGGCACCGCCTCTTATGCCGGAGGATATAAACTATCTTCCAAGGAGCATAAAGAGTAAGACACGGACAAAGTATGCATTCAAGATCGCACACTGGTTTGTAAGCCTTCTCATGAAAAAGAAGCAATTTATAATAAAGGACTTTGTAGGTGTGGAAAATCTTGAAAAGGTAAAAGATGGAGCGGTAATTACCTGCAATCATTTTAATGCGTTTGACAGTTTCGCAATACAGCTTGCATTCGAAGAAGGAAAACTAAAGAAAAAGAAAATGTATCGTGTGATCAGAGAGGGGAATTATACAGGATTTCCGGGATTTTATGGATTTTTGATGAGAAACTGCAACACACTCCCTCTTAGTTCAAACTTCAAGACAATGGAAAAATTTATTACAGCTGTTGATCGTGTACTGCAAAGAGGGCAGTTTGTTTTAGTGTATCCTGAGCAGGGAATGTGGTGGAATTACAGAAAACCAAGACCTCTGCAGAAAGGTGCATTTACCTTTGCAGCACGGAATGATAAACCTGTGCTTCCTGTGTTTATCACGATGGAGGATAGCGATGTGTTAGATCAGGATGGATTTTTTGTCCAGGAATATACTGTACATTTCTGTGAGCCGGTTTATCCTGATCCGGACAAAAGACGGGCTCAGAACGTGAAGGAAATGCTTGATAAAAACTACGAGGCATGGAAAGAAGTATACGAAAAAACTTATAATAAGAAACTTACATATCTTTGTGACGAAAAAGATGATAAAAAAGCCGCTCAGTAGAGTGGAAAATAAGGAGCTAATGCCATAAGGCATAAGATAAAATATGGAAAATATGATATCAGGGGATATACTCATAGTAGAGGATGACAAAGATATAAATGAACTTCTGGCAACGGCAGTAAAAAGAGCCGGATATGATATAGTACAGGCATGGTCGGGTACAGAAGCAGCAATGCTGTTTTCAATGAAGGCTAAGGAAATATCACTTGTACTGCTGGATCTTATGCTGCCGGGAATGCCGGGCGAGGAGCTTCTGACATTAATAAGAAAAAAATGTGATATTCCGGTTATCGTGATCACTGCAAAAGATGAACTTGATGATAAAATAGATATATTTGCAAAGGGTGCAGATGATTACATAACAAAGCCTTTTGAGATAAAAGAGGTTATTGCAAGGATACAGGTACAGCTGAGACATAAAAATAAAGACATGGTATCGGATCTTATAACGTATGGAAAGCTGAGACTTGACAGAAAAGCTCATCGCATTTATATATCTGATGAAGCTGTAGATTGCATTACAAAACAGGAGTTTTCTATTCTGGAGCTGCTTATGGAACATCCGAAGCAGGTGTTTAGCAAGGAGGACATTTTTGAATATGCATGGGATGAACCATATATGGGGGAAACAAAAACCTTGGATGTCCATATCAGCAATATCAGGAAAAAACTGAAAAAAATTACCGAGACCGAATATATAGAGACTGTTTGGGGAATCGGATATAAGCTTAAAGAGTAAGGAGGCATCTTTACTCTTTTTTTACTTTTTGTTAGCGATTGTTTAGGAATTATATTTTATGATATTAAAGTCAAAGATGAAAATGAGGTTTGGCTAAAAGATTAAAAAGGAGAATTTAAATGAGTGAAATTTTATTGCAGACACATGCCCTGACAAAGCAGTATGGACATCAAAAAGCAGTAGATAATGTGGATATCCATATAAAAAAGGGTGCGATCTATGGCTTCATTGGAAGAAATGGTGCCGGTAAAACAACATGCATGAGAATGATATGCGGGCTTGCAAAACCTACAAGCGGAGACATTGAAATGTTTGGATATAGTGGAAACGACCTTACAAATGTGCGTTCACGTGTGGGCTGTCTTATCGAGACACCGGGGCTTTATCCTAATCTTTCCGCACAGGAAAATTTAAAACTTAAATGCAAGCTTTTCGGAATAAACA
Organism: uncultured Lachnospiraceae bacterium; assembly: GCA_905209075.1. Taxonomy (GTDB): domain Bacteria; phylum Bacillota; class Clostridia; order Lachnospirales; family Lachnospiraceae; genus Roseburia. Next base: position 2,994 of record CAJLRL010000037.1, on the reverse strand, counting down.
AAAAGGGATACACAGAAGAAATATTAAGAAAAGTCGGTCTTTCTGATGTCGGAAAGAAAAAAACAAAAAATTTCTCACTTGGAATGAAGCAGAGACTTGGGATAGGGCTGGCACTTGTCGGGGAGCCGGATCTTTTAGTACTTGACGAGCCGATAAACGGACTGGATCCACAAGGTATTGCCGAAGTGAGGGAAACGATACAAAACCTATGCAGCCAGCAGGATATGACAGTATTTATATCCAGCCATATTCTGGAGGAACTTTCAAAGCTTGCAACAGACTATGGAATTATAAATAATGGATCATTAATACAGGAAATAACAAGGGAAGAGCTTTTAAACAAATGCAGCGATAAGATCTCTATTACTGTAGACAATCCGAACAAAGCAGTCCCTGTGCTTGATGGCATGGGATTTACCAATTATATGATAATGGATCAGAATCATATAGATGTATATGAAAGGTTAAATGAGAGTGCAGCTCTCAATGAAAAGCTTGTAAAATCAGGGGTTTCGGTATCACAGATAGCAGTAACCGGAATGGAACTTGAGACATATTTTCTTAATCTGACGGGAGGAGCCACAAATGTTTAATGCAATTAGAATGGATGTTTACAGACTTTTTAAGACAAAGTCTACATATATAATACTTGTGATAATGTTAGCAATGTCGGTTATGGGAACCGGATTAATGTCTGTGATGACAGAAATGACAGGGGCAGAGAGGCAACAGGTACAGACAGAGCAGATGTCAGATAACGCAGACTATGCCGGTGAGGATGATCAGTTCAATGAGGATACGGAGGGAGCACAATCCCAGTTGTCAGTCAGTGTTTCTGAGATTGATCCAGATGAAAACGATAATAGTGTATTAAGCTTTGCAATGTCAGATATTTCAGGACTGCAGGCGGGCTTGTTCATAATAATTTTTACAGTACTTTTCTCAATGGCTGATATAAACAGTGGATTTATAAAAAGTATCGGTGGCCAGGTAAAGGGCAGAGGAGTGCTTATCGTATCAAAAATGGCAGCAATTGCAATATTTACAACAATAGTAATTATTGCAGACTTTCTGACAGAGCTTATAGCAGTCAATATTTTCTTTGATGATGCAGTAGTTGGAAGTGCATCGGAAATTGTAAGATTATTAAGTTCCCAGTTTGTTTTAAACTTTGCACTTGCTATACTTATGATGGCAATTGCCATAATCATCAAAAATAATGTAGTGAGCATGATAATCGGAGTGTGCATGTGCTCAGGTATATTTGAACTTATATTTATGGGTATAAATTATCTGATGGATAAGATCGGATTTAGCGATTTCGATATAAATAATATTCTTATAACTGGAAAAATACAGAATGTGACGATCGGGGCAGATGCTGCTGATATAGGTTATGCGCTTCTTACAGCGGCTATTTATATTGCAGTTTCAGTACTTGCAGTATACAATGTATTTAAACACAGAGATATATAAATGTACTCTCGGAATCTTTTTCAAACGAAGCATTCTGAGAGTACATATAAAACAATTGGAGAATGGATATGATCTGGAAAATACTCACAGCAGTATTGGCCATTATTGTGATCATCATGGCAGCTGTGCTTCTTAAGATAAGGGCACAGCTGCGTGACATTAATGACCAGCTTGATTTTTTATATGAAAATGACACAAATATGCTGATCGGGACGGATACAAATCTCATATATTTAGGACAGTTTAAGCAGAGAGTAAACCGTTTTGTAGAGCAATGGCATAAAAAGAGGGCAGAGGCAGCGAAAAAGGAACAGATGATTTCTGATACCTATACAAATCTGTCACATGACATAAGAACACCGCTTACATCGCTTGATGGGTATTTCCAGCTTTTAAAGGATGAAAAGGATGAAAAACTGCAGGCACATTATATAGGCATTATCCAGGAACGTATAGCAAGCCTTAAGGATATCCTCGAGGAACTTTTTATGTTCACAAAGCTCAAAAACGATACATTTAATCTGGAAATGGATAAATGCTGCGTCAGCAGGCTGCTCAAACAGACAGTGTTTTCCTATTATGATGAATGGAAAATGCGTGGGATTGAGCCGGTTGTAGATATATGCGATGAGCAGATCTTTATACTTGCAAACACGCAGGCGCTTAAAAGAGTATTCCAAAATGTGATAAAAAACGGACTTGTCCATGGTAAAAGTGATATAGAAATAAAGTTATATACAATAGAATCTGGGAAAAATGCTGGCTCGGACAGAGAAAATAAGGTTGTAAATATAGTTGTTTCAAACACAATTGATGATCCGGAAAATATCGATACTTCACAGGTGTTTGAGAGGTTTTATAAAGCTGATGAGGCAAGGAGTGTGACATCAAGTGGTCTTGGACTTTCAATCGCAAAAGAACTTGTAGAACGAATGGGTGGAAAGATAAATGCACAGATAGAAGATAACAGATTCTGTATAAACATATCTTACAGGATAGTTTAAACATAAATTTCGAGGTGATTAACATGAGAAAAAATTTAAAAGAAGAAAACGATAAAAATTAATGCAAATAAATAAGATTACATATAAAAATATACAGTAAAATAGAAAAGTGTAGAAAAAGTAGTTGAAAAGGGGTAAAAAATAAGGATTTCAGAAGATGATAAAATCTCTGAAACCCTTGTAAATAGTACGGGCAACAGGACTTGAACCTGCACGGTCTCCCACTAGAACCTAAATCTAGCGCGTCTGCCAATTCCGCCATGCCCGCAAACAATGATATTATATCAAGTATATGGTGGAGTGTCAAACACTTTTTGATAAACACAAGTCTAAATAAATAGAGATAAAAAATCAGTTTAAGAAATAGAAAATTCAGTTGATTCCGTAAAGTTCCCCGCTTATAATGATATTGAGGCAGAGCCTTTTGCGGAATCTTAGAAGTGTTATGCACAATACAAAAACCGAGTATTAGCGTTGTTCCGGTTGAGCCGGGATTAGCAAATATGGAAAAAAC
>CAJLRL010000036.1 GCA_905209075.1 uncultured Lachnospiraceae bacterium | reverse complement strand
TCGTCCCCCGGGATTCGATCTACACTACGTTACGGTCGGCGCTAAGCGGAAGTCCTCAGGACTTCATGAGCCCTCTCACGCACAATACATAACATAGAAAATGAAAGATTTAAGAGGTAATTTTGGATAAAATGAAAAGGAAGAAAAGAAAGCAGAAATCAAATATATATTTACTTGTCTTATTGGCTGTTTTATTGGCAGGTGGTGTAGGAAAAGGAACAAATATAAAATTTGCAGATAATGGATATGAAGCATCTCATAGTGCTGCGAAATTACCTGATAATACAAATGTAGATGTAGGTAATGTAGATATATCAGGGAACCTGGATCCTGGTGATATTCCTGAATATTCTGGTAATGCTTATATTACGATAAATAACAATATTCCACAGTTTGATGATGAGCAAAAGAAGAGTACAGAAGAATTTGAATACTATAGTGATCTTGATAGTCTTGGCCGTTGTGGAACAGCTTATGCAAATATATGTCCTAATCTGCAGCCGACAGAAAAAAGAGGTGAGATAGGTCAGGTAAAGCCAAGCGGATGGCATACAGTAAAGTATAATGATATCATAGATGGAAATTATCTGTATAACAGATGTCATCTTATAGGATATCAGCTTGCCGGTGAGAATGCGAATGAAAAAAATCTCATAACAGGAACAAGATATCTAAATGTAGTGGGTATGCTTGAGTTTGAAAACAAAGTTGATAAATATGTTGATGATACAGGAAATCATGTGCTTTATCGTGTAACACCTGTTTTTGAGGGAGATGATCTTGTGGCATCCGGAGTACATATGGAGGCATGGTCAGTTGAAGATGATGGCGATGGTATATGTTTTAATGTATACTGTTACAATGTACAGCCGGGGATAGGGATAGATTATTTAACAGGAGATAGCTGGGAGATAAAGAAATAGAAGATATGTGTTTATTATATCAGGGATTAAAAATACTGTTTAAGAAAATACATGTTAAAAAAATAATACGGCATCGGGACTGGTTATCACACAGGAAATTAATTATGCGATCCGGTATGATAATAACATGTCACGGTGCCGTGTTTTTTTTACATATAATTTAGTAATTTATATCGATATCACCGGTACTGCCATCAATTGTAATGGTCTTTCCGTTTGAACCCTTAGAATTGTATGTGTCGTCATAAGTATTGTCATTAATAGATACCTCACCGACACCGGTGTCAATATCAAAATTGTATTCGCTCAGATCATCGGATGAAGAAATATCAACATCACCTACACTTGCATCTATAGTAAGATTTCCAAAAGCAGAATCGGACAAGTCGATATCTCCGGTTGAAAAAGAAAGGTCGGATTCACCGATGTCACAGTTTTTTATATCAATATCACCCACACTGAAATCAAATGAAGACGTTTTTGTTTTGATATCTTCCATATAGAGATCTCCTACAGATAAGTCAGCTGAGATCATTTCAAGATAGGTATCTTTTGGAACAGTGATATTGATATCTGAATTCTGGTTGTTTCTGAATAATGATTTCAGCCAGTTGTCATCGGATTTCTGGATTATATTTATTGTATCATTATTTAAATTAATATTTGGAACCAGATGTTTCTGGTTGCAGGAGTAGGAAACTTTAAATTCATTTCCACTTTTTATAGTAACATCAGATACGCTTGCATCGATATTTAAAGTTTTGATTTCTGAAGCAGAAAAAGTCTGGCTGTCAGAATACTTACCGTTTGGAGAATCCGGAATTATATTTGAAAAGATCCTTACTCCGAATCCTAACAGATGATAACAGGTTCCGGCAATGATGCATATTATTGTTATCAGTGTAATGATAGACAGATATATATTTTTTTTCATGTTTACCCTCCTTAAAATTAAAATACTATTTTTTCCCTAAAATATTTTTTACGAGAGAATCGATTATTGCGGCAACAGGCCAGATGATCCAGCTTATGTGCCAGTCAAAGGTTAAAAAACTCCAACAAAGATAAAGACATGTTGTTGTAGGCCAGTAGACGGACATTATCGCTGCAACAGCTGGATTGTTATATACGGTTTTTTCTTTTTGGGATGGAACAAAATTTCCGCCAACGGTACCGGCGTTGTTTAAATTAAGGAGAGTGTCAAAGCCTCCTTTTTTGTTCCTGTAATTTAGATGCGGTTGCAAAATCAATACAATAAGGTTCCGACTTAAGGTATTTCCATTTTGACATATTTATGCCGGAGCAGACAAAAAGTCCAACGGCTATAGCTATAATGACAAAAAAGAAAGTCATGCTTACAGCATCAGAAAAATCTTCCGATAATCCTCCGAAGTGTGTGCAGTCTGAAATGATCGGACTGATCGGTGCGATTATACATAAAAGAACCCCAAGTGCTATGCAGTATGCATGGCGTGCATTTGCCTTAAGGTATGCGGCTGCATCATTGTATGACAATGTTTTGGTGTTAGGGGAGATATTTTGTGGATGAACAAATTCCCCAATGCCAAGGCTTTCAGCCAATTCATCAAGATTTCCAAATTCGGCTATGATAGTGCCGATAACTTCATTTTCTGATTTCCCGTCAGCTATCAATTCACTGTATTTATCTTCCATCATCTGGCCAAGTTCATATTTGGCCTTTAAAACTTCGGGAGTGTTCGGAAGCTGCGAAAACATACTTTCAAGATAATTTCTAATAGTTTCCATATCTGATTTCCTTTCTATTACAATATATTTATGGTTTACATTCAAAACAAATACTAAGATGGACGCTATTTTTTTAGAATGAATCTGCTTACAACATCTAAAGTAACTGTCCACTCTTCACATTTCATGCGGTAATATTGCCTTCCGGCATCTGTGATCTGATAGTAGGTACGGCGTTTTCCAGTCGAATTATCGCTGCTGGAGAATGATGTGATGTAGCCGTTTTTTTCTAATCGTGTAAATGCCGAATAAAGAGTTGTTTCTTTGATCACATATTTTTCTTCAGAAATGAGTTTTATCTGTTTTGATATATCATAGCCATATGAAGGTTTATCCCACAGTAGATATAAAATAATAGTGTCATTGTAGCCTCGTATCACATCGCTGCTTATATTTACCATAATTCACCTCCTGACGTGAACAGTAACAGATAGTTGACAATATGTGTGAACTTGCGGATAATGATTTCAGTGTTAAAACCGGATGTAAAGTTTTAGTTTGTCAGCAAATAATTAATAAGGAGACTTTTTCATATGTATGATGTTTTGATAATTGGAAGCGGACCTGCGGGGCTTAGTGCCGCAGTTTATGCGAAGAGAGCAAATTTGAACGTAGCAGTTATAGAAAAAGAATATGAAGGAACCGGGCAGATAGCAGAGAGCAAAAATGTAAACAACTATCTTGGTCTGCCGGATATAAATGGATATGATCTTGGAGAAAAATTCAGGGAACATGCACTCTCATTGAATGTATGTTTTATAGAAAAAGAAGCTTTAAATATAGAAGAAAATGATAGTGGTTATATAATTAAACTTGATGATGGAGAAAATATAAAGTCAAAAACAATAATATATGCAGCAGGGGCATATCCGCGCAGGGCAGATGTTCCCGGTGAAGAAGAGTATACAGGAAAAGGAGTTTCATACTGCGCAATATGTGATGGAGCATTTTATAAAGATAAGACTGTGACGGTGCTCGGAGGAGGAGATACAGCACTTGATGATGCACTGTACCTTTCTGATATATGTAAAAAAGTATATCTTATCCACAGAAGAAATGAGTTCCGCGGAGCACAGAGCACGGTTGAAAAGTTAAAGGAAAAAGACAATGTAGAATTTGTGTTAAGTGATAGCGTTGTGGAAATAAAGGGTGATAAAAAACTTGATAGTGTTAAACTTGCAAGCGGCAAAGAGCTGGCTGTCGATGGAATATTTATCGCATATGGTTCAGTGCCACAGACTGCGCTTGTAAAAGATATTGTACAGCTTGACGATAAGGGATATATAGTTGCAGGCGAAGATGGATTTACCAATTCAGCGGATAACGGAGACTGTCTTATGGGATTTTTCGCAGCAGGAGATGTACGGACAAAGAAACTCCGTCAGGTTGTAACAGCCGTATCGGATGGAGCAAATGCAGCGACAAGTGCAGCTGAATATTTAATGAAAAAATGTAATGATGAAAAGTAGTGAAGTGCATGGCTATAAATTTGATTTATAGCCATGCAAAAATAAAACGTATAGCCGATAGCATTGACTTATATCCTTTGAATTTGTATAATAAACTCACATTAATTCCTAGTAACACGATAGAATATATAAGGTATAAGAAAATGAGATTTAATACAAGCTTACTTCATGCCGGAGTACAAAGGGAAATCAATGGTTCGACACTTCCTCCGGTTTACCAGACAAGTGCTTTCGAACAGGATACGGCAGCAGATCTGGAAAAGATATTTAAAAATAAAGCACCGGGATATTGTTATACAAGAGTTGCAAATCCTACGGTAACAGCTTTTGAAAACAGAATAACAAAACTTGAAGGAGGAATCGCTTCAGTTGCATGTGCATCAGGAATGGCGGCACTTACAAATGCATTCCTTAACATATTAAGAAGCGGTGATGAGATCGTATCAAGTGCGAGCCTTTATGGAGGAACGATAGATCTGTTCGAAGATCTTTCGGCATTTGGGATAACTACAAGATACGTAGAAAATAATAACTGGAAGGAAATAGAAGCTGCAATAAATGAACACACACGTCTTATTTTTGCAGAGACTATTGGAAATCCCTGTCTGGATGTAACTGATATCAAAAAGCTTTCACAGATAGCACACAGCCACGGGATACCGCTTATAGTTGACAATACAACATCAACCCCATATCTTATACGTGTGCTTGAGCATGGAGCGGACATTGTTGTAAATTCTTCTTCGAAATATATAAACGGAAGCAGCAATGCGATAAGCGGTGTGCTCACAGACAGCGGTAAATTCAAATGGGATAAAGAAAAATATCCGGGACTTGCCGATTATGTGAAATTTGGTCCGATGGCATTTGTGGCAAAGATAAGAAACGGTCTTTTCAGAAATATAGGTGCATGTCTTGCACCGGTCAATGCATACTTAAACCTGATAGGTATAGAGACACTCGGACTTAGGATGGAGCGGGAATGTGGCAATGCATATGAGCTTGCACAATGGATAGAAGATACATATCCTGATATCAAGGTAAATTATCCGGGACTAAAGAGCAGTCCATGGCATGACATAGCAGATGGTGAGCTTACAAATGGATATGGTGCGATATTTACACTCCGTGTTGGAAGTAAAGAAAAGGCTTTTAAATTCATAGACAGTCTTACGATACCATATACGCTTTCAAATATCGGAGATACAAAGACACTTGTCATTCATCCGGGCTCAACAATAAGCCTTCATAGTACAGAAAAACAAAAAGAAGATGCAGGAGTATTTGAGGATCTTATACGTGTGAGTGTGGGAATCGAAGACATAGAAGATCTCAAAGAAGATTTTGCGAATGCATTTAATGTCATAAAAGAGTAATACACGGGATTATAGTAAGGAGAATAGAGATGGCGGAGAAAGTAGATTATGCAGCATTAAAAAAAGGCGGATTCATGCGCCAGAAGCAAAAAGGCTGTTTTTCACTCAGAGTTGCGGTTGTAGGAGGCAATCTTACAGCTGAAAATATAAAGACAATAGCAGAAGTTGCAGAGGAATATGGACATGGATACGTTCATATGACCTCAAGACAGGGAATAGAAATCCCATTCATCAAAGTTGAGGATATAAATGTTGTAAAGCAGAAACTTGCTGATGGTGGAGTAGGAACAGGTGTATGTGGACCACGTGTCCGTACGATAACAGCATGTCAGGGATCAGAAATCTGTCCGAGCGGATGTATCGATACATATACACTTGCAAAGGAGCTTGATGAAAGATATTTTGGACGGGAGCTTCCTCATAAATTCAAATTCGGTGTCACGGGATGCCAGAATAACTGCCTTAAGGCAGAGGAAAATGATGTCGGAATCAAAGGTGGCATGACAGTAGAGTGTAATCATGATGATTGTATAAGCTGTGGTGTATGTGTAAAAGCATGTCGTGAGGGTGCACTTAAGATGGAAGATGGCAGGGTTGTCATTGACAGGGATAAATGTAACAACTGCGCAAGATGTGTAAAGAGCTGCCCTACAGATGCATGGGTAGGAGATCCTGGTTATATAGTTTCATTCGGAGGACTTTTCGGAAACAAAATATATAAAGGTGAGCATATTGTTCCAATTATCAGAGATAAAGAGACTCTTTTCAGAGTGACTGATGCAGCTATAACATTTTTCGAGAAACACGCAAATGGTGGCGAGCGTTTCCGCCTGACACTTCAAAGGGTAGGCGAGGAAGAATTCAAAAAAGAAATCCAGGCTGCATACGAAGGAAAATAGAATAATAAAAAATAATATAGCAGAAAATAATATAACAGTAAGAGTAATACGGGAGGAGATTTAAAATGGCAGAAATAGCATTTGACGATCAGGTAGATATAACAGACAAGGTTTGCCCGCTTACATTTGTAAAGGCAAAAGTAGCTATAGAAGAGTTAGATGATGGTGAGGTACTTGCAATTCGCATGAATGATGGAGAGCCAGTACAGAATGTTCCAAGAAGCATGAAAGAGGAAGGACATAAAATTTTAAAGCTTGAGGACAATGAGGATGGAACATACACACTGTATGTAAGAAAGGTGGAAGAATAAAATGGCAGCAAGGATCAGCAAAGATGACTTTGAGGAAAAAGTATTAAAAAGTGATCTGCCAGTAATTGTAGACTTCTATTCAGATTCATGTGTTGCATGCAAAAAACTGGCACCAGTGCTTGGCGGAGCAGAAGATGATTACGAAGGCAGAATAAATGTATACAAGGTAAACACAAATTTTGATGCAGAACTTGCAGAAAAATATGAAGTGACAGCTAATCCTACACTCCTTTTTGTAAAGGCAGGGGAGGTTGTTGACCGTAAGATAGGAGCACAGAAACCGGCTGATCTAAACGCATGGATCGAGTCGTTATTATAGGATATCAGGAGGAAGATGAGATGACGATCACAGTAGCAGGAGAAAAGAAAGAATATAAGGATGGACTTACACTTCCGGAGCTTATTGTAAAGGAAAATGTAGATATGCCTGAATATGTAACAGTTTCAATAAATGAGGAATTTGTTGCTACAGAAGACAAGGAAAAGACAGTACTTAAGGATGGCGATAATGTAGAATTCCTTTATTTCATGGGAGGTGGATGCTAAATGGCAATGACAGATGAACAGATCGAGCGTTACTCCCGCCACATCATTTTAAATGAGGTGGGAGTAAAGGGTCAGAAAAAATTATTAAAAGGAAAAGTCCTTATAATCGGAGCCGGCGGACTGGGCGCTCCGGCAGCTATGTATCTGGCAGCAGCAGGTGTCGGAACGATTGGAATCGTTGATGCTGATGAGGTTGATCTTTCAAACCTTCAAAGACAGATCATCCATGGAACAGCTGATGTCGGCAAGGCAAAAGTAAAATCAGCAAAAGAGACAATGAATGCCATGAATCCTGACGTAGAGGTAAAGACATATCGTATGTTTGTGGATTCGTCAAATATAAGAGAACTTGTACGTGAATATGATTTCATAATTGATGGAACAGATAATTTCCCGGCAAAATTCCTTATTAACGATGCATGTGTACTTGAGAAAAAACCATTTTCCCATGCCGGAATAATCAGGTTTAAAGGCCAGCTTATGACGTATGTTCCGGGAGAAGGACCATGCTACAGATGTGTATTCAAAAATCCACCACCAAAGGATGCAGTACCTACATGCAAGCAGGCCGGAGTAATCGGTGCAATGGGAGGTGTGATAGGTTCGCTTCAGGCTATGGAGGCAATCAAATACCTTATCGGCGTAGGAGAGCTTCTTACAGGATATCTGCTTACATATGACGCACTTACAATGGAATTCCATAAGATCAAGCTTCCAAAGGATACACATAACTGTGCAGTCTGCGGAGATCATCCTACAATCCTGGAGCCGATCGATTATGAGCAGGAAGTATGTGAGGAGACAGCGGGCAGATTTGACGCCCCAAGAAACAACGAAGAATAAAGTAATAAAACAGAGGTGTGAAATGAACATAATTCGTATGGAATATCCATTTTTGGATGAAATTGTAAAATATGCAAAGGAACATCTGCCGGAGGAAGCCTGCGGGCTTATCGCAGGAGAAGAAAATGAGGATGGACGCCTTATCAAAAAAGTATATTATCTGACAAATGTGGACCATGCCGAGGATCATTTCACACTTGATCCGAAGGAACAGCTTGCAGCGATAAAGGATATGAGAGCGAACGGATTAAAACCGCTAGGGAACTGGCATTCACACCCTTCATCTCCGTCAAGGCCTTCGGATGAGGATATAAAACTTGCATATGATCAGAATGCAAGTTATATGATTTTGTCACTTATGGCTGAGAATCCTGTACTTAATTCTTTCCATATAGAGGATGGAAAAGTTACCAAAGAAGATTTAAGAATTTATTCGGAAGAATATTATTTTTAGATAAAAAAGCCAGCTTCCACGGAGGATGGCTTTTCTTTTTACAAATTTTAATGTAAAATGTGTAAGTGATAAATATGTATATTATGAAACGAGGGAAAAAATGAAGTTAAAAACCAAAGAACTTACAGTATGTGCGCTTTTTGCTGCACTTATTGCAGTTGGGGCGTTTATAAAGATAGATATACCATTGCCGATGTATACAATGCATTTTACATTACAATGGTTTTTTGTACTGATGGCGGGATTTCTGCTTGGACCAAAACTTGCAGCACTCAGTGTCATCGTATATTTATGTATAGGGCTTATTGGGGTTCCTGTATTCGCAGCAGGAGGAGGACCTGCATACATACTCCGTCCGGGATTTGGATTCCTTTTAGGGTTTGTTCTGGCAGCATTTCTTATCGGATACATACGTGACAAGATGAATGCAGCAAAGACGCTTTCGATGATGATCCCTGCTACAGTCGGACTTATTGCATACTATACAGTCGGAGCAATATATTTCTATTGCATAAAGAATTTTTATGTGGCTGTGCCGGTGTCATGGTCAGTTGTAATAGTGGATTACTGTCTTATAACAGTTGCGCCTGACTTTATACTCTGCGCTTCCGCAGCAGTATTTTCAGCAAAGCTCCGCCCGGCTTTTCTTAATATGATGGGCATATACAACGCACAAAAGAAAGTGATTTAATATGGCATATTTTCCAATGTTTGTTGATTTAGACAGGCAGCCGTGTCTTGTGGCAGGTGGCGGGAACGTCGCTGCAAGAAAAGTGCAGGTACTGCGTGATTTCGGAGCCAAAGTGACCGTTATTGCGCCGGACTGCAGCGAAAAGATCATGGATATGGCTTCCAATGACAAGATGATAGAGATTATAAAAAGGCCTTTCATGGAGAGCGACTGCAGAGGGTATCTGCTTGTGGTCGCAGCCACCGATGATAAGGCCTTAAATCATGATATATCAGAATACTGTAAAAACCTAGGGATAATGGTAAATGCAGTTGACCAGAAAGATGATTGCAGCTTTATTTTTTCATCATACATAAAAGAAAAAAATCTTGTTGCAGCATTCTCAAGTGGCGGAAACAGTCCTGCTTTAACCCAGTATTTAAAATCAGAAGAAAAAGATATCCTTACACCATTTCTCGGAGAACTGAACGAATTTATGGGAAGCATCAGGGAAAAAGTATTAAAAGAATATGATACCGAGGCAGAGAGGAAGAAAGCATTTGAGGCTATAATAAATTCGGCGGTCAAAGAAAAGAAACTGCCTGACAATGGGAGTCTATAATTATAAACTGGAGTAAAAGGATGAAATATATAATTGGAACCAGAGGATCTAAGCTTGCTCTTGTCCAGACAGAGCTGGTCATTAAAAATTTAAAAAGTGCATATCCGCAGGATGAATTTATAGCGAAGGTCATAAAGACAACAGGGGATATGGATCAGAAAAGACGACTTGATGAGATAGGCTCAAAAGGTATTTTTGTAAAGGAAATTGAGGATGAGCTTCTTGACGGAACGATTTCCATGGCAGTCCATTCCATGAAAGATATGCCGGATGAACCGGCGGAAGGACTTATTTTTGCAAAAGCATGGAAACGTGAAGATCCAAGAGATGTTCTGATACTTAAAAAGGCAGAAAGTCTTGATGAACTTCCATATAGAGCAGTGATCGGAACCGGCAGCAAAAGGCGGGCATACCAGATTTCAGCAATGCGTCCAGACCTTAAAATAGTAAGCATACGCGGCAATGTAGATACGAGGATACGAAAGCTTAAGGAAGGCCAGCTGTGTGAAGGAGAAATCCTTGATGGGATAGTCATTGCGGCAGCAGGGATAAAGCGCATAGGAAGAGCGGATGAAATAACGCAGTATCTTTCATGTGATGAAATGATCCCGGCACCGGCACAGGGAACGCTTGCACTAGAATTAAAAGCCGATAACCTTGATTTATTGGAAAAGCTAAATGCACTGTCAGATGAGGCGGCACAGGAAAGTGTAGACGCAGAGCGCGGTTTTTTAAAACAGATAGGAGGAAACTGTCATCTGCCTGTCGCAGCATACTGTGATAAGACTGACAAGGGGATGTTCAGATTAAGAGCAATGTTTGGATCGCAGGATGGAAGCCGTCTTGCTTTTGCCGATATAACAGACGATGATACTGAAAAAATAGTAGAAAGAGCCGTAGAAGAAATCAGGAGGCAGCTGGAAAAATAATATGGGAAAAGTTGTACTTGTTGGGGCAGGACCGGGAGACGAAGGCCTGCTTACTTTAAAAGGAGAAAAATACATAAAAGAGGCAGATTGTCTTGTGTATGACAGGTTATCCTCACCGAAGCTTCTTGAGCTTGCAAAGGATACATGTGAGCTTATATATGTTGGAAAAGAAAACCATAAGCATGTCATGAAGCAGGAAAGCATAAACGAACTTCTGTTTCAAAAGTCAAACGAATATCCACTTGTTGTAAGGCTCAAGGGAGGAGATCCATATGTGTTTGGACGTGGAGGAGAGGAGGCTCTTTACCTGACTGATAAAAATGTCCGGGTAGAAGTTGTCCCGGGAGTAAGCTCATCTGTTGCAGCACTTGCAGATGCAGGAATACCAATTACACACAGGGGAATAGCAAAAGGATTTAACGTTATCACTGCGCACAGCAGAAAGGATGAAGAAGCTGATATTGATTATTCACAGCTTACCGACAGTACGATCACATGTGTATTTCTTATGGGACTTGCACACGTAAAAAGCATTGCAAAAGGGCTTATGGATGCAGGCAGAGACAAAAACACACCGGCTGCCGTAATATCAAATGCAACATTGCCGTGTCAGCGTAAATGTATAGGAAAACTTTGTGATATAGGTCACAAGATAGAGCAGGCTGATCTAAGATCTCCGGCTGTAATAGTTGTTGGGGATGTTGTATCGTTGTGTGATAAACTTGATTTTTTTGAGAAAAGACCTATGTTTGGTAAGAAGATAATTGTACCATATATACAATCCGTGGATAAGTATATGGATATGCCTTATTCCCGTGGAAAACAAAGCCCGCTTATAGAAAAGCTGTCCGAACTCGGAGCGGATGTAACTGCGGTTATTACAGGGAAAATAAAACCAATTATCATTACGGATTTTCAAGATAAAATTAAAACAAGTGACTGGATATTGTTTACAAGCAAAAATGGTGTAAAAACATTTTTTTATAATCTGAACAAATTCAAAGCAGATATAAGGATACTGTGTGGATGCCAATTTGGCGTTGTAGGCAGTGCCACGGCTGCAGAATTAAGGAAATATCATATAAATGCAGATCTTATATCCGAAGTAAATACCGGAAAGGGGCTGGCAGATAGCTTCCTTAAAAAAACGGAGCTGACGTGGAAGAAAGGCAGGAAACAAAATGTCTTGATCTGGTCAGCGCAAGAAACATCCGGAGAGCTGGAAAAAGCTTTAGAGGGTTTTGTTAACCTTAAAAAGACCGATGCATATGTTAATGAAGAATATATTTCTGAAAACGTAAAGTTTTTGGATGATGCGGATGCTGTAGTGTACACAAGTGTCTCGAATGTGAATAGGTTTTTGAAAGAAAATCATTCCCAAAAGAAAAAAATAAAGGCATTTTCAATAGGACCTAAAACTACAGCAGCACTGCATGACAATGGAATTTCTGATGTAGTTGAGGCTTATGAATGCTCGTATGATTCACTTATACAATCATTAAAAGAATTGTAAAATTATTTGATTTATAATATAATATTTCCTAAATGAAAGAAATCCCCTTAATCATAGGGGAGATAGGAGAATTAAGATGAGTGAATATAGAATGGGTACAAAATGTGTACAGGCAGGGTATGAACCTGGAAATGGTGAGCCGAGGCAGATACCTATAATCCAGTCTACAACTTTTAAATATAGTACAAGCGAGGATATGGGAAAACTGTTCGACCTTGAGGCAGAAGGATATTTTTATAGCAGACTGCAAAATCCTACAAATGACCTTGTTGCAGCAAAAATTGCAGCAATGGAAGGTGGAACAGCTGCAATGCTTACATCATCAGGCCAGGCAGCTAACTTTTTTGCAATGTTCAATATATGTGAGGCAGGAGATCACATTGTTGCATCGTCATCAATATATGGGGGAACATTTAACCTTATATCTGTGACAATGGCAAAGATGGGAATTACTGCAACATTTGTATCACCGGATGCGACAGAAGAAGAACTTAATGCTGCATTCCAGCCAAATACAAAGCTTATGTTCGGAGAGACGATCGCAAACCCTGCGCTTACGGTGCTTGATATTGAACTTTTTGCAAAAGTTGCACATGCTCATGGAGTGCCGCTTATTGTAGATAATACATTTCCTACACCAGTAAACTGCCGTCCATTTGAGTGGGGAGCTGATATTGTGACACATTCCACCACAAAGTACATGGATGGACACGGAGCAGCACTTGGAGGAGCAATAGTTGACAGCGGCCGTTTTGACTGGATGGCTCATGCCGATAAATATCCGGGACTTTGTACACCTGATGAAAGCTATCACGGAATTACATATGCCACAAAGTTTGGAAACAGCGGTGCATTCATCACAAAATGTACATCACAGCTTATGAGGGATTTTGGCTCAATGCAGTCACCTAACAACGCATTTATACTGAATCTCGGACTTGAATCGCTGCATGTACGTATGCCAAAGCATGTTGAGAATGGACAGGCTGTAGCAGAGTTTCTGGAGGCACATCCGAAGGTGGCATATGTAAATTATTCGGGTCTGCCATCAAACAGATACTATAAGAGAGCGCAGAAATATATGCCGAATGGCGGATGTGGAGTTGTTTCGTTTGGCCTTAAGGGTGGAAGAGAAGCAGCATCTGCATTTATGAAGGCATTGAAGCTTGGTGCTATAGAGACGCATGTAGCCGATGCAAGAACATGCTGTTTAAATCCTGCTACATCGACACACAGACAGATGAATGATGAGCAGCTGAGGGAAGCAGGAGTTCCGGCTGAACTTATAAGGATAAGCCTTGGACTTGAGGATAAGGAAGATCTGATAGAAGATATCTCAAATGCACTTGATGCAATAAAATAATTTATTTGACTAAAACATTTTACACAGTGTTGATCGTGCCGTCCGGGATGTGCAGAACGCATCCAGGGCGGCAATTTTTATATGAGTTTTAATACTTCACAATTTCCCTGAAGATGTGTCCAAAAGTCTTTTAGTGGATAATTTTTAAGCTGGCATATAATACTGCTGTTCATAGCACCATGTCCAACGATCAGGATATTTTTATTTTCGGCGAGGGCGGGCTTTAGTGTTTCATTTATAAAGGAACCGGTACGGGCATATAATTGTTCAATGCTTTCGGCACCGCCATCAGCAACGTAATTTACTGGATCCTTAAAAAGAGTGTATACACTGCAGTCAGGCTTGTCTGTTACATGCTCGACACCCTCATATATGCCAAAACTCATCTCATGGAGCCTTTTGTCTTCGATGATTGGGACATTGGTTCCACGGAGAAAAATTTCGGCTGTCTCCCTTGCCCTTATAAGCGGAGAGCAATAGCATACATCAAATTTCAGATCTTTGTATTTTTTATGTGCCTCTTCGGCCATCTGCCGGCCTTCATTGTTAAGTGGTATATCCGAACAGCCCTGAAGCTTGTGTGCTGCGTTCCAGTCAGTTCTTCCATGTCTCATAATATATAGCATATCTTTTGTGAATCCTTTCAATGTTTATTCAACAATCGTTACTGGTCACACCTAACAGTGTGAACAGTAACCAACAATCTATTATATACCATAATATAAAATAAGGAAACATAGACTTAAAAAACTAAATATGTTATATTTATGATGTATGCAAGGGACACTGGTATCAGTTACATTGGAGATAGTTGTTAATGGGAAAAAAAGTATTTAATGGTAAATGTTATTTCGAACCAGAGGTAGAAACACAGGCGGCATTGGCATCGGTGGGAATATACACTTTCAGATATTATCCTCAGGATAAAATTATAATGTCTTCAGATTATGCAGTGGTATATTTTGGAGGAGAAAAGTTTATAACGGATCTGAAAAACAACGTGTATGTCAATATGGCTCTGGAAAAAGGGAAAATACAGAGCCTTTTTGAGAAAATAGAAAACGGGAGCCAGAAGGCCAGCACTAAATTTTTTACAAAAGAAAAAGGAAGGGCATATAAAATAACTGTGTCTGTGCTGGAAAAAGATGATCTGGGTAAGCCTGTCATGGCAGCCGGTGTCATTGAATCTATAGATAAGGACATAAGGCAGAAAGAGATGATCTATGCCCTCGGAAGCAATTTTAACAGCATATACTATATAGATGTGGACAATGATAAAGTATATGTCTATACAGTAAATTCGGCCGTTGAATCAATGATAGGTGAGAAGCTGCGTTCAATACCGGGGTACGAAGATCTTATGGCTGATTATGTGAAGAAGACCGTTATAGCAGATGATCGGGAGACTATGCTGTATGAAACATCATTAGATAATCTACGGAGACAATTCCAAAATAAAAATGCATACCAGTATGATTACCGGATCTTTAGAGATGGAAAGATAAAGCATTGCAGGGCTAAGTTTGTAAATGTATCAAAAAAAGGCTGTCTTCATGCAATGATAGCCGGATTTTCAGATGTCAGCTCCGAAAAAGAGCGGGAACTCGAAAGAATGGCATATGTAGACCGGGTCACGGGCGGGCCAAACTATGAGAGCTTCAAAAAGAAATTAAGAGATATGCCATCATCAGGCTACATGATCTCAATGGATGTGCATTCATTTAAAATAATCAATTCAATATGTGGCGTTACAAAGGGTGATGAGACATTAAAGGAAATATGGAAGTGCATAGAAAAAGTATTATATGATGGAGATATAGCCGGACATATAAATGCTGACAGATTTGTGATATTCAGCAATACCTTTGATGAAAGCAAGGTCTGCAGCAAACTCAATATTTTGAAGGATGATCTCAGGGTATTATCGGAAAATTTGAAGATCCCGTCAGTGATCCCTTATTTTGGGATAACAAAATGGAATCCGGGCAAAAAAGTCGAGGAAGCATATAGCGAGGCGAATTTTGCAAAAAACAAGATAAAAGACAGAAAAGATGTTGACAGCCAGTTTTACAGCGAGGCAGATACCAAGAAAATGCTTGAAGAAAAAGCAATGGAGGATGCATTTTTGGATGACCTTCAAAAAGGCAGATTTGAAGTCTGGTACCAGCCAAAGTATTCACCAGAGGACGAAAAACTTATCGGCGCAGAAGGACTTATCAGGTGGAGATTAAAGGATGGAAGTCTTATGTCTCCGGCCAAATTCATCCCTCTTTTTGAGAGAGATGGACTTATAAGGATATTGGACGAGTATGTTTTCCGGAATGTGTGCAATAAGCAGATGGAGTGAAAGCGGAAAGGATTAGGTGTCATACCGGTTTCAATCAATCTGTCAAGAGCAAGCCTTTACTTTGAATCAGTTGTGAAACAATATCATTCTATTGCCAGTGAGATAGGTGTTGACACAGAACTTGTGCCTATAGAGATAACAGAAAGTGCGGCGATAGATAATGAAAATATCAAAGCATTGGCAGACCGGTTCCACAGCAACGGATTTCCACTTATGGTTGATGACTTCGGTGCAGGATATTCGTCACTTGTAACACTTAACATGAAGTGCTTTGATACGTTAAAGATCGACAAAAGCCTTATTGATTACATAGGAGATTTCAGCGGAGAAAAATTACTGGAGCACACAATTGCCCTGGCAAAGGATCTTGGGCTCAATGTCACAGCAGAGGGCGTTGAGACGGAAGAACAGGTTGATTTTCTTCGAAAAATAAATTGTGATAGTATACAGGGATACTACTATTCAAAACCATTGCCGGAACAGGAATTTAAAAAGCTGCTCTAGTATTATAATAGAGATGGTGGTGGATTAAAATGACAGAACTTATATCACTTATTGTACCTTTTGCCGGAACAACACTCGGGGCAATGATGGTATTTTTTATGAAAGACGGCATAAAGGAATCCGTAGAAAAAGGATTGCTCGGATTTGCAGCAGGAGTAATGTTTGCAGCAACAGTGTGGTCACTTATAATACCGGCGATAAATTCAGCACAGGCGCAGGGACAGATACCATGGCTTGCACCGGTAACAGGCTTTGCACTTGGTATAATATTTTTACTTGCGATAGACAGTATAGTGCCTCATCTTCACCTTGGGAGCAATAAACCGGAAGGGGTAAAGAGCGGCTTATCAAAAACGGCCATGCTTCTTCTGGCAGTTACCATACATAATATTCCGGAGGGGATGGCTGTCGGTGTTGCATATGCCGGTGCGGTGAGCGGAAATACTGGAATAAATATGATGGGTGCATTTGCATTGTCAATAGGAATTGCAATACAGAATTTCCCGGAGGGTGCCATAATATCACTTCCGCTAAAAGGTGAGGGGATGAATAAAGGCAGGGCATTTTATTATGGAATGTTATCGGGAGCCGTTGAACCTGTAGCAGGATTTCTTACTGCTCTGGTGACGGCGCAGATCCTCCCATTTATGCCGTATATTTTATCATTTGCAGCAGGTGCGATGTTTTATGTTATAGTGGAGGAGCTCATACCTGAATCACAGATGGGTGAGCACAGTAATATAGGAACTATAGGTGCTGCAATAGGATTTATGTTAATGATGGTGCTTGATGTGGCACTGGGATGATTATTATGATTACATACAATATCAGTCAAAGGTCGGATGAACCGAAATATTATTATCTTTACAAGCAAATAAAAAAAGACATTTTGACGGGAGCTATCGCCAGCGGTGATAAGCTCCCTTCAAAACGTAATCTGGCAGAGCATTTAGGAATAAGCCTCATAACGGTAGAAAATGCTTACAGTATGTTAAAGGATGAGGGGTATATAGAAACCCGTGAGAGAAGTGGTTATTATGTAAGCAGGATCAATGTGCAGGCAAAACCGCATGATGTGATGAAAAAGCTTGATTTTTTACCGGAGACGGATGATACCAAAGCAGGTTCAGGTATAGAAGAAAATGAACCAACGAAGGAATTTGAGCCATCAGATTTTCCAACATCACTTTATTTTAAGACGGTAAGGAGTGTAATAAGTGATTATGGAGAGCGGCTCCTTAAGAAATCGCCGAATGAAGGGTGTGCTATACTCAGAAACAGTATAGCAAATTATCTCATGCGGTATCGTGGGATAATAGCACAGCCAAAGCAGATAATAATAGGATCAGGAGCAGAACACCTGTATGGATGTGTTTCAAGGATGCTTGGAAAGGAGCATATATATGGAATAGAAGATCCGTCATATATGCAGATACAAAAGGTTTATGAGGGAACAGGTGCCAAAGTTGAGAAGCTTATTATGGGAAAAGAAGGCATAGAGACAGCTGCGCTTGATATGACGAAGGCGGATGTACTTCATGTGACACCATTTCACAGCTATCCGTCAAAAGTGACAGCAACGGTGGCAAAGCGCTTTGAGTATCTTAAATGGGCGGAAAACAGAAATGGATATATAGTTGAGGATGATTTCGACAGCGAATTTTTTATGCCGGGAAAACCTATAGAAACATTGTATATGATGGATGCGGATGACAGAGTTATATATATAAACACATTTTCAAACAGCCTTTCTCCATCAATCAGAATGGGATATATGATCCTGCCAATGGGGCTTATAGACAGATACAAAAAAAGTTCTGGAGGATATTCATGCACGGTTCCGGTGCTGGATCAATATGTTCTGGCAGAATTTATAAATAAAGGATATTTTGAGCAGCATCTCAGCAGGATAAGACGTAGAAGGAAAATGAATAAAAATACAAAGTAAAAGAGCCAGTCGCAAGACTGGCTCTTTTGAGGGGAGTATAAATAATTAATAAGAGGTATAACATTGAAAAGATAAATCTTTTCAAAAATTATTATAGTATATAGGAAACTAAAAAGCAACTAAAAAAATGTATAAAATATAAAAAATTTAAGAAACTAATAGGGTAAATCATTAAAATCTCCCCATGAAATAAGGCGTGGAGGGCAAATTAAGGAGGAAAAATAAATGACAACAAAAAATTCGGCAGGAAACTTAGGACAAAATTCCTATAATAAGGCAGATAACAGTTCAAAAAACTCTTCGAAAAATACTGCAAAGAATAATGCAAAAAACAGTGCAAAAAATACGACAAAGAATAGCGCAAAAGACTCGGCAGATAATGTAGATTCATGCAGATAGACGGATCTTTTTTGCATAAATATCAGTGCACAATATAAGATGAACTGAATATACTGATAAAAAAAGCAGATGGTATAACAATTACCATCTGTTTTTAGGTGAAAAATGAATTTTGATATTGTATATGCAGATGAGCTTGACAAAGTGATAATGAATAAAAATGCAATTCTTGTAGATATAAGGACAAGTGAAGAGTACGAAAGATCACACTGGGATAATGCAGTAAGCATGCCTATGGATATCACTGACTCATATGAGGATGTTATCGAAAAAGGCAGGTATATTATCTTTTATTGTACACATGGCGGAAGCAGTATGAAGCTTGCAAGATATATGGGAAAAAGAGGCTATAATACAGCAACAGTTATCGGTGGATACAACGCAATGCGGGGATATATAAAAAAGTTAGAGAAAACTATTTAAAAATTTTAAATATTATGCCAAAATAGAGTTAAAAGAACTATAATAAACGAATAGAAAAGTAAGGAATAAATTATGAACAGATTTGAACTTGTTGTACCATGCCATTTCGGACTTGAGGCAGTGGTAAAAAGAGAGATATATGATCTCGGCTATGAGATAACAAGAGTTGAGGATGGAAGAGTTTCATTCGAGGGTGACGCTGAGGCAATATGCAGGGCTAATGTTTTTTTAAGAGGAGCGGAGCGGGTGCTTCTTCTTGTAGGCAGATTTAAGGCTGTTACATATGATGAGCTTTTTGAGGGGATAAAGGCTCTGCCTTGGGATGAGTACATACCGCAAGATGGAAAATTCTGGGTAAAAAAAGCATCTTCGATAAAAAGCAGACTTTTCAGCCCATCTGATATACAGTCGATCGTGAAAAAAGCGATGGTAGAGAAATTGAAAAGATCTTATCATATAGACTGGTTCCCAGAGGACGGATCAGAGTATCCTGTCAGAGTATTTTTATATAAAGACGAGGTTATGGTGACACTTGACACTTCGGGTGATTCGCTTCATAAACGGGGATACAGGCTAGCAACGAGTAAGGCTCCTATAACCGAGACCCTTGCTGCATCACTTATAATGCTCACACCATGGCATGCGGACAGGATACTTGTGGATCCGTTTTGCGGAAGTGGGACTTTTCCTATAGAAGCTGCAATGATGGCGGCAAATATCGCACCGGGAATGAACCGTGGATTTACAGCAGAAAGCTGGACGAATTTCATACCTAAGAAGTTATGGTATGAGACTATACAGGAAGCAAATGATATGGTAGATACAGATATATCGGTTGATATACAGGGCTATGATATAGATCCGGATGTTGTGTCAAACGCAAGGGAAAATGCAAAGCGTGCAGGTGTGGATCATCTTATCCATTTCCAGCAGCGTGAGGTTGCGGATATGCATCATCCAAAGAAATATGGATTCATCATCTCTAATCCACCATATGGTGAGAGACTTGAAGAAAAGTCAGCACTTCCTGCACTTTATAAGCAGATAGGAGATGCATACAAGGGGCTTGATGCATGGTCTATGTACCTTATCACAAGCTATGAGGATGCGGAACGCTATATAGGAAGAAAAGCTGATAAAAACAGAAAAATCTACAATGGAATGATAAAGACATATTTTTATCAGTTTATGGGACCTAAACCACCTAAGAGGAAAAAGGATAACTAATGAAATACTCAAAAAGATATGTTGTATTTACACTTATATTAATAATTATTTTTGTATTTGATTTTTATATTTTTGCAAAAGATAATACGACACTTGGAGAATTCCGCGGGGCAGAGATCGAGAGCACTGTGTGGAGTCCGCTCGTCGCAAAGGATGTAAACAAAAATACGATACATATGATGATTGACAACAAAGAATATACAAGCGATACGCTTAAATTCTATATGGATGATGACAGAAATATAATGGTGCCTGTAGATATGTTAAGGGAAGCATTAAATTGTAGTGCGCGTATTTATCAGGAGAATGAACTATGGGTAGAAAAGCATAGTTTAATGGCAGATTATATGCTTGGCACAGACAATGATTTCATACTTTATGACGGAAAATTTTATGTCAGTATGAATTCGTTATCAGAGATGCTCGACTGTACATGTACATTTGATACAAATACAAATACGCTTACGGTAGTAGACAATTCAGAAGGTATTTCAGATGTGCCGCCAAGTTATGATCTTCGGACAAGACTGCGTGTGTCAGAGGTTCGCAATCAGGGAAACTATGGTACATGCTGGGCTTTTGCCGCTATAAGTGCGCTTGAATCATCACTTATGCCGGAAGAAAATCTGCTCTTTTCGGTCGATCACATGAGTATGAGCAATTCCTTTAATGTAAATCAGTATGATGGCGGTGAATATACGATGGGAATGGCATATCTTGCAGCATGGCAGGGACCTGTGTATGAAAAGGATGACCCATATGGTGATGGTGCTACTGATGAGAGCCTTTCACCGGTAAAGCATGTTCAGGAAATCCGCATAATCGATGGAAAAGATTACCAGGGAATAAAAGAGGCTGTGTTTAAGTACGGAGGAGTGCAGACTTCTCTCTACAGCAATATAAGCAGTTCAAAAGGAAACTCAAAGTATTTCAATAAAGACACAAATGCGTATTGTTACATGGGTTCAGAGAAACCGAATCATGACGTTGTGATAATCGGCTGGGATGACAATTATCCAAAAGAGAATTTTAACGTTGATCTTGAAGGTGATGGAGCATTTATATGTCAGAACAGCTGGGGAAATGAATTTGGAGATGACGGATTTTTCTACGTTTCTTATTATGACACCAATATAGGAACCCACAATGAGGTGTATACAGGTGTAGAAAATACTGACAATTATGACAATATTTACCAGAGTGATCTGTGCGGCTGGGTAGGAAAAATGGGATATGATAAAGAGGACATGTACGGAGCAAACGTATTTACTGCCACATCAGACCAGAATATCAAGGCTGCAAGCTTTTATGCGACAGCATCAGACACATCATATGAGCTTTATATAGTTAATGATTTTAAAGATGAATATTCTTTTGCAGGCAGAAAAAAGGTTGCAGAGGGAACTCTTGAAAATGCCGGATACTATACAATTAAGTTTGATGAGGAGGTTCCGGTTACAGAAGGGGAGCGTTATGCGGTTGTTCTTCATATAAATACACCGGAATCTACGCATCCTATGGCTATAGAATATGATTCCGGAGAGTCATACTTAAAAGATGTGGATTTGGATGACGGGGAAGGATATATAAGCTATGATGGTGCAGCATTTATAAACGTGAAGGAGAAGCAGGACTGTAACCTTTGTATTAAGGCCTTTTCTGATAATAAATAATATGGATAGAAAAGTACTAAAGATGGCTACAGCAGTGATCCTGGTGCTGACATTTCTCATACCATGTACGATACGGAGGATGCCGGACATGCATGAGCAGTATGCACTCGCAGAAGAAATTCGCAGTGCACCGATACTGCAGACACATGCTAAGGCTTCGGTTGCGCCGGAGAATGTTGTGAAAGAATCTAATACACTAAATGGACAATTAAAGATTGAAATCCCACAGGGAACAGATGGAAGCGGCATAAAAGTATCAGAAGATTATCTGACACAGACGATATATATAAAAGTGGCCACAGATGTAAGAGATTACTTTTCTGAATACGATATATCAGGAAGTTCAGATAAGATCGCCTCGCTGCAGTACTATAATGAGGGTGGAAATGGTGTCATTGCGATATCAATGAACAGGCTCTATGAATTTACCTATAAACTGGAGAATGGAGCTTTATACATGGATTTTATCGATCCTCATGATATATATGACAAAGTTATAGTTATAGACGCAGGGCACGGAAGCCGTATGTCAGGTGCTACCAAAAATGGTATACAGGAAAAAGATATAAATCTGGATATTGTTTTACAGCTTAAGGCTCTTTTTGACGCATACGATGGAAATATCGGTGTATATTATACGAGAACCGATGATTCGAATCCGACACTACAGCAGAGAGCAGAGCTTGCAAATAAGGCAGGTGCGGATCTTTTTATAAGTGTGCATAACAATTCATCAGGAACAGGTAATTTTACATCTGTAAACGGGACACAGGTTCTATACAGTGAGTCTGATGATAGGGAGCTTGGCAGCAAAAAGCTTGCACAGATATGTCTCGACAATGTTACGGCTGCAACAGGGAGCAATGATTTCGGACTGTTAAAGGCTGATGACATATATATCGTAAGGTCGAGTGAGGCACCTGTTGCGCTTATTGAGGTGGGATTTATGACAAACAGGGATGAGCTTGCAAAGCTTGCTGATCCAGAGTATCAAAAGACTGCGGCACAGGGAATATTTAATGCTGTGCTGGAGGCAGTAAAAGAAGGATATTAATTGTAAGGATATTAATTATAAAGGAGAAATAACCGATGAAAAAAATTATTTTTGCTACTGGAAATAAAGACAAAATGCGTGAGATAAGGGAGATTCTTTCTGATTGTGATGTGGATATACAGTCGATGAAAGAAGCAGGCATTAATGTGGATATAGTGGAGGATGGAAAAACATTTGAGGAGAATGCCCTTATAAAGGCAAAGGCTGTTGCAGAGCATACAGATGCAATTGTACTTGCGGATGATTCCGGTCTTGAGATTGATTATCTGAATAAGGAGCCGGGAGTGTATTCAGCACGTTATATGGGAGAAGATACCTCATATGATATCAAAAACCAAAACCTTATTGACCGCCTTGACGGAGTGCCAAAGGAAAAGCGCACAGCAAGGTTCGTCTGTGCTATAGCAGCAGTACTGCCAGATGGAGAAAATCTCATTGCAAGACAGACAATGGAAGGATACATAGGCTGGGAGATAGAAGGGAAAAATGGATTTGGTTATGATCCGATTTTCTATCTTGATGAATATGGCTGTTCATCTGCATCACTTACACCGCAGCAGAAAAATGAAATAAGCCACAGAGGGAAAGCACTCCGGGATATGAAAGAACAGTTAAAGAATGTATTAAACTAAAATTTATATTGTGTAAAATCCCTTGTATTTACAGGGGTTTTACGCAATATCGAAAAAAAATTAAAAAAAATGAAAAAAGTTGTTGACAATATGGTGCCTTTACTATATACTAATTCTTGCGTCACGGATGAGACGTAAACAACAAAACCTTCGGGGTGTGGCTCAGCTTGGCTAGAGCGCCTGGTTTGGGACCAGGAGGTCG
>CAJLRL010000035.1 GCA_905209075.1 uncultured Lachnospiraceae bacterium | reverse complement strand
ATTTCTTGTGCCTATTTTTCAATTCTTAAATTTCTTCAAAAAGTACTTGACTTTTATTAGTAGGCTCCTAATTTCCATTCCACACCTCCTACCTGTTAATATCCACACCGCACTTTTCAATCACGAAAGCATTCACGATTAGGCGAAGCACCTCATCAGGTATCAGTTCCCGGTCTGTCAATTCTGATAAACGGATATGCTTCGTTCCGTTATAGACATCCTTTGCCGCATGGAAAAGGATATACTGATCCAGCGTAACCCCTCCGAGTCGGATGCGGTCAAAGTATATTCCTGTATCCAGCACCTGCCGATGCACCTTATCCCAGAGTTCCTCATCCGCAGACAATAAAAAAACTGCAGCCGCATAATTCGGATACATGCATAGGTTTTTCCCTCTTTTGCCTGTCAGTATGAAATAGAAATCTTTTCGATGTTTCATACTTCCGAAAATCATTTCCTTATCTACTTTCTCAAAAATTTCACTTATCCTCTTTTTCAGATGTTCCATCTGCATACTGCTGATCACACAATCCACAAGTTCGGTATAATTTCCGCGGCTTTTCCATTCTTCTGCATTCATGATACAGATTCCCTGTCCTCTCGGACGATACCCCGGTGGCTGCTGCATTTGTCTCTCCAGTATGCAAAGCTGCGAGCTGCTACAAAATAATCCCGACACTTTTCTTCCTCCTGTTCTTTTTAACAATAAAAATGGCGGCACCTATTTCATTTCTAAAATAAGTACCGCCTCACATATTCATCTGCAATTTACTTTTATTTCCTCCTCTCTTTTTTTCCTCAAATCACCCCAAAATCTCTTTTTTGCCCCTATGCATCTATAAAAATGGGCAAAAAAATCGGGCAAAAACTGGTCGATTTTCGCTCCAATTTTTGCCCTCAAGCCACAACATCTTGTGGTTGAACCCGTCTATTTCTTCTCTTTTCCACAATACTGCATCAGAACCACTGACTCAACATGTCCAGTATGACTAAACTGGTCAAATGCCTGCCACTTCACCAGCTCATACTTCTCCTCACAAAGGATTTTCAAATCCCTTGCCAGCGTTGCCGAATCGCAGCTTACATAAACTATCCTCTGCGGTTCCATCTTTAGCATGGTGTCGAGGCACTTTTCATCGCAGCCTTTTCTCGGAGGATCTACCACGATCACATCCGGTGTCAGCATATCCGCTTCATCCGTATATTTTGCTGCAGGTACTTCTGGCTTGATAGCTTCAGACCCTTTAGTTATATTTTTCTTTGCATCTGCATAGAACTCCGGAAGCACTTTCTCCGCTTTTCCCACGAAAAACTCGGCGTTTGTGATGCCGTTTATCTTTGCATTGTTCTTTGCGTCATCTATGGCCTGCGGCACTATCTCCACACCATATACCTTTTTAGCCCGCTGAGAGAGGAAAAGTGATATTGTTCCGATTCCGCAGTAGAGATCCCACACACTTTCCTTTCCGGTCAGCCCTGCAAATTCCAAGGCTGTGCTGTAGAGTTTTTCTGTCTGCTTCGGGTTTACCTGATAAAATGATTGTGGCGAGATCTGATATGTGATTCCTGTACCCTGTGGCGTAAAATCAGGATAAGAAAGCAGATGTATCGTATCCTCGATATACGATCTGCCCCATATGCAGACTGTCTTTTTGCCAAGGATAACATTTGTATTTTCCTTGTTGATATTATAGGAAATCGATGTCATCCCGTCTATCTTTGATAATCTTTCGCATAATGTATCTGTTGCGTTACAGCTTGCTCTATCACGATCACGCTTGTCCGTAATTTTTCCGCTAGCTACACATGATACATTCACATTCTCACCCCTGCGTTTTGAATCCAGCCCATCTCCGTTTATCACAAGACAGACCATGATCTGCTTAGATGTAAATCCATAACGGATAAGCACATGGCGCACCAGTCCTGTGCGGCTTACTTCATCATACGGCTCTATTCCATACTCATTCATCCATGCCTTTATGATGTCAAGTATCTCTTTATTCACAGGTACTCCGAGCATACAGTCATCCACCGGGATGATATTGTGGCTCCGGGATGCATAAAAACCAGTTATTATGTTGCCGTCCTTATCACGCCCTACCGGAAATTGTGCCTTATTGCGGTATCTGTACGGATCGTCTATGCCGACCGGTGGTGCCATCTTTGCTAAAAGCTCATCCTCCGAAAAACCGCCTATGCGCATGAGATTATTACGCACCTTGTCATTTTTAAATTCAAGCTGCTTTTCATATGAAAGTGCCTGTATCTGACAGCCTCCGCACCTTTTGTGCAGCGCACATTTTGGCTCAATGCGAAAAGTGGAAGGGGTCTTAATCTCTTCCACTCTTGCATAGCCATAGTTTTTCTTCAATTTTGTCACACGAGCAGTTATGACATCACCGATAAGCGCATCCTTTACGAAAAAGGTCATGCCATCATAATGTCCGATACCCTCGCCATCTGTTCCCATATCTGTTATTTCAAGTTCAAATATGTCATTTTTTTTCATGCTTTTCTCTTCTTTATTATTTTTATGTATATAATTACTCTTTACATTCCTTAGAATAGTGTTTGTACCTGGCGCATGCTTTCACACCAAAAATCACACCATAGCTATATTTAATATTGTCCGCCTTTTTATACACTTGTTCTCCGGAAATTTGTCTCCATAAATCTATTGTATCCCTGCCAATCGAGATCGTTCTCAGGCACATTTACGAGAAGCTCCCTGAATGTTTCCATCTTGGCATCAATATTGTCCGCAAAACTAAGAGCCAGTGCTTCGACAAGAGCCGGTTTCTTCGGTGAGCCAAACTCAAGCTCACCATGATGTGCGAGTATGCAGTGCTTTAATTCGTTTGCCAGAACTACCGGGAATCCGTCAATTGTCCTTATCGCATCGCCTACCCACTCAGCACCTATCATGATATGGCCAAGGAGCTGACCTGCATCTGTATAGTCATTCTCTGGAAATGTCGAAAGCTCTTTTAATTTTCCGATATCGTGGAAAATAGCTGCTGTGATGAGAAGATCACGATTTAAGACCGGATACATATTTGAAAAATAGTCGCAGTTTTTTGTCACACCTAGTGTATGCTCTAAAAGTCCGCCTACAAAGCCATGATGTACGCTTTTTGCTGCTGAATGAAACTTAAATCTGCGCTCAAACTCTTCATTATCAAAGAAACTGTGTAAAAGTTTTGAAAGATACTGGTTCTTTACAGAATCTATGTATCCCATAAGTTCATTGTACATCGCATCAATGTCCTTATCACTTACAGGAAGATAATCTGCCGGATCATATTCACCTTCTCCAACTTTTCTGGCACGCTTTATCGAACATTGGAGATTTCCCTGAAAGCTTGTTATATCTCCTGTTATGGCAATATAATCCATAGCCTCAAATTCCTCAATGCCTACAGATCCGACATCCCAGATCTTTGCATCGAGTGTTCCCGTTTTGTCCTGTAATATTACATTATCATATGGCTTGCCATTCTTTGTCATGGCTGCCTGTTTGCTCTTGCATAAGTAAATTTCGTTAATGCGCTCTCCCTCGCGGAGAGTTGAAATATATTTCATAAATCCTCCTAATCCATAACTGAGATTTTCACCTGGCATGTCAGCTCTGTGTAACCATTGCTGCCTTTTCGTTTTACTGTGACATCATAAGTTTCATCTGGTTTTAATGACAAAAGCTCTGTATGATAATTCTCTATAGAAGTCACTTTTGTATTGTTAAGCTCTGTTATCACATCACCATTCTGAAGTCCAGCCTGAAATGCCGGTGAATCCATAGTTACTTCTTTTATATATACTCCTTTGGGAATATTATATCTGTTTGCTATTTTCTCGGTGACTGTCGTTCCAAGTATTCCTATATAAGGAATATTATTTCCATCTTCAAGCATATCTATTATCGGCTCTATATCACTTATCGCCACAGCTGTAAGGGTATTGCTGACATCCGCCGCATTGAAACCTTTCAAAACAAGTCCGATAACATCACCCGATGTGTTTATCAAAATTCCACTTTGCAGCTCACTGCTTACGATATCCGTAGTGAACACCGAAAAATTATTGTCCTGTGCAGAAACTGTGTTGCTTGTGGATGTGATGCAGCCGGTCATGATAGAATAATTTGTTTCAAGTGCAATAACAAGCGCACCTCTCGACATTATATTGGAATTTCCAATTTTTGCAATAGAAACTGCTGCCATTGTCGACTCGTCTATTAATGATTTATCTACAGATACTATTGCAATCCCTGTATTGCTGTCGTATTTTACTGCCACTGCATCTACTACTATATCGTTTGCGAACGTGACACTTAGCTTATCTGCCCCATCAACTATATTTTTTTCAGTCAGTATCAACAGCTGCTTTCCGTTGTCTTTTATGATAACACCAACGCCCTGTCCTTCTGTCTCATACGAGTTATTAAAAATATCCGTAGAATCAACAACACTTGTTATTCCTACTATTGATCTGCTTGCCGATGCACCGGTCTTGTAAAGTTCATTCTGGATCGACTGATAATCATCCAGTGTCAGGGTCTGTGGTATCACAGTCTGTGTATCCTCTGTACCATCCTGCGTATTCTGGCTATCCTGCTGGATAGGCTCCAAATATGCCTCATTTTCAGTCCCCATGATCTGTTCATTATCATCTTTCTCAGGGAAATGTGGCACCAGAATACAGAATACAATACTTGCCGTAACCGCAAATACTATCCCGCAAAGTGCTGACACTCCAACTTTTATAAAGATCTTCTTTTTGTTTACCGGTTTATCTTTTATTTTCTCACGTATAAAATCTTCCATCGTAGTCACCATGTCTGTTTATTGCCATTACCCGGCTGTTTCGCATGTCAATTACTGTACCTGTGTAACTGCTAAATAATTTTTATATACCACCTTTATATTATATTCACAAAACATATAGCTTGCAACCCAATTTCACCTTTTCTAATATTATGAATTACGATATAATGAGCGTAGCGAATTATATCGGCGCGTATGCGCATTGGTATCAGCCGCAGGCTTATCATGTGTGTGAACACATGATATAATGAGCGTAGGCAACAAGCAGTGCCATTACTGTATATCACATAATATGACTGTTCACAAGCAATATTATGTGATATACAGTAATGATAGGGCGACTGCCCGGACAATCAGAAAAATCCATGATTTTTCTGATATGCACTGCGAAAAAAAATTATGGAGATATACTATGAACCAGAAAGTTTTCAAAACATTAGAATATAATAAAATACTTCAAATGCTCTCCGGTTTTGCAGCGTGTGACGAGACAAAAAAACGCTGTCTTGCCCTTGAGCCGATAACAGATATAAATGAAATCGAACATTTACAACAGACTACCTCTGATGCCTTAAGCCGTCTTTACAAAGACAGCAGCATCTCTTTTTCAGGTACCCACAACGTAAATG
The DNA here is from genome assembly GCA_905209075.1 of uncultured Lachnospiraceae bacterium. Lineage (GTDB taxonomy): Bacteria > Bacillota > Clostridia > Lachnospirales > Lachnospiraceae > Roseburia. The sequence continues at coordinate 21,503 of CAJLRL010000035.1, read as the reverse complement.
CTTCACTGAAAAGACTTGACATCGGTGGCAGTCTGAATGCAGCTGAGCTTCTTCGAATAAGCAGTCTTCTTGAAGTCGCAAAGCGCTCAAAAGCGTACGGCCGCTCAGACAGAAATGATGATAAAACCGATTCCCTTTCAGGACTCTTTTCACAATTAGAGCCTCTCACACAATTAAACGATGAGATTAAAAGATGTATTATTTCTGATGACGAGATTGCCGATGACGCAAGTCCGGCTCTTTTTAAAATCCGTAAAGCGATCCGTGGCATGAACGACCGCATCCACGCACAGCTTACAAGCATAATGAACAACCAGACGACAAGAACTTATCTGCAGGATGCCGTTGTCACAATGCGTGACGGGCGCTACTGTCTGCCTGTAAAGGCAGAAGCAAAAGGAAACGTTCCTGGTATGATGCACGATCAGTCATCAAGCGGATCCACTCTTTTTATTGAGCCTATGGCTGTAGTCAATTTAAACAACGAGCTAAAAGAATTATTTATAAAAGAACAGGACGAAATCAATGTTATCTTAGCCCAGCTTTCAGACAAGGTTGCAATGAACACAGCCGCTGTTGAACTTGATTACAATGTCCTCACAGAACTCGATTTCATATTTGCAAAAGCTTCACTTGCCAAATCGTACAATGGAGCTGCACCTGAATTTAACACCTCCGGGATCATAAATATCCGTAAAGGCCGCCACCCGCTTTTAGATCCTAAAAAGGTCGTTCCTATAGACGTCCGACTTGGAGATGGCTACAAACAGCTTATAATAACCGGACCAAACACCGGTGGTAAAACAGTATCACTTAAAACCGTCGGTCTATTAACCCTCATGGGACAGGCTGGTCTTCATATCCCGGCTGCCGACCGTTCAAAGCTTGCTGTGTTTGAAGAAGTTTTTGCTGATATAGGTGATGAGCAAAGTATTGAACAAAGTCTCAGTACTTTTTCATCCCACATGACAAATATCGTAAAAATATTAGACAAAGCCGACGACAGAAGTCTCTGCCTTTTCGATGAGCTTTGCTCCGGTACTGACCCGACAGAGGGTGCTGCCCTTGCCATATCGATATTAAACACTCTTCACAATTATGGCTCTGTCACAATGGCTACAACACATTACAGCGAACTTAAAATTTATGCTCTCTCGACAGATGGTGTTGAAAATGCATCCTGTGAATTCAATGTAGAAACATTAAGTCCTACATACAGGCTTTTGATAGGCATCCCTGGTAAAAGTAATGCCTTTGCAATTTCATCAAAACTCGGACTTTCTGATACAATAATAGAAGATGCCAGAAAACGCATAAATGCCAAAGATCTTGATTTTGAAGATCTCATCGCAAACCTCGAAGCACAGCGTCAGACAATCGAAAAAGAACAGCTTGAAATAAACCGCTATAAAACACAGACTGCACAGCTGAAAAAACAGCTTGAGGATAAAAATAAACGCATTGACCAGAACAAAGATAAAATTATCCGTGAAGCAAACGAAGAGGCTTATAATATACTAAAAGAAGCCAAAGAGCTTGCCGACAAGACTATCCGTAATTTCAACAAATATGGTCAGGGACAGGCTCCTATGAGCCAGATGGAAAAAGAGCGTTCTGCACTCCGCGATAAAATGTCCGCTAAGGAAAAGCGTTTATCTGATATAAAGAAAGACCAGACAAAAAAGAATCATAAGGCACCAAAGAAGCTGCGTATCGGAGATTCCGTTCTTGTCCTTTCACTCAACTTAAAGGGAACCGTACACACTCTTCCAAATGCCAAAGGAGATCTTTACGTCCAGATGGGAATACTTCGATCTCTTGTAAATATAAATGATCTCGTCCTTATAAATGATGACATTTCACCGGCAAAGAAATTTGGCGGCAGTGGAAGTAAAATTAAAATGAGCAAATCTCTGTCCGTCTCATCCGAAATCAATCTTATCGGAAAGACCACAGACGAAGCTATTGCTCTTTTGGACAAATATCTTGACGATGCATATATTGCCCACCTTTCATCTGTACGGATAGTCCATGGTAAAGGTACCGGTGCTTTAAGAGCCGCCGTCCATAATCACTTAAAGAGAATGAAAACCATAAAAGAATATCACCTTGGAGAATTCGGCGAGGGTGATGCCGGTGTTACTATCGCAACCTTTAAATAGTCCGCCGGATCAAACTATAAGACATTAAATAAAGGAGTTTAAATATATGGCAACAAAACAGAAAATACTTATCGTAGATGATGACAACAACATTGCCGAACTTATATCTTTATATCTGACAAAAGAATGTTATGACACGAAGATCGTAAATGACGGCGAGGCCGCTCTCGTATCATACGAGCATTATAATCCAAACCTCATACTTCTCGATCTCATGCTTCCGGGCATAGATGGATATCAGGTATGCCGCGAAATCCGTACCAGGTCAAATGTTCCGATCATCATGCTCTCGGCAAAGGGCGAGATCTTTGACAAGGTACTTGGTCTTGAACTCGGGGCTGATGACTACATAATGAAGCCATTCGATTCAAAGGAACTTGTGGCGCGTGTAAAAGCTGTCCTTAGACGTTTCCAGCCTGCAAAACAGGATATGACTGCGAGTGTTGAGATCAAATGTGTCGAATACCCTGGTCTTATCGTGAATCTTTCAAATTACTCGGTTACATATGACGGACATCAGGTAGATATGCCTCCAAAGGAGCTTGAACTTTTATATTTCCTTGCCTCCTCTCCAAATCAGGTATTTACCAGAGAACAGCTTCTCGACCATATCTGGGGATATGAATACATTGGAGATACACGTACGGTCGATGTCCATGTAAAACGTCTGCGTGAGAAAATAAAAGATAAACCGGGCTGGAGCATTGCCACCGTCTGGGGAATCGGCTATAAATTCGAGGTAAAATAATGAAACGCACCTTATATTTAAAGCTTCTGCTTAGTTATTTCATATATGGCATTGTTGCATTTATAATTATCTGTACTTTCACGCAACGCCTGACAAGCAGATACATGGAAAAACAGGAGGCTTCGCAGCTATACAGAGAAGCCTCCATAATAGCTTCTGACTATGCAACCGAATATTTTAAGTCTTCCATGTCGCTTAATGATTTTCAAAATCATATGGAGATCATATCAGACTATATGACTGCCGAAGTCTGGGTCGTAAGCCCCGATGGTGAAATCCTCCTTGATTCATCCGATCCGGAAATCGGAAAACGCTCCAATGATACCGGAGCTGGCAGCAGCCCATACATAATTAAAGATTTTGATATAACAGATTTTGGAAATTCATATTATACAGTTGGAAAATTTTATAATGAATTTTCATCTGACCAGCTGTCTGTTTTTTCATCAATAACAGAAGGTTATCAGACAAGAGCTTATATCATTCTGCATAAGGACATGAACAGCGTTACTGATGGCATAAATGGTTTTTTGAATATATCTTTCTATACCGTTGCATTTATCTTCCTTCTGGCATTTCTGATACTTGCATTATTTGTCAGGGCAATTTATCGTCCGCTTATTAAAATAACAGAATCTGCCAGCAGATATGCCAAGGGCGATTTTACTTCAAAAATTGATATCCACTCAAACGATGAACTCGGATATCTGGCAAACACGTTAAATTATATGGCAACGGAGCTTGATACTCTTGAGGAAGACCAACGCAAATTTGTCTCAAATGTATCACACGACTTCCGCTCTCCCCTTACTTCTATCAAAGGCTACGTGGAAGCCATGCTTGATGGTACTATTCCTGTAGAAATGCAGGATAAATACTTAAACATCATTCTTTTTGAGACAAACCGGCTCAATAAGCTTACACAAAGTCTCATAGACTTAAACCAGTTCGGTCATCACGGGATCCGGCTTGACATCGCTGATTTTGACATTAACAATATGATCCGCATGACCATACTTACTTTTGAGGGAAAATGTGCCGAAAAAGGCGTAAGCTTTGACCTTGTACTTACCGGGAAAGAGCTTTTCGTAAGAGGTGACATGACTAAAATCCAGCAGGTTTTATATAATCTGATAGACAATGCCATAAAATTTTCAAATTCAAATTCGAGCATCAAGATCGAGACAAGCATAAAGAATGAAAAAGTATTTATATCTGTCAAAGATTCCGGCATCGGTATTCCAAAAGACAGCTTAAAGAAGATCTGGGAGAGATTTTATAAAACTGATGTCTCCCGTGGAAAAGACAAGCGTGGCAGTGGACTTGGTCTTTCGATCGTAAAAGAAATCATTCAGGCTCACAATGAAAATATTAATGTCATAAGCACAGAAGGCGTTGGAACCGAGTTTATCTTCACACTTCCACTATCAAAAAAAGAAGGCTGATACATATCAGTCTTCTTTTTGATATACACTCTTATTTGAATCAATTACTGTATAATTTCCTTTATCAATTTCATCAACAGTATCAAATCCATTCACATCCTGATTTATGTTCCCACTGAAAAGATCATATGTGAAAGTATATCCCTGTGCCGATGTAACTCTCAGATAAAGCTTAATATTTTCCCCTGCCACAGCCGGAGCCGTGTCATCTATTTTAACAGTTCCTTCAAAGCCATGTTCATAATCATCCACAGCTTCTGTGTCATCCTCTGTGTTTTCGGAATCCTCTTTCTGTGAATCATCAGCAAGATTATTTTTTGTCTCCTGCTGTGATGCAAGCTGTTCTAAGTCATATGATTTTATATCTGTCTGACCGCTTGCAACAACAAGCTCATACTTAGAAAAATCAAAATAATCATTATTAAGTATAACCGCATCGAGATCGAATGAAAGCTTGATGTTTCCATCAGAGACCTCCGGCTGTGCGCTTATTATACCGGATGCCACGTTATCGAATACCGATATCACGCCCTTAAAGTCATCCAAAACCTCTGTACTTCTCTTATCGCCATCCACAAACAGAAATGTAACATTTCCGGCATAGCTTTCTGACAATGGAAGGGTAGCCTCCCCTGTAAATTTTATGCCATCGAGTGTAAGCGGTATCTCATCCGTTCCAAAATATACACTTGTAACAGTATCACTTGTATATTCTTTTGGCACTACAGATATGTCTACTGTATAAGTTTTGGCAGAAAAGTCAGCACTTTTAAGGGTGATCTTCCAATCGGATATAAGGCTCGCCTCCTCTTCGAGTGTTGTCTCAATATCTGACTGCATAGTCTCGACATCAGATAATATAACTGATGTATTATCTGCCGTATATGATAACTGGTTTTCTATTTTTTGTATTTTGTTATTCAGCAAAACTGCTCCCGCACAAAGTGCGATGAGCAGCATCACTATGATTATATTAAAAATATTTCTTTTTAAATTCATCTATTCCTCTGTTGCTTCCTCAGCTGTATCCTTTGCTACAACAGCTATTCCAAGTTCATCAAGCTGTTTTGGATCTACAGTTCCAGGCGCCTCTGACATAAGATCTGAAGCATCCTTTACCTTAGGGAATGCAATAACCTCCTTGATGTTGTCTGTATGTAACATATGCATACAGATACGGTCAACACCAAAAGCAAGTCCTGCGTGTGGTGGCACACCATATGAGAATGCATCGAGAAGGAATCCGAACTGCTCATGCGCACGCTCTTTTGTAAATCCTAAAACCTCAAACATCTTCTCCTGGATATCATCCTGATGGATACGGACTGATCCTCCACCGAGCTCTGTACCATTTAATACGATATCGTATGCCTTTGCACGTACTGCGCCCGGATCAGAATCGATCTTGTCCCAATCCTCTTCCATAGGCATTGTGAATGGATGATGCATTGCCATAAATCTATTTTCCTCGTCAGACCACTCAAGAAGAGGGAACTCTGTAACCCAGAGGAAATTGTATTTATTCTCATCAATAAGACCAAGCTCTGCTCCAAGCATGAGACGGAGTGCTCCGAGCACGTTCCATACGATCTTGTTCTTGTCTGCTGCAAAAAGAAGAAGATCTCCCGGTTTTCCGTTCATTTTTTCAACAAGTGCGTTAAGCTCATCCTCTGTCATAAACTTGGCAAATGATGATTTGTAAGTGCCATCCTCATTTATGCACAGATATGCAAGACCTTTGGCTCCACAGCCTTTTGCGTGCTCAACAAGCTTGTCGATCTTCTTACGAGGCATCTTGGCCTGTCCCTCTACATTGATACCACGTACTGATCCACCATTCTCAAGTGCGCCTGTGAATACACCAAAACCACAGCCCTTTACTACATCAGATACATCGCAAAGCTCCATGCCGAAACGTGTATCAGGCTTGTCTGAACCGAATCTGTCCATAGCCTCCTGCCATGGCATACGCTGGAATGGGATCTGAACATCCACATTGATCACTTCTTTGAATAAGTGCTTTAAGAGACGCTCATTGATCTCGATAACATCATCTATATCTACAAATGAAAGCTCCATATCTGCCTGTGTAAACTCAGGCTGTCTGTCTGCACGGAGATCCTCATCACGGAAGCAGCGTGCGATCTGGAAATATCTGTCATATCCAGAAGCCATCAGAAGCTGTTTGAAAAGCTGTGGTGACTGTGGAAGGGCATAGAAATGTCCATTATGGATACGGCTTGGTACCAGATAATCTCTTGCTCCCTCAGGTGTTGATTTGCAAAGGATCGGCGTCTCGATCTCTAAAAATCCCTCGTTTGCCATGAAATCACGCATTACGCGAAGCACGTTGCTTCTTAACATAAGATTTCTCTGGATGTCAGGACGGCGAAGATCAAGATAACGATATTTAAGCCTTATGTCTTCGCTTGTCTTTGAATTCTCCTCAATCTGGAATGGAGGTGTCTGTGACTCTGAGAGGACTCTGATCGATGTAGCGATAACCTCGATATCACCTGTCTTTAAGTTCTCATTTACTGCTGCCGAACGCTTCTGGACCATTCCCTCAACAGCTACTACAAACTCACTTCTTAAAGTTCCGGCTTTTGCAAAACCCTCGGCTCCTACACTGTTCTCATCAAATACGATCTGTAATATACCGCTTCTGTCTCTTAAATCTATAAAAATAAGACTTCCTAAATTTCTTCTCTTCTGTACCCATCCCATAACGGTAACTTTTTCACCGATATTGGCACTTGATACCTCTGTACACCTATGGCTTCTGTGTAAGCCCTGCATTGATTCTGCCATTTTTATGCTCCTTATTTATGAATATTAATATTAGATATTATGTGGCATTTCTGCTGAAATTCTGTATCCTCAAACCTTGTGCAGAAATGTTTTTATCTGTCTTATTTATTGAAGAACTCCACGAACTCCTCGTAGCCATCTTTTGTAAGCTGTTCTTTCTGGAATTTCTTGTTCTTGTTCATGCGGACAACAAGTACCTGCTGACCGTTTGCTCTTGCCTCTTTTGCCTGATTCATTACATCCACAAGCTTATCTGCCGGATACTTTTTCTCCACAAGGTAAGCTACCTTCTTTGGACTCTCCGGGATCTTGAAGCCGCTCTCCATGAGAAGCAGGATGATCCTCTCAAAACCGATTGAAAAACCACATGCTGGTACATCGTTTCCTGTGAACTTTCCGATCATCTTGTCGTAACGACCGCCACCGCCGCAGGCTGCACCGAGTTCTGGCATTGAGATCTCGAAAATAGTACCTGTATAATAGCTCATTCCACGGACTAAAGTAGGATCAAATACAAGTTCAAACTCAGCACCCTTTGTTGCATTTACTGCTGTAGCTATCTCTGTCATATTTGTAACCACTTCTTCGTCCAGATATTCACCTAATTTATCAGAAAGGATCTTAACTCCCTCTGTCACATCTCTTGTCTGCTCTAGCAGTTTAAAAAGATCGAGGTATTTGTCGATATTCTCCTGTGGGTATCCGTCCTTTGCAAGCTCCTCTGCCACACCTTCAACACCGATCTTGTCCATCTTGTCGAGGGTAATGAATACGCTGTCGTAATCATCCTCAGAAAAACCGCTGTATGCAGCCATGGCTTTTAAGATCCTTCTTTCATTGATACGGATCTCAAAATTTTTAAATCCAAGTCTGCCGATTGTTGTAGTTGTAGCCGTGATAAGCTCTATCTCGGCAAGATTGCTTGGCTCTCCGAGGATATCTATATCACACTGTGTGAACTGTCTGTAACGTCCACGCTGTGGTCTGTCTGCTCTCCACACGCTTCCCATCTGAAGTGCCTTAAACGGTGAAGGCAGATTGTTTGCATTGTTTGAATAATAACGTGAAAGTGGCACTGTAAGATCGTAACGCATACCAAAATCCACTACATCAGACTCTTCTTTTGCAGTCTCAAGGTTTAACTTTTCTCCTCGTTTCATTACCTTGAAGATAAGCTTCTCGTTCTCTCCACCCTGTTTGCTTGTGAGATTTGCAATATTTTCCATGCAAGGTGTCTCAATTGGTGTAAATCCAAAACTGCGGTATGTATCCTTGATCACGCTTGTAACATAATCACGGATTTCCATCTCAGCAGGTAATATATCTTTCATGCCGTTTACCGGCTTTTTGCTCAGTGCCATTTAACTTCCTCCATTTATCTTAAATTCCAGTGTTTATTATACTTTTCGGCTGTTAAATCGTCAAGGATTGTAGCTAATCATTTTCTTTGACAAAAAATAATCTTTTTTTCCGGTCAATCATTTCATCGATTCTGTCTATATATATCGCTACGTCTTTGACATTCTCGCATCTGTCTATTCTGTGGGTTCCATCCGGGTTCGGCTCATTCCATACACGCTTTGTCGAAGCTCCCGCTCCACACGCCACGATAGTCTGTTTCTCCTCCATGATGAGGATATTGTATACACCTGCTTTTCCCGGCAAAGCATAACCTACATTTTCCATATTTCCTGCCATGCCTTTCTGCCGGTACAGATAATATGGTTCCAGCCCCATCTCCTCACAGTATCTAGCACAAAGATCCATATGCTCCTGTGTATTTATCATCTGCATATCCTGATAACGATCCTTAAAGATAGTAAGTCTTGCCGCACGTTTCACAGCAAGCGAATGAACAGTGACATTATCCGGTGCAAGTTCTTTTATGATCTCCATAGTTTTTCTCACATCGTCTATTGTCTCCTCCGGCAGTCCCATGATAAGATCCATATTTATATTGTCAAAGCCTGTTTCTCTTGCAAGCTTAAAGCTGTTTATCGTATCCTCTACCGTATGGTGTCTTCCGATTATATCAAGTGTCTTCTGCTTCATCGTCTGCGGATTTACAGAAATACGGCTTATTCCGTTTGCTTTAAGTGTCTCAAGCTTATCACGTGTTATAGAATCCGGTCTTCCGGCTTCCACTGTAAACTCCAGACAATTTGATAGATCAAAAGAGCCTTTTATCTTTTTGATCAGACGATCCAGCTGGTATGGCAGAAGTGTAATAGGTGTGCCTCCTCCTATGTACACGGAATTTAATGTTTTATCCTTAAATGCATCCGCAACATAGGAAAGCTCTTTTTCAAGGGCATCCAGATATTCATCTACACGATTCTTCCATACCCCGAGCGGATATGATGTAAATGAACAATATGCACAGGTACTCGGACAGAATGGTATTCCTACATAAAGGCTGTATCCTTTTTCGTAATCGAGTCTGTCAAGCAGTGCTTTTTCCCTTTTAGCTATTCCCATCGACAAGTTGATCTTCTCATCACTTGCGAGATAGTTTTCCTTAAGGTAATCATATGTCTGCTCATCATTCATGCCATCCTCAAGGCATTTCATTGCGATTTTTGTCGGACGGATACCTGACAGAGTTCCCCATGGAAGACTGCGTCCAATACCTTTTTCTATCATCTTGTAGAGTACGATCTTTAGCTGGTTCTTGGTTTCCTTGCGGTCAGCAGGATCAACATTTATCCAGGTCTCATGGAATACACTCTGATACTCCCACTTGATCGTGATCTGATCTCCCACATAATCGATCCTGAACACCTGGTCGGCATCAGCAAATTCTTTTTTACCGTCACCTGTCATCTCATGATGTGTACATGCAAGATTTCTGCCCGAAACCTCTTCCGGCGGACAGCTGTAATACATCTGCACATCTTCCTGAGGGAAAAATTCTTTTAAAAGTGAGTGTACATCATATTCAAAATCCGGTTTGTTAAAAATTACTACTATCATAGATATGGGTTAAACATCCTCTCATTTTCGATTGTTGATGACTCGTTATGTCCCGGATATACTGCTGTTTTATCCGGCAGTGACATAAGTTTTTCTTTTACGCTTCTGACAAGATCGGACATACTGCCTCCCTTGAAATCTGTTCTTCCGATCGAACCACAGAACAGTGAATCTCCTGTGAATACAACGTCCTCATATGGAAAATAGTAACAGCAGCCTCCTGGCGTATGTCCAGGCGTGAATAGTACTCTTATCTTAAACCCTGCTATCTCAAGTTCCTGCTCATCTTTCACAAAAATATCCGCTGTATAAGTCATCGGATGCCCGATCATCCAGCTGGCATTCATCTGTGTATCTGTAAGTGTATCCCTATCCTTCTCATGCAGATATATTTTTACTCCAAACTCTCCTGCAACAGCCGCAGCCCCTGTAATATGGTCAAAATGCGCATGCGTAAGAAGAATTGCAGCCGGCTTTGCCCCAGAAGCTTTTATTTTCGATATAAGCATATCTGCCTCTTCACCCGGATCTATAACTATAAGTTCGTTCGTTTTTGTATTTGTGACCAGATAACAGTTTGTCTCAACCGGTCCAACCACATAATGCTCCAATTTCATATTTGTCATTTAAATCTCCTATTTAGGTGCCTGACCCTATTAAATTTTTATAAAAAACCACCGGAATCCTAACCGGTGGTTCTTTCTACATCTATAACGCTTTCTATCTGTCTAATCTTTTCAACAAGGCTGTTGATCTGTTTTCTTCCTTTTGTGTTGAAAAATACTTCGATCGTAGCAATTCCCTGCTTGCTTGTCTTAGAATGAATTCCGTTTATATTGATTTCTTTTTCTGTAAATACTTTTGATATATCAACAAGCAATCCTGATCTGTCATTACAGAATATCTTAAGCTCTGCCTGGTATTCGGCATTTGCATCTTCGTATACCGTATCCTCCCACTCTGCCTCAATGAGCCTTTGCTTTTCAAGCTTTGATAAACCTATAATATTTACACAGTCAGTCCTATGGATCGAGATACCTCTTCCTCTGGTGACAAAGCCTACTATCTCATCGCCCGGCACAGGACTGCAGCACTTTGAAAAATGAACCGCTACATCATATAATCCATGAACTACAATTCCGCTTCTGGATCTGCCCTGCTGCGTCTGCTGCTGCGCTGCCTGAGGCTTGTCCGCTACACTGTCCATAACATCCGCATCTGACAATGGGACAATATGATCCTTTTTGTATTCATCATACATACGGTTTACGATCTGGCTTTCCTTAAGTCCGCCGTGTCCGACTGTTGCAAGACAAGAATTCCAATCATGGAAACCATATTTCCTGCGGATCTTTTCCTGATATTCCGGCTTATTTATATCTGAGAAATTAATGCCTTTTGTTTTTGCATAATTAGCTATAAGCTCTTTTCCATGAAGGATATTTTCTTCTTTGAGCTCGCTCCTGAACCACTGGTTTATCTTGTTTTTCGCCTGTGTGCTCTTTACTATTTTGAGCCAGTCACGGCTTGGTCCCTTCGAATTCTGGGACGTGATTATCTCTATCTGGTCACCATTTTTGATGACATAATCTATGGTAACAAGCTTTCCGTTTACTTTTGCTCCAACCATTTTATTACCCACAGCCGAATGGATGCTATACGCAAAGTCTATCGGTGTAGACCCTTTTGGAAGATTCTTTACATCTCCCGATGGTGTAAATGCAAATACATTGTCAGAAAAAAGATCAAGGTCACTCTTTAAAAGACTCATAAATTCTTTGTTATCTGACATATCCTGCTGCCACTCAAGAATCTGTCGGAGCCAGCTTAGCTTTTCCTCCTCGGTAACAGTTGTTGCCGTCGCATTTCCATTATTTGCCTCTTTATATTTCCAGTGGGCTGCGATACCATACTCAGCAGTACGATGCATCTCATAGGTCCTGATCTGGATCTCAAAAGGCTGTCCGCTTGGTCCGATAAGAGTAGAATGAAGGGACTGGTACATATTCTGCTTCGGCATGGCAATATAATCCTTAAAACGCCCCGGAATAGGTTTGTATTTTTCATGCATTATGCCAAGCACCGCATAGCAGTCCTTTATTGAATCAACAAGAATCCTTATCGCAAAAAGATCATATATCTGATCAAGTGTCTTGTCCTGATTTACCATCTTTTTGTATATACTGAAAAAATGCTTGGCTCTTCCGTATATATCAGCCTTTATGCCTGACTCAGAAATGTATTTTTTAACATCATCAACAAGCCCCTGAATATAATTATCACGTTCCGTCTTACGCAATGCGATTTTTTCTACAAGATCATAATATGCTTCCGGATAAAGATATTTCATCGATAAATCTTCCAGTTCAATCTTTATCTTGCTGATACCAAGACGCTGTGCTATCGGACAATAGATATCCTGCGTTTCACGGGCGATACGCATCTGTGCTTCCGTTGACTGGTATTTAAGCGTCCGCATATTATGAAGTCTGTCGGCAAGTTTGATCATTATGACCCTGATATCCTTTGCCATAGCAAGGAACATCTTTCGCAGATTTTCTGCCTGCATTTCAAGCCTGTCTGCATTTTTATCCTTAGGATCCTTTGTGCTGTCCGTAAGGTGCAGATGCTTGAGTTTTGTGACACCATCGACAAGAAGAACTACATCATCACCAAACTGCTCACGCATCTCGTCCTCGGTCATAACTGTATCCTCAAGCACGTCATGCAGAAGCCCTGCTGCAATAGTCTCCTTATCAAGCTCTAATTCAGCAAGAATGATCGCAACACATAGTGGATGTATTATATATGGTTCTCCTGATTTGCGCACCTGTCCCTCATGCGCATTATAAGCAACCCTGTATGCTTTCTCTACAAGGCTTGTGTCCGTAGATGGATGATACTTTTTTATCTCATCCAACAATTCATTGAAAAGTTCTTCCGGACTTGTAAAATCTCTTGTTCCTCTTATACCACTTGTGTCAGAACGCATTTTGTCAGCCATGCGCTCTAATTCTTCTGCTGAAAAATCTGCCAATAAACTCACCTCTTATTGCATTTTTATAATGGAATATTATATTTTATTTTTGTACAAATTGCAATATTTTAGTGTATTATGGATGGCTTATTTTAATTTCCCTATACCGGGTTACCCTATAACCATTTTTACACCGCCGTACATTCCGGCTGCATTTCCAAGTGTTGCAAGCTTTATTTCTGTCTCACGGCTTGCGTGGAAAGCATATTCTTTGTAATATTTTGAAGCTGTATCGATAATGATATTTCCGGCCTTTGAAAGACCTCCACCAACTACAAATACTTGCGGATCGATCACACATGAAACAGATGCCATGGCTTTTCCCAATAATCTCATTGATTCCTCTACGGCTGCAAGGCCTGCTTTGTCACCGGCTTTTGCTGCATCACATACATCTTTTGCTGTAAATCCTGCATTAAGGTCAAGCTCCGTCTCCACGGTTCTATGTGCAGCTATGTATTTTTCTGCCACATTTACAAGTCCGTTTGCAGATGCATACTGCTCAAGACAGCCCTTTTTACCGCATCCACAGCACTCAGACTCATCATCTATCATAGGCATATGCCCGATTTCTCCTGCTGCACCATTTGTTCCGGCAACAATTTTTCCGCCACGGATGATCCCGCCGCCTACACCTGTTCCGAGAGTTATCATAACGACGTCTTCGTAGCCTTTTCCGCCGCCCTGCCACATCTCACCAAGTGCAGCAACATTTGCATCATTACCGGCTTTTACTTTTACTCCGCCGCAGATAACTGAAAGAGCCTTTTCAACATTGAATACGCCCCATCCTAAATTCACACATTTGAGAACTGTTCCATCATCCTTCACCGGTCCTGGTACACCCATACCAATTCCTTCAATATCATCTGTTGTAATACTCTTTTTTTCATTATTTTCTTTTATTGATTCAGCGATATCCGGAAGAATGAGTTCTCCATCATTCTCAGTTCTTGTAGGGATCTCCCATGTATCTACAAGCTTTCCTGTTGTCTCAAAAAAACCTATCTTTACAGTTGTTCCACCTATGTCTACTCCATATGCATATTTCTTCATTATTCAATCTCCTTCATAATTTACACTGTGGTGCGCAGTCTGATCACAGTGCCAGAACTGCGTCTTAACAGCATCTATAAGTCTATATTATTTCTAAAAGTATTTTTTTTCAACTTATTTATTAAAAATCTGCCATCTTTCCATATAATTTCCACCGATGATCACATTAGCTGAATTAGTAAATCCAAGCCTTTCTGCAAGTCTCCTGGATTTTGTATTTGCCGGTTCGATAAAGCAGCTTATGCTGTCATAGCCTGTATTCTTCCAGGCATATCCTATAATAAAATCACATACCTCCGCTGCATAGCCTCTGCCCTGGTATTCAGGTGCGATTATGTATCCCAGCTCAAGTTCACTTTTTCCATCATATTCCCTGTTATCAAGCCCCGCTCTTCCTATAAGCTTTCCATCTGTCCTGTCAAATACAAGCCACATACCATATTCAAAATATCCGTATACATATTTTATATAATTTTTTTGATATTCTGTTTCTTTTTCAAGATCATATAATGGCTCAACGAAATCTGTAATTCCAGGCTTTTCATAAAGATCGTAAAGTGCCGGGATATCAGAAAGTGAAAGTTCCCGGATCATGCACCTCTTTGTGTATCCTATCACCCATGGTATTCCGTTATAACGCATCCTTATCTTGTCAAGGTATTGCGCATCGACCTCTTTAAGGCTTTCAAATGCATATTGTGTGCCTATGTCCATCTGTCCTGCCGCGGCAACATGTACCTCATCGGCTGTTTTTACCTGCGAGCGGTCTGTGACGATCCATACACAATCCTTTTTGTCTATTGCATTTTTTGAAAAAAATTCCTCGAGACCATGTTTATCTATCCCGTTTTTCAGTGAGATCATCCGGTCAGTTTTTCTTTTATTGCAAAAAGAGACAAGCTTTCTGCCTGTCTCCTCTATAAGAATGATCATTATACAGTCTCCGGTTCCGGATATTCAACACCAAATGTTTCAACTGTTACTGTTTTCATTTTCTGATCCTCAAGCGGACGATCCATATAATCTGTTGTCACACATGCGATTTTGTCTACAACATCCATGCCTTCTGTCACTTTGCCGAATGCTGCATACTCTCCGTCAAGGTGAGGTGCATCCTTATGCATGATAAAGAACTGGCTTCCCGCTGAATCAGGGATCATGGTACGCGCCATTGAAAGCACTCCTGCTGTATGTTTTAAATCGTTTTTAAATCCGTTACCTGAGAATTCTCCTTTGATCTCATATCCCGGACCGCCTGTTCCGTTTCCATCCGGATCTCCGCCCTGGAGCATAAAGCCTTTTATTACTCTGTGAAAAATTACTCCATCATAGAAATTATGATTGATAAGGCTGATAAAATTGTTTACTGTGTTTGGTGCGATCTCAGGATAAAGCTCTGCTTTTATCACGTCACCATTTTCCATTGTGATTGTTACTATTGGATTCTGTGCCATATTTTTTCTCTCCTTCTTTTATATGTGCTCCCGGAATCTTCTTCAAACGAAGCATTCTGAGAGTACATTTATTTATTCAAGCTTACCGCATCTTATTTTTGGCAAATTATGCCTGAAGTGCCTCCACAACTTTTGGAAACTCCATAAAATGCGAAGCCTTTATAAGTATTGTATCTCCTTCTTTTACATATGAAAGAAGTTCGTTTGTCATATCCTCTCGTTTTTCAAAATAATGCACATCAACATTACTGTCCGTTTTCTGTGCACCCTGTGCGTATTGTTTTGCCAGACTTCCCGCACAAAACAGGGCATCTATATGATCATTTCCGACTGCTTTACCAACCTCATAATGAAGTTTTTCCTCATCACTTCCGAGTTCTCCCATATCACCTAAAACAGCTATAGTCCTGCCGCTTGCATGGGATAAGACTTCTATCGAAGACTTCATGGAAACAGGATTTGCATTATAGCAGTCGTCTATTATAGTCATGTTGTTATGCTTTATAAAGTTTGTTCTTCCTGCTATAGTTTTTGCAGCCTCAATGCCATTCTTTATTTCGTCAACAGTAAGTCCGAGTTTAAGACCTACCGCAGCTGCTGCCATTGCATTGTATACGTTGTGTTCACCAGGAATATGTATATGCGCATCAAATTCTCCCTGTGGTGTGACAAAATGCGCTTTCATTCCGTCAAATCCAAGATTTTGTATGCCGGTCGTGTATACTGATCTCGTAACTGCTGCAGCATATGCTTTATTGCCGTTGTCGTTTTGGCTGTTATCACCACAGCTTTCTGCTGACTGTCCTTTACCATAAAATACAACAGACTTTCCGTTTACAGTCTGTATTGTCGCAAGCTTATCGTCATCACCGTTTAACACTACCGATGCATCCGGCATCATATGCTCAAAACACTCTGTCTTTGCCCTGAGTACTCCGTCCCTGTCACCTAAAAATTCAAGATGGCAATATCCTATATTTGTGATCACCATTATATCGGGACATGACATTGCAGATAATCTGTGCATCTCACCAAAATCAGATATTCCCATCTCGAGAACTGCTACCTGATGCTCATCACGGATCCTGAAAATCGTAAGTGGAAGACCTATCTCATTATTGAAGTTTCCGGCAGTTTTCAGTACGCTGTATTTTTGCTCCAAAACAGATGAGATCATCTCTTTTGTACTGGTCTTTCCGACACTTCCTGTAATCCCCACAACTTTTATGTCAAGACTTTTTCTGTAAAAAGCAGCAAGCTTTTTCATCGCCTCTGTCGTAGAATCGACAAGCACATATGGACCTGCCGGATCCTCAAGTTTTTTCTCTGAAAGGACTATAGCGGCACCTTTTTGAAAAACATCAGGGATGAATTTATGTCCATCGACTTTTTCGCCCTTTACCGGTATAAAAAGGTATCCCTCCTCAACAAGTCTGCTGTCAATAACAGCTCCTTTTATGCGGTCTGATAGCAGTGCCTCGTCACCTATATATTCTCCTTCACAGGCTTTGGCAATATTTTCAAATGTAAGATTTTTCATGTATTGATCTGACATTTTACACCTCGTATTTTTTGAGCGATATTGTGATCAAATGCTCACATAGTTGGTTAAAATTAACACCTACTGCTGCTGCCTCCTGTGGAAGAAGGCTTGTCGGTGTCATACCTGGAAGTGTATTTGCTTCGAGACAGAACATTTCGTTTTTGTCATTTAATAGGAAATCAGATCTGGAATATGTATCAAGTCCGATAACTCTGGCAACTTCCTCTGCATAATGCTGCATCTGCTTTGTAACTTCATCCGGAAGTTCTGCCGGACAAGTCTCTACTGTGCTGCCAGCTTTGTATTTATTCTTATAGTCATAGAATCCTGCGATAGGTGCGATCTCTATTATAGGAAGTGCTTTTCCCTCAATAACTCCGACAGAGAATTCTCTTCCCTCTACATACTCTTCGATAACGAGTTCGTCTTCCCACTTAAATGCATCGTCAAGTGCAGCCTTGAATTCGTCTGCATTTCTTACTATGGTAACACCTATACTTGAACCACCACAGCATGGTTTTACAACACATGGCAAAGTAAGCTCGAGCTTTGTTACATCATCTTCCCTAGTATCTCTTGTCATAGAGATTCCCTTTGGAGCAGGGATTCCATTTGCAAGGAAAAACTGCTTTGATGTCTCTTTGTTCATTGCGATTGCAGAGCTTAAGTAATCGCTGCCTGTATATCTGATTCCGAAAAGATCAAATGCAGCCTGGATCTTTCCATTCTCACCATTTTCTCCATGAAGCGCCATAAATACAATATCTGCCATCTGGCACATTTTTATAACGTTTGGTCCAAAGAAACATGCCGACTGATCTTTACGTGAAGCTTTAACTTTTGCAAGATCAGGCGCAACTGTAGGTATATCACTGACCTTTACGCTTATCTCATCCGCACGGTCAAATATACCTGTCAGATCCTCTTCCTTATCGCTGTATCCCATAAATACATCTAATAGTATAACTTTGTGTCCATTCTCCTTAAGAGCTTTTGCAACCATGCTTCCTGTCTTGAAGGAAACATCTCTTTCTGTGCTCAGTCCACCTGCAAGTACTACAATGTTCATTTTGATCCTCTTTTCACAATTGATATTTAATCAAACTTGTTCGTTTAATATTGTGTTATTTATATAATTCTTAAAAAGTATAACACCTTATATTCTTTAACTCAAGAAAAATGGTCAAAAAGCAACCGTTTTTTCCGGTAACTTTCTGACCACTTTATGAGGCATATTCAGTGTGTATATCCTGACATTGCAAGCTTTACAAACACTCTTCTGCCTATCGTATCCTTTGCGTGGAGCGAATTTCCATATGAATATATGAGTTCTCTCATCTGCTCACTTGTTAGTTCATTCTTGTTGAACAAAATCTGCCTTAATATTTCGTTTTGATAATACATCTGTACATTATGGCTTTCGCCTATTATGTCTATTATGCCATCAATATACTGTCCAGGCAGTCCCCCATTTGCCTCCAATACTCCTTCTGACATTTGTACCTCTTATTTCCTCCTTTATGATCCCCTAATCTGATATGACTATTTTTACACACTTCAGCCATATTTACCAGTCGCGGAATGCGACTGATATAGTGTACAAAATCATCCGGTCTAATTCATTGATCTTTTGAACCTCCTTTGCCTGTATTATCGCCTGTTCAGAGGTTCCCTTAATCTCATCATATAGTACATAGGAATGTTCAAAGTTTCCATCTGCTGTAAGTACTTTAAGTTTTACACATCATTTAGTATTTTTTATATACCGGTACTACCGCATATCAGTATAAACTGTTACTGTTCTCCGATTATGTATATTTTTGCCAGTTCAAAACTTGTTATTGCCCCATTTGTTAATTCCTGCTGTTTCTTCCTTAGGGTATCGCGGTTTATAGACATTTTTGTCTCTATTCCTGCAAATACTTTGTATCCGGACATATAATCCGTATAATTTGCAGCTTCTGCAAGCCCATATATCTGGTTATCATACTTTAGCGATATATCCAGTGTGCTGCATACCCTTCCGATGCTGTTCATGTAGCCCTTATCTTCCTGCCAGTCACTTGAGCCGGCAAATACATCATTGGCATCCATTATAAATCCTGAACCACTTACGTGAAAAAGTGCAAAGCCTCTGTAATATCCATCACAAAATGCCGAATCCGAATTGTGGAACTGCATGAAAATATATTTTTTACCGTAACGCTCGCAGAGCATTATTTTCTCGGTCTTTTCGTTAAAGGATCTGACACCGCCGTCTATAACGGATGTCTGTGCTGTCTTTACACAGCTGTTTCCATCTTTTTTGTATAGTTCAAAGATAAGATCATCTTCACTTGAATGTCTGACCACAAGCATTTCATCTCTGCCATCGTTATTAAAATCTGTAACATAATATCCGATGATTCCACTTATATCGGCATTTGTATAGTTTACAGGATATTTTTTTCCAGTACCATTATCTGCAATGGCATTTACTGTTCCCTGTATGCCGGATCTGGCCGGATTTGCCTTCATGTATTTTGCGAATGGATCGTTTTTTGTGATCTGTGCGCCAAAATCCACTACTCCGTTTTCAACTGTATATTCGTAGTCACCATAAACACATTTTCCGCTGTATCTCCAGTTTACTACTCCTCCATTTACATAATACCAGCTGCTGCCGTATTTAACTAATGTTTTGGCATTTTCAGACCAGTTTATCTGTCCGTTCTCTATAAACCACCATGTTCCGTTATATTTACATAATGTGCGGGCGCCAAAATCAATCCTTCCACCATTTATGTACCACCAGATCCCGTTGTATCTGTACAATGTTCTGGCACCAAAATCTACAACTCCGTTTCTGACATACCACCATGAGCCGTTATATCTGCATAATCCTGTGGCGGAGAAATTTACCCTGCCGCCGCTCACGTAAAACCAGTTTCCATTGTATCTGCATAAACCGGCAGCATTAAAGTTTACTTTTCCGTTGCTCACATAAAACCAGTTCCCGTTATATTTACAAAGAGTTGTTGCGCTAAAGTTTACCTTGCCGCCGCTTACATAAAACCAGTTTCCGTTATATTTACAAAGAGTTGTTGCACCAAAGTCCACCATGCCGTTTTTTACATAGAACCAGTTTCCATTGTATTTGCACAGGCCTGCAGCGTTAAAGTTTACTTTTCCGCCGCTTACATAAAACCAGTTTCCATTGTATTTACATAACGTATGGCTGTCAAAATCGATCTTTCCGTTTCTGACATACCACCAGTTCCCATTATATTTCACAAGTGTCGTTGTGCCTGTGGCAATTTCTCCGTTTACATAATAATTCCAGTCCGTGCCCTCATGAAATAATCCGTTTTTGATCGAGGTATCAGCAGTTGTATCCGCAAGTACAGTCTGGCTGTCAAGCAAAGATGTGCCTGCAGGAAATACTGCAGCTGCGATAGCAAAAGAGACTAATGGGATTAGTATGGATTTTAAAAATTTTTTCATATGTGATCTCCTCGACTGACTTTTTTAGTAAATTCATTGTAATATGTAGCTCTCTGATGGTCAATTGTTAATTTCCCTACGTTTAATGAAAAAACACTACATTTCCTGGCCTTGAAAAATCTACCCTTCCTTTATTTATATACCACCAATATCCATTGTATTTAAATGTCGTTGTTGAAAAATCCACTACTCCATCACGCACCAGCCACCACGATCCATTTTTGAAATAGACTGTTTTTCCGATCAGCATTGCGTCATATACTCCGTTTTTACCGAAATCTATACGGCATGGAATGACCATCAGCTGCTTTTTCAGCTGCTGCATCTTTTCAGCATCCGGCTTATCCCGGTTTCTTATCTCTGCATTGTTCTGCACATTTTAACGTCTCCTTTCCACTATTTATCATTTACAAGATTTAGGTCGCAGCATTTTTCAATATAGTTTCAAAAATATATTTTTTACGACAAAAAATCCCGCACCACGTTCGTGATGCGGGATTTCATATTTTTTACATTTATGAAATTATGTGTGCATTGTTATATGCCATATTTTTTAGAATTTCACAATTCCTTTTACTACATTAAAGTAAGAACCATTGTATTTCAATTTTCCTGTGTAGCCCCATGCGACCTTGCCGCCACTTACTGCAAACCAGCTGTTTCCGTATCTGCAGAGTGTTGTGCTTGTGTTAAGCACACCGTTTCTTACATACCACCATGTTCCAGCGTATTTTGTGAGTGTTGTTGCCTTAAAGTTTACTACACCCTTCTGTACATAGTACCATGCACTG
>CAJLRL010000034.1 GCA_905209075.1 uncultured Lachnospiraceae bacterium | reverse complement strand
AATTAAGTGATATGGCAGGAACAGATTTTTTCCGGACACACAGAGCCTATCTTGTACATTTTAAATATGTAGAAAAATATGATGCAACAAATGCAATAGCTCAGATGCTGGTGGCAAATGGACATAAATTATATTTTTATACACACTATAATGAAAATAAGCATCGAAATGATATGGAAATAGATTTTATTATTTCCAATAACAGCAGATTAAAATATAAGATGTTTCCGATTGAAGTGAAGTCAGGAAAGCAATACAAAACGACCTCATTAAATAATTTCAGAGAAAAATACAAGGAGCGCATAGGGGAAAGTTATATTATTCATCCAAGAAATTTAATTGTAAAAGATGGAATTATATGCATTCCCCCATATATGACGATGAATATATAAAAATTCCGATTAAGGAATTTGATTTAAAAAGTATTTCTGAATTTATTGAAATAGCCAAAGGTCTTAACGTTCTTGGCATTAAGATTACAAAAGACAATGAAACTGTAGCTGAATGGCATAGTGAAGAAGAATGCCGCAGAAATATATATTCAGCAACCAAGAGTTTTACGTCTTGCGCAGTAGGATTTGCTGTGCAGGAAAGATTAATATGGCAATCTTATGGGTGCGCAGCGTCCGCTGTACAAAGAAGATGATTGGGTAAAAATGTCTTTGGCTATCCCATTTAAATTTAAACCGGGAACACATTTTGTATATAATAATGTGGGTCCGTATCTTGCGGGCATACTTGTACAAAGGCGTGCAGGCTGTGACCTTGTTTTCTATCTTACCCCAAGGCTCTTTTCACATATTGGAATCAAACGTCCAACGTGGGAAACAGATCCTCTCGGAAATAGCTTTGGTGCAGGCGGGTTATTCCCGATAAGAATACGGTTATCTCTCTTGTTGCCGAATGCCGTAAAGGTGAAGAACTTATGCGTGCATTATATGATTTTGTGTGTTCAAAATTATAAACTTACATTTATTGGAAAACAGCACCCTCGGCACTTTTACAAAGGAAAAGAGTAGTATGTGGGATCTTGCAACTTGCGCAAATGGAGCACTTGTTATTAGTCCTTCATAAGAAAATTCTACAAAGATGATGTTGAAAATGATTTGATAGAGAGTTCCCGTTTTGATAGGAATGGTGTTTTTTATCACACGAACTGAAATTCACAAGTTAAGAGATAAAAGTATTATTGATGAAATAAGAATGGATATTGTATAGTCATTAGGTGTGAACAGTATATTTTTTAATGCAAAAATAAATATAAAGTAGTATTGAGAAAAAACTGCTGCTGGGTTAAAATTATAATATAAACGTGCATATCCCGGGAGAAAAATATGACTCTTACTATTTATCAGACAAATGACCTACACAGCAATTTCGAAAATATTGCAAGAATTGCTGCATATATCAAAGATCACCGCAAGAAAGAAGACTTGTTTCTTGATTGCGGTGATTTGTGCGATTTAAAAGATATAACTGTACAGGGCACGAGAGGTATTGGAGCAGTTAGGATTTTAAAGCATGCGGGAGTTGATGCTATGGCGGTCGGAAATAATGAAATTGATCTTGAAAATAAATCACTCGTCAAATGCGCAGGTGAAGATATCAAAATGCTTTCCTGCAATATTACTGACAATGATAAAAACCCGCTGGATGGCATAACAGGAAGTGTGATCTTTAACCGCTGTGGAGTACGTTTTCTCGTCATAGGTATATCACCATATTACAGCAAATCATTAAAGCCTGGCAAATACAATGTTTTTTTTCAAATGGGAAATCTTTCCACGAACGATCCCATTACACAGATAAATGATGAAATAAAACGAAATAAAGGTCAGTATGACTTTTGCATTTTATTGTCACACAGCGGCATAAATGTAGAACATATGATCTTGGAAAAAATACCTCAGATTGATCTGTGTCTCGGAGGACATACACACACAATATGCTGTGAGGAAAAATATATACAATCAGGTTATGGTGGAGAATGTCTGGGAATAGTAACGTTGAATATAGAAAACGGCAAAGTGACTGGTTTTTCTACCAAACACGTTAAAATAACCGATGAAATAAAACCTGACGATGAAATATTAAGCCTATGGAACAGCCAGCGCCAGATTGCAGAAAGAAATCTTGATAAAACTTTATTTACAATAAAAAAGATGGACTGGAGTATAGAAAACGAAAGCCTTCTTACGAACTTTATCGCTGAGGCTTTGTACAACCGGTATGAATGTGATTTTGCTTTTATCAATTCTGGTATTGTGGAAGGTCCGGCAGAGGGTGCCATTTCAAAGAAACGTTTAATTGAGCTGTCCCCATCAAAACTTAACCCTACAAGGTTCCCTGTTAAGGGGGCTGACATTAAAAGTGCAATTATAGATTCGTTTGACACCTTTTTTGTAAACCAGAGTGGAAAAGGAGCAGGCGTAAGAGGACATGTTCTTGGTACACTTGGTTTCAGCCACAATGTAAAAATAAATAAAAATCCGTTTTCTGTTTTTATAAATGGACAGGCATTGGATGAGGATAAAATATACACCTGTGTTGCTGACGATTCCCTCCAGAGAGGAACAGGATACACACAGCTTGCAGTGCCGGATGAAAAAGCAGAATTCTTTGATGGTTTCATACGTGATCTGCTTGAGCGGACACTCCAGGATGAAAACATAATGAAACTGGCACTTATCAAACGTATAAGCTGACAAACAAAAATTAATCAGATAGGAAAATAAATATATGAGACTTGATAAATTTTTATCAGAAATGGGTATCGGTACCCGCTCAGAAGTAAAAAAACTTCTTAAGTCCCAAAAGGTTACAGTAAATGGAGAAACGATCACAAAACCTGAGACAAAAATAGATACTGATAAAGATATTGTATGTTATAATAATAAACAGCTTGTTTATGAAAAATATGAATATTATATGTTTCATAAGCCTGCCGGATGCGTTTCGGCTACAGAGGATAATATTCACAAAACTGTTATGGATTACATAACAGACACTGTTCATGATGATCTGTTTCCAGTGGGACGGCTTGATATTGATACAGAAGGACTTCTTCTGATCACAAATGATGGTGCACTGGCACATAATCTTTTAAGTCCTGCAAAGCATGTTGCTAAGACATATTATGCTAAAATAGATGGGATGGTAACAGATGAAGATGTTAACCTTTTTGAAAAAGGGGTTGACATAGGTGAGGAAAAGCTCACAAAACCGGCTAAATTGACTATCTTGAAAAGTAAACCGATTTCAGAAATTGAGTTAACAATAACAGAAGGAAAGTTTCATCAGGTAAAAAGAATGTTTGAAGCAGTCGGAAAAAGGGTGACATATTTAAAACGCATATCGATGGGACCACTTGTATTATCAGATGATTTAAAAGCCGGAGAATACAGAAAACTTACAATAGAAGAAATAAATTTACTTATAAATAATTAGAGAGGAAACAAATCAATGAGCAATGGTTTTTTACCAATATCAAAAGCGGATATGGAAGAGCAGGGTATAGAGCAGCTTGATTTCGTATATGTAACGGGAGATGCGTATGTGGATCACCCTTCGTTCGGGCATGCAATCATATCCCGGATATTGCAGTCACACGGATATACAGTCGGTATAATTGCACAGCCTGACTGGAAGGATGACAAATCAATTTCAATACTTGGCGCACCACGTCTTGGATTTTTAGTTACAGCTGGCAATATGGATTCTATGGTCAACCATTATTCCGTGTCAAAAAAACGAAGACAAAAAGATTCATTTACCCCGGGCGGTGAAATGGGAAAACGTCCGGATTATGCCACAGTTGTATACTGCAACTTAATACGTCATACATACAAAACAACACCTATTATAATAGGTGGAATAGAAGCGAGCTTAAGAAGAATGGCTCACTACGATTACTGGTCAAACAAGGTAAAACGCTCAATACTTCTTGACTCCGGAGCTGATCTGATCTCATACGGAATGGGCGAGCGAAGCATAGTAGAGATAGCGGATGCACTTGCATCGGGGATGGATGTAAAAGATATTACTTTTATAGACGGAACGGTTTTTAAAACAAAGGACAGAGACATAATATACGATGCGATCGAACTTCCTGATTATGATGAGATAAAAGCAGATAAAAAAACTTTTGCAAAAAGCTTTTATACACAGTACTGCAATACCGACCCGTTCAGCGGAAAACGGCTGTTTGAGCCATATGGTGGGAAAACTCTTGTAGTGCAGAATCCTCCACAGAAACCACTTTCACAGGATGAAATGGATGAGGTTTATGCCCTGCCTTATATGAGGACTTATCATCCGGTTTACGAGGCAGCCGGCGGTATCCCTGCAATCTCTGAAGTGAAGTTTTCACTTATAAGCAACAGAGGCTGTTTTGGAGGCTGTAATTTCTGCGCTCTTACATTTCACCAGGGAAGGATCATACAGACAAGAAGCCATGAATCCATAATAGATGAAGCAAAACTTATTACACAAGATAAGGATTTCAAGGGATATATCCATGATGTCGGCGGACCTACTGCAAATTTCAGGGCACCTGCCTGCAAAAAGCAGCTTACAAAAGGAGCCTGTCCGACAAAACAGTGTCTTTTCCCACAGCCTTGTAAAAACCTTATTGTTGATCACAGCGACTACATAGAGCTGCTCCGCAAGCTTCGTACACTTCCAAAAGTTAAAAAAGTATTTATCCGTTCGGGAATCCGTTTTGATTATCTCATTTATGATAAGGATAAAACATTTTTACGCGAATTATGTGAATATCATGTCAGCGGTCAATTAAAGGTTGCCCCTGAACATATATCAAATGAAGTGTTAAACAAGCTTGGAAAGCCAAGTGTTGAAGTATATAATAAATTTGTAAAAGCATACAAGGACATGAATAAAAAGATAGGAAAAGAGCAGTATCTTGTTCCATACCTTATGTCCTCACATCCGGGTTCCACATTAAAAGAAGCTATAGAGCTTGCTGAATATTTAAGGGATTTAGGATATATGCCGGAGCAGGTACAGGATTTTTATCCGACTCCTTCGACAATTTCGACATGTATGTACTATACAGGACTTGATCCTGCTACTTTAAAGCCGGTTTATGTCACTACAAATCCGCATGAAAAGGCTATGCAGCGTGCTCTCATACAGTATCGTAATCCTAAAAACTATGATCTTGTACATGAAGCTCTTGTAAAAGCAGGCAGGACAGATTTGATCGGATTTGACAAAAAATGTCTTATCCGTCCAAGAAATATAAATCATGGTACAGGCTATAAAGGAAAATCAAAAAGCAGTTCTGGTTACGCAGCGGCACAAAATAATAATAAAACTGACAAATCAGTTAGAAATAACAAGAAAAAAACTATAAGGAATGTTCATAAAAAGAAAAGATGAAAGAATTTATAGCAGGAAAAAATGAAGCCGGACAACGGTTTGATAAATATCTGAAAAAAATATTGCTGAATGCATCTACAGGATTTATTTACAAAATGCTGCGCAAGAAAAACTTTACATTAAATGGGAAAAAGGCAGCCGGGACAGAAATATTAAAGAATCAGGATGTGATAAAAATATTTCTATCCGATGACACATTCGAAAAGTTCTCGGTTGATGAGGAAACCTTAAAGAAAAACTTTAACTTTCTTGCTTCATTAAAGCTTAACGGACTTAAAGTGATTTATGAGGATGAGGATATCCTTGCAGCCTCAAAGCCTATAAACATGTTATCACAAAAGGCTGACACGGACGATATTTCCGCTAATGAAAGACTTCTGGGATATCTGATAGGCATAGGTGCTTTAACATTAGATGAATATAAAAATTTTAAACCATCAGTCTGTAACCGGCTTGACAGGAATACATCCGGGATCATATTAATGGGAAAGAGTTTAAGTGGTCTTCAGAAACTGTCAGAAGATTTAAGGGAAAGAACCATAAAAAAGTATTACATGGCATGGGTGTGCGGTGATGTATCGGATGAAATGCTTATAGAAGGATATCTCACAAAAGATGCAGCGGCAAATAAGGTCCTTATATCAGATGATCCAATATCTGTCGGATCAGCTCATATAAAAACAGAGTATCGCCCAGTTAAAAAATTAAGTGACAGAACTTTACTTGAAGTTCACCTTATAACAGGAAAAAGCCACCAGATACGCGCCCATCTTGCATCTATCGGTCATCCGATAATAGGAGACTACAAATATGGTGACAGAAAAATAAATGATAAATATAAAGAACAATATGGTATCAAAAGCCAGCTTCTGCATGCACAGAGAGTTGTGTTTGAAGATGGAATGGAAATAAAAGATGAAATACCTGATGTATTCAAAAAACTTATGTAAACGGACAAAATAATATGGCAACATGGAATTCCAGAGGTCTTCGAGGTTCCACACTTGAAGACATGATAAATAAAACAAATGAAAAATACAGGGAACATGGTCTTGCTCTTATCCAGAAGATACCGACACCGATAACCCCGATAAAGATGGATCAGAAGTCAAGACATATTACTCTTGCGTACTTTGAACAGAAAAGTACTGTCGATTATATCGGTGCAGTGCAGGGTATTCCTGTGTGCTTTGATGCTAAAGAATGTAATACTGACACATTTCCGCTTGCGAACATCCATAAACATCAGGTTCAGTTTATGGAAGAATTTGAAAAGCAGGATGGAATCGCATTTATCCTTATTTCCTATACACATAAGGATAAATATTATTATCTTACATACAGGCAGCTTAAGTATTTCTGGAACAGGGCAGAGGCTGGTGGAAGGAAAAGCTTCAGATATGACGAACTTGATCCTGACTTCTTTTTAAAAGAGGTTCCCGGTGTGTTAATTCCATATTTAGATACGATGCAGATCGATCTTGATATGCGCAAATAATATTTATTGATAATGAATGTTTTACCATAAAACACTCATGGCAGGGTTGACAATATATGTATATTATGTTAGTATGCTACCACGATACTACTTTACCATATGAAAGTGAGAAAAAATGAAAAAACAATTATTACATACACCTGATGGTGTCAGGGATATATACAACAAAGAATGTAAAAATAAACTTTATCTTCAGGATAAGCTTCATAAAACGCTTCTTAAGTACGGTTATCACGACATAATGACACCGACATTTGAGTTTTTTAATATATTCGGAAACGAGGTAGGAACTATAGCATCAAAGGATTTATACAAATTTTTTGATAAAGAAGGAAACACATTGGTACTGCGTCCGGATTTTACTCCTGCAATAGCACGTAGTGCAGCAAAATATTATATGGATGATGATATGCCAGTCAAGCTCTGTTATCTGGGAAATACATTTATCAATTCTTCCGACTATCAGGGCAGATTAAAAGAAACCACACAGTGCGGAGCTGAACTTATAGGTGATGATTCGATTTCAGCTGATGCAGAAATTTTGTCTATGGTTGTAGATTCTTTACTTGAGTCAGGACTTAAACAGTTCCAGATTTCCGTCGGAAATTCAGGATATTTTGGCGGACTGATCAAAGCTGCCGGACTTCTTGAGGAAGACGAGGAGCAGCTTCGTGAACTTATATCAAACAAAAATTTCTATGGAGTCGAGGAATTTGTCGACACATTAGATCTTAAGGATGATCTAAAGGGGCTGTTTAAACTGTTAGGCAATTTTGATATATCTGATGACGACCTCCAAAATGCAAAGCAGTTGGCAAAAAATTATCCTGACATACTTAAATCTGTTGTAACATTGGAAAGTCTAAGGGAATACATTACAGCATATGGAATAGAAAAATATGTTTCATATGAGTTCGGGCTTATAAGTGATTATAAATACTATACCGGAATTATTTTCCAGGGATTTACATATGGAACAGGTGAAGCAATAGTAAAAGGTGGCCGATATAATAATCTTTTAAGCCATTTCGGTAAAAATTCACCGGCAATCGGTTTTGCGATAGTCGTTGACCAGCTTATGGCGGCTTTACAGAGACAAAATATAGAAATTCCTGTCATAGAAGAGTCTGCACTTATTGTTTTTGAGGAAGCGGCTTTCAAAAAGGCTATTTCAAAATGTACACTTATGAGAAAAAAGGGTATAAATGTCGAAATGATACTTAAAGATACTGAAAGATCAAAAGAAGATTATGCTGCATATGCGGTGTCGAACCATATTAATAAAGTTGAGTTTATAGAGGAATAGTGATGAGTGAAGACAGATATTTAACATTTGCATTGGGCAAGGGCAGACTTGCAAAAAAAACATTACAGTTATTTGAAGAAATCGGAATAACATGTGAGGAAATGAAAGATCCCGACACAAGAAAGCTTATTTTTGTAAATGAAGAATTAAAGCTTAAATTCTTCCTTGCAAAAGGACCGGACGTACCTACATATGTAGAATATGGTGCTGCGGATATCGGTGTTGTAGGAAAAGATACGATACTTGAGGAGGGCAGAAACATATATGAAGTCCTAGATCTAGGATTTGGAAAATGCCGTATGTGTATCTGTGGTCCGGAAAGTGCCAGAGAACTGCTCCTGCACCACGATCAGATCCGTGTTGCAACAAAGTATCCACATATCGCCAAAGATTATTTTTATAATAAAAAACATCAGACAGTTGAGATTATTAAATTAAACGGTTCTATCGAACTTGCACCTATTGTTGGTCTTTCTGAGGTGATCTGTGATATAGTAGAGACAGGAACAACCTTAAAGGAAAACGGACTGACAGTACTTGAGGAAGTATGTCCTTTATCTGCAAGAGTTGTTGTAAATCAGGTCAGTATGAAAATGGATAATGAGCGCATTACAAAGTTGATAAGCGATCTGAAAACCGTAATAAAATAATCATTAAATAATAACATTTGTCATATTATGGAGGCAGAAATGAGAATTTTAAAATTAACAAAGGATTCAAAACAAAACATATTGGAGAACCTGCTTAAAAGAAGTCCGAACAACTATACAGAATATGAGAGCAGTGTAAACGAAATTATAAATAATGTAAGAAAAAACCGGGATAAAGCGATATTTGACTATACGAAGAAATTTGACAAGGCTGATATTGACGCTTCAAATATCCGTGTTACAAAAGAAGAAATACAGGAGGCCTATGATAAAGTTGATGAAAAGCTTCTTGCTGTGATCAGGAAATCCCTTGTAAATATTAAAAAATATCATGAAAAACAGCTCCAGAACTCATGGTTTACATCAGAGGATGGGATCATTTTAGGACAGAAGGTTACTGCGCTTGAAAAAGCCGGTGTATACGTTCCGGGTGGAAAGGCAGTATACCCTTCATCGGTTCTTATGAATGTACTTCCTGCAAAGGTTGCCGGAGTTGATAAAATCGTTATGTGCACACCTCCTGGAGCAGACGGAAAAGTATATCCTTCAACTCTTGTTGCTGCAAACGAAGCCGGTGTTGACGAAATATATAAAGTTGGCGGCGCCCAGGCTATAGCAGCTATGGCATTCGGAACAGAGAGCGTTCCAAAGGTTGACAAAATAGTAGGACCGGGAAATATTTTTGTTGCCCTTGCAAAAAAGGCGGTGTTTGGTTATGTAAGCATTGATTCAATCGCAGGGCCAAGTGAGATTTTGGTACTTGCAGATGAAACCGCAAACCCAAGATATGTTGCGGCTGATCTTTTATCCCAGGCGGAACATGACGAGATGGCATCAGCTATACTTATCACGACAAGCAAAGAACTGGCCGGGAAAGTTTCTGACGAGGTAGAAGGCTTCGTAAAAGTTCTTTCAAGAAAAGAAATCATCCAGAAATCCCTTGATAATTATGGATATATCCTTGTCGCAGACAATATGGACGATGCAATAGATGCCGTAAATGAGATAGCATCTGAACATATGGAGATAGTTACAAAGGATCCGTTCACAGTCATGACACGTATCAGAAATGCAGGGGCAATCTTTATCGGAGAATATTCTTCAGAGCCTTTAGGAGATTATTTTGCAGGACCTAACCATGTGCTTCCGACAAACGGAACAGCAAAATTTTTCTCAGCACTCAGTGTTGATGATTTCATCAAAAAATCAAGCATTATCTCATATTCACGTGAAGCTCTTGAGAAGGTCCACACAGATATTGAGCAATTTGCACAGTGTGAACAGTTGACTGCGCACGCAAATTCGATTAAAGTAAGATTTGAAGATTAAAGGAGTTACGATTTATGGCAATGCGTACTGCAAATGTGAAACGACAGACAAAAGAGACAGATATTGATCTTGTACTTGATATTGACGGAACAGGAAAATCAAATATAAACACAGGAATAGGATTTTTTAACCATATGCTTGAAGGGTTCTCAAAACATGGATTTTTTGATCTGACCCTTAAATGTGATGGCGATCTTGATGTGGACTGCCATCATACAATAGAGGATTGTGGTATAGTTCTTGGAAATGCTATAAAAGAAGCGATCGGTGACAAAAAGGGCATTAAGCGTTTTGGAAGCTTTATCCTTCCTATGGATGAAACACTTGTTCTGTGTGCGATCGATCTGTCAGGACGTCCATATCTGCAGTTTGATGCACAGTTTAGCGCTGAACGTGTCGGAACAATGGATACCCAGATGGTAAAAGAATTTTTTTATGCTGTATCATATGCCGCCGGAATGAATTTACACATAAAAGTGATCACACCGGGAAATGATCATCATATGATAGAAGCAATGTTTAAGGCTTTTGCCAAGGCGCTTGATGATGCATGCTCCTTTGATAGCAGAATAAGTGACATTATGTCAACGAAAGGAAGTTTATAAATTGACAGGATTTAAAAATATTGTTGCCACTTTATATCTTAAAGATGGAAAGGCTGTCAAATCTCCAACAGATTTTACAGAATTTGAGGATGTATACGCACTGTGTCAATTGTACAACGACAGTGGAATTGATAAGATCATAATATTTGATCTGTCTACAGATGATGATGAACATGAAAAAAATATACATACAATAGAAAACATAAATAGAAATATTGATGTAAAAGTATGTGCCGGTGGCAATATAAACAGGATAGAGGATGTAAAAAAACTTCTTTATGCCGGATGTCTCCAGGTTATTTTTAATGCTACAAAGGATTCAAGTCTTTCGCTCGCAAACGAAGCGAGTGAACGTTTCGGAAAAGACAGGATTTTAATGTCCATAAGCAATGTTGATTATATCTTTAAACATCAGGAAGAAATAGAAGATACTTTCCATGAGCTTCTTGTGCTGAACATAGATATAATAGATGCACTGGAAAATCTTACGTCCACTCCTTATGTCGTATATATGCCGGACAACGGTCTGGATAAAATATGTGATGTCTTAAAAAGAGAAACAGTAAGAGGGATTGCCGGTGCATTCATTAACGATCCGGCAAACGATATAATGGATTTAAAGACCACTCTCTCAGAAAGAGGGATACTTGTAGATAATTTTACCCCGGATCTTAAGTGGGAAGATCTAAAATTAAATTCTGATGGGATGGTACCGGTGATCGTCCAGGATTATAAAAACGAAGAAGTACTTATGCTTGCATATATGAACGAGGAAGCGTTTAATGTTACAATAAACAGCGGACGCATGACATACTGGAGCAGAAGCCGTAATGAGTTATGGACAAAAGGACTTACATCTGGACATTTACAGTATGTAAAATCACTCACAGCAGATTGTGATTATGATACGATTCTTGCAAAGGTTTCACAGGTTGGGGCAGCATGTCACACAGGAAACAGATCATGCTTCTTTAACAATATCGTAAAAAAAGAATTTGTAGAAAAAAACCCACTCAGGGTCTTAGAAACAGTGTACAATGATATTGTTGACAGGAAGAACAATCCTAAAGAAGGTTCTTATACAAATGAACTATTAGATAAGGGACTTGATGAAATCTTAAAGAAACTCGGTGAGGAGAGCACCGAAATTGTGATAGCAGCCAAAAATTCGGATAAAGATGATCTGAAGTTTGAGATATCTGATTTTATGTATAATTGCATGATCCTTATGGTTGAAAAAAATATCACATGGGAAGAGATAGCAAATGAACTTGCACAAAGATAATTAATTTTGAGGTAAAAATATATATGAGAAAATTAGCTTTAAGTGATGAGATACTTATGCAGGTAGATAAGCCTGCAAGATATATCGGAAATGAGCTGAACTCAGTTATGAAAGACACATCGCAGGTAGACATACGTTTTGCGATGTGTTTTCCTGATGTTTATGAGATAGGAATGTCTCATCTGGGTATACAGATCCTTTATGATATGTTTAACAGACGTGACGATGTATGGTGCGAAAGAGTTTATTCACCATGGCCGGATCTTCACGAAATTATGAAAAAAGAAAATATTCCATTATTCGGACTCGAGTCTCAGGATGCTATAAAAGAATTTGATTTTATTGGAATGACACTCCAGTATGAAATGTGCTACACAAACATTCTTCAGATTTTAGATTTAGCACAGATCCCGTTCAAATCAGCTGACAGGGACGAATCTGATCCAATAGTTATAGGCGGTGGTCCATGTTCATATAACCCTGAACCGATCGCTGATTTTTTTGACATATTTTATATAGGTGAGGGAGAAATAAGCTACGATGCGCTTCTTAACCTGTACAAGGAAAAGAAAAAAAGCGGATATGACCGCAATGAATTTTTGCGTGAAGCATCAAAAATCCCTGGTATATACGTACCATCTTTGTATACAGTCACATACAAAAATGACGGAACGATAGATTCATTTGACCCTATCTATGATGATGTGCCAAAGATTGTAAAAAAACAGGTTCAGATGGATCTGACTGATTCTGTATACCCGGAAGCTCCTGTCGTTCCGTTTATAAAAGCAACACAGGATAGGATTGTGCTTGAAATCCAAAGAGGTTGTATCCGAGGCTGCAGATTCTGTCAGGCCGGAATGATATATCGTCCAAACCGTGAAAAAGGAGTAGAACGTTTAAAAGAGCTTGCCCAAAAACTTATAGCGTCAACAGGCTATGAGGAAATTTCTTTAAGTTCGTTAAGCTCATCTGACTATGCAGAACTTGAGGAACTTATAAATTATCTTATTGATATTTGCAAAAAGAAAAAGATAAATATATCCCTACCATCGCTTAGAATAGACGCTTTCTCTTTAGATATAATGCAGAAGGTACAGGACATCAAAAAGAGCAGCCTTACATTTGCACCGGAAGCCGGAACTCAGAGGCTTAGAAATGTTATAAACAAAGGTCTTACCGTAGAAAATATAATGGATGGCTCAAGACAGGCATTTGAAGGTGGATGGAATAAAGTAAAGTTTTATTTTATGCTTGGTCTTCCGACCGAGACAGAGGAGGATATGCGTGGAATTCCTGAACTTGCAGATCAGGTTGCCATGCTTTATTATGACACGGTCCCAAAGGAAAAACGAAATGGTAAATGCCAGATTACAATAAGTACGTCTTTCTTTGTTCCAAAACCTTTTACCCCATTCCAGTGGGCGAAAATGTATGACCCATCAGAATATCTCGGACGTGCCAAAATCGTAAATGACCATGTAAAAGAAATGCACAACAGAAAGAGTATACGATACAACTGGCATGAAGCTTATATTACCGTATTAGAAGGAATTCTGGCACGCGGTGACAGAAAAATTTCCGATGCGATATTAAAAGTTTACGAAAATGGCGGATATTTTGACGCATGGAGCGAATACTTTGATTATGACAGATGGCTTGATGCCTTTAAGGAATGTGGGATCGATCCGGACTTTTATACCAAAAGAGAGCGCAGCCTGGATGAAATATTTCCATGGGATTTTATAGACATAGGGGTTTCTAAGGATTTCATGAAAAGAGAATGGAAAAATGCGCTTGCAGAGTCGGTTACACCGAATTGCAGAATGCGCTGTTCTGCCTGTGGGGCAAAACAATTCGGAGGAGGTGTCTGCTATGAAAATTAGGATTAAATTCAAAAAATGGGGATGCATGAAATTTATCGGACATCTTGACATGATGCGTTTTTTCCAAAAGGCAATAAGGCGTGCAAATATTGATATAAAATATTCTGAAGGCTATTCTGCACACCAGATAATGTCGTTTGCGGCACCTCTGGGTGTTGGTATCACAAGCGATGGTGAATACTTTGATATAGAAGTTCTCTCCACCGAAAGTTCACAAAAAAGTCTTGATGCATTAAATGCGCAGATGGTAGATGGAGTAGAGGTTACTGGTTATGTGGCATTGCCCGAAAAAGCGAAAACGGCCATGTCCATTGTGGCCGCAGCAGATTACTATCTTTCTTACAAAGACGGATATGTAAATCCTCATACAACTGGTGAATGGAATGATATAATAAAAACAAACTTATTGGATAAAAGCGATTTTATTGTGACAAAGAAAACTAAAAAGAGCGAACGTGAAGTTGATATCAAGCCTCTTGTGTATGCTATCAAGGCTGTAGAGCTTGACGGAAAGCAGTATTTTTACTTAAAAGTTTCTACCGGAAGTATTGATAATATAAAACCGGAATTTGTTTTGGAATCACTTTATGGCAAATGCAATATAGAATACGATCCACTTGCAATTCAGATCCACAGAAATGATGTCTTTGCAAGGGATGAGAGTGGAGAACTTATTTCTCTGCTTGAAATGGGAGAGATTATTTCATAATGGATAAGGCTATTTTCACATATCATGAAAAAAACAACAAAAGCTTCATATTGTATGGTCTTTTAGATGAAAACCGCAAATATAAGGATTTTCAGCTGTTCCCAGCGGATGATTCCATAGTAAATGATATTTATGTTGCAAGGGTAGGCAGAATTTTAAAAGGAATAAACGGAGCATTTGTAAACATATCTCCAAAACAAAGCTGCTATATTTCATTAAATGATCTGTCTGATCCTGTATACGTAAATAAAAAATCAAAAAAACCCGGAATCCATGAGGGCGATGAGATCCTTGTACAAATAGTAAAAGACGCAATAAAGACAAAAGAGCCTGTCGCATCTACGAAGTTATGCATATTTGGAGATCATATGATAATCTCGACAACTGATACATCATTAGGAGTATCCGGTAAAATAAACAGGCTCCGTGCCAACGAGATAAAGAAAGTATTAGATTCCGTGTGCAAAATGCATGAGACAGAAAATTTTGGCGTTGTTGTAAGGACAAGTGCGGCATCAATACCGGATGAACAGCTTATTGCAGACTTTAAAAAAACTTATAGTATTTTTAATGCAATTATGGAAAAATCGGCGCATTCACTCGTTTATACAAAGCTTTACCAAAGCAGCAAGGATTACATTATGAAACTGAAATCCCTTGATATGACAGGGATTGAAAATGTTGTGACCGATCAAAAAGAATTATATGATAATATTTACAGCTATATGTCAGACTCTGCGATCAGTAATAGATTAAAGTTATATGATGACAGTGCGATAAGTCTTTCTTCTTTGTATGGTATACGTTCCATTATGGAAAATCTGACATCACGGATGGTCTGGTTAAAAAGTGGTGCGAATATAATAATAGAGCAGCTGGAAACACTTACATTTATTGATGTAAATACAAGCGGCAGCAGATCATTAAAATCAAACAGTATTTTTTCAGTAAATGCAGAGGCCGCAAAAGAAGCAGCTAAACAGCTTAAGCTCCGCAATATATCAGGTATGATAATCATTGATTTTATCAATATGAAAAATCCGGAAGAAAAAAACGAACTCATTAAAATACTGAAAGAAGAAATAAAAAAGGATTGTGTCACATGCACATTTATTGATATAACAAAACTAGGTCTGGTAGAGCTGACAAGAAAAAAACGTTATAAATCACTAAAAGAAATCATATATTCTACTTGACAGGTAGAGGATACTATGTTAGTATACTGGAGTATGCCGCACAGTGAGGTTTAAGTTTGCAATATCTGCAGCACCGTAACTGGCGAGTAATGATAAATAGGAGGTGCCATATGTACGCAATTATAGCAACAGGTGGTAAGCAGTACAAAGTATCTGAAGGCGATATCATTACCATTGAAAAGCTTGGCGTTGAAGCTGGTGAGAAGGTTACTTTTGATCAGGTTTTAGTTGTAGGCGGAGATGATCTCAAGGTTGGAGATCCAACAGTTGCAGGTGCAACAGTTGAGGCTTCTGTAGTTAAAGAAGGCAGAGCTAAAAAAGTTATCGTTTACAAGTATAAGAGAAAAACTGGTTATCATAAAAAGAACGGTCACAGACAGGCGTTCACACAGGTTAAGATTGAAAAAATTAACGGATAATGATTGAAGTAACCGTTTATCAGAACACAGATGGTAAGAAGATCGGATTTTCATCTGTCGGTCATGCCGGATATGATGAATATGGACATGATATAGTATGTGCCGGTGTTTCAGCACT
This sequence comes from uncultured Lachnospiraceae bacterium, assembly GCA_905209075.1. Lineage (GTDB taxonomy): Bacteria > Bacillota > Clostridia > Lachnospirales > Lachnospiraceae > Roseburia. The sequence goes on along the minus strand of CAJLRL010000034.1, from coordinate 10,794 downwards.
TGTGATCAATTGCATTAATTCAATTGAGAATTTCTGTGATGTCAGGTTTAAAGTTGATGCTGATGATGAAGGCGGCAACATAAAATTTATGTTAAATGCTCCAGCAGACGGAGATTCGGAGTTACTTATCAATTCAATGATTCTGGGACTAAAAGGAATACAAAATGACTATGGGAATGATTATATCATTCTAAATTTCAAGGAGGTGTAAGACATGTTGAATATGAACCTTCAGTTTTTTGCTCATAAAAAGGGAGTTGGTTCTACAAAGAACGGACGTGACTCTGAGTCTAAGAGATTAGGCGCTAAGAGAGCAGACGGACAATTCGTAAAAGCTGGTAATATTCTTTACAGACAGCGTGGTACTAAGATTCATCCTGGTACAAACGTTGGTATCGGTGGAGATGATACATTATACGCAAAGGTTGATGGCGTATTAAGATTCGAGAGAGTTGGAAGAGATAAAAAACAGGCTTCCGTTTATCCAGTAGTTAACGAATAAGATTAGAAACCCCGACTTTTTATAGCCGGGGTTTTTGTGTTAAATTAAACATGATAATTGTAACTATAATTGGTTAATAAATATTTGAATATATCATTAACTTCTTGAAATATATTGAGGTAGAAAATTATGTTTGCAGATCGTGCAAAAATTATTATAAAATCTGGAAAAGGCGGAGATGGACATGTTTCATTCCGTCGTGAAAAATATGTGCCGGATGGAGGTCCTGATGGCGGCGATGGTGGAAGAGGCGGAGATGTCATATTTGTTGTAGATGATGGATTGAATACACTTACCGATTACCGCCACAGACGAAAATTTGCTGCTGAGCCAGGTCAGGAAGGTGGCAAGAAAAACTGTCATGGAAAAAATGGAGCAGATCTAGTATTAAAAGTTCCAGAAGGAACTATAATAAAGGATGCCGAGACAGGGAAGGTTATAGCCGATATGTCTGCTGACAACCGGAGGCAGATCGTGCTAAAAGGAGGTAAAGGAGGTCTGGGAAACCAGCATTTTGCGACTTCCACAATGCAGGCTCCTAAATATGCCCAGCCGGGACAGGATGCAATTGAGATTGAGGTTATGCTTGAACTTAAAGTTATAGCGGATGTGGGACTTGTAGGATTTCCTAACGTAGGTAAGTCAACGCTTCTTTCACGTGTTACAAATGCAAAACCTAAAATAGCTAACTATCATTTTACTACATTACAGCCAAACCTTGGTGTTGTGGATCTTGATGGAAGTTTTGGATTTGTAATAGCAGATATTCCGGGACTTATCGAAGGCGCATCTGAGGGTATCGGACTAGGTCATGAGTTTCTGCGCCATATAGAACGTACAAAGGTAATGATCCATATGGTTGATGCTGCAGGCACAGAAGGTCGTGACCCTGTTGCTGATATAAAAGCTATAAACAAAGAATTAGAAGCATATAACCCTGATTTATTAAAGAAACCACAGGTTATAGCTGCCAATAAGATCGATGCGATCTATGGTGACGAAAATGAGGTCATAGAAAATTTAAGAAACACATTTGAACCTGAAGGAATAAAAGTTTTTCCAATTTCTGCTGTAAGCGGAAAGGGACTAAAAGAGCTTTTATATGAGGTAAAAAATCTTCTTGAAAAATGTCCTAAAGAAGTCACAGTATATGAAGCAGAATATGATCCTGCATTAAGTTTCTATAAAGATGAACCTTATACTATCGAGCGTGCAGATGATGCAGCATTTGTTGTTGAGGGACCAAAAATCGAAAAAATGCTTGGATATACAAATATTGATTCTGAAAAAGGATTTTTATTCTTCCAGAGGTTCCTTAAGGAACAGGGTATCCTCAAGGAACTTGAAGAGCGTGGAATCGAAGATGGCGATACTGTAAGAATGTATGGCCACGAATTTGATTATTACAAATAAAAGGAGAAATTAAATGGAAATGACAAGCAAACAGAGAGCTTATTTAAGCAGTCTTGCAAGTACGATCACACCAATATTCCAGATTGGAAAAGCATCTCTTACACCTGAAATAATCGAGGCTATAGATCAGGCACTTGAAAAAAGAGAACTCATAAAAGTTTCTGTTTTAAAGAACTGTATAGATGATCCAAGAGAAATAGCAAGTGTAATTGGCGAGAGAACACATTCCACTGTTGTTAAAGTTATCGGTAAAAAAATGATTTTTTATCGCAAGGCAAAGAAAAATCCAAAAATAAATCTTCCGGAATAAGATGAAAACTGCAATTTTCGGCGGTGCATTTGACCCTATCCACAATGGTCATATTAATATGATGGAATCAGCAATGAATGAATATTGCCTTGACAGAGTTATTGTTGTTCCATCAGGACATTCGCCTAACAAAGACGAACGTAATATGACATCATTTGAACACAGATTTAATATGTGCCAGATAGCCGTCAGAAACCTCAAAAGCATTACAGTAAGTGATATTGAGCATATGTGCAACTCTACAAGTTATACATATGCCACACTTCTTAATTTTAAAGAAATGTATCCTCTTGATGAATTATATTTTATTATGGGCGCTGATTCACTGGATTATTTTGAAAAGTGGTATCATCCTGAAATAATAGCACAGACCGCAGCAATTCTTGTTATATCAAGGGAGGATATGGATGTTGATGTTATCTCTGCCAAAATAAAGGAGATAAATACAATTTTTCCTGCTGATATCAGAATAGTACATTGTAACAAAATTGATGTTTCCTCAACTATGATACGTTCAAATATAAAAAAACATCAGGATATTACAGGTCTTTTACCCGGAAAAGTTATTGATTATATAAGGCAGAATGAATTATACAGGTGATGAAATGGATTTAAAAGATATAAAAAAGAAAGTAAAGAAATCAATGGATAAGCAGCGCTATGATCATACAAAAGGAGTTATGTATACAGCCGGATGCCTTGCAATGGCAAATGAGTATCCTATAGATAAGGCTATGCTTGCCGGACTTTTACATGATTGCGCAAAATGTATTCCAAACAATGAGAAAATAGATATCTGCCGGAAGCATGATATACTTGTCTCACAGGTGGAACTTGACAATCCCGGACTTTTACATGCAAAAGCAGGAATGGTTCTCGCAGAAGAGGAATACCAAATTACCGATCCGGATATACTTCATTCTATAAAAGTCCATACTACCGGGGAACCTGGCATGAACATGCTGGATAAAATAATATTTGTAGCCGATTATATAGAGCCTGGTAGAAATGAAGCACCAAGACTGGAATATCTTCGTAAAATTGCATTCCATGATATCGATATGACTGTAGCAGAGATATTGCATGATACAATACATTACCTAAATTCAAAGAGTGGTGCAATTGACCCGGCAACCCAGATTACATATAATTATTATGAAAGATACAGAAAGGAAACACATTAATGGAAACGATCGAATTGGTTAAGAAAGTAGTTGAATCTCTTGAAGATAAAAAAGCAGAAGATATAACAGTTATAGATATCCGCGAAGTATCATCCATTGCCGATTATTTTATTATTGCAAACGGAAGTAATCCAAATCAGCTCACTGCAATGGAAGATGCTGTAGATGAGGCTATGTATAAAAATGGAGTGCATCAGAAACAAGTTGAAGGTACCTCAAACTCTACATGGATCCTGATGGATTATCAGGATATAATCGTTCATTTATTCTCTAAAGAAGATCGTCTATTCTATGATCTTGAAAGAATATGGCGTGATGGAAAAATAATTGATATTAAAGAATTATAGATATTAAAGAATTATAGATATATAGATAATTTGTAATTAACCAGTACAGAAGTCCCTGCATCAGGATATTTATATTCTGATGCAGGGATTTTGTATAAATATACTTGTTATTTGAAAAGTTATTTAAAAAATCTGAATACTCCAAATACTTTTCCAAGGATTTCACAATCATTTACGATTATAGGATCCATTGTATCGTTTTCAGGCTGAAGTCTGATATATCCATCTTCTTTATAAAAAGTCTTAACTGTAGCTGAATCTTCAATCAATGCTACGACCATGTCTCCATTTCTGGCTGTATTCTGCTGCTCAACAAGAATAGTATCACCATTACATATACCGGCATTGATCATACTTTCACCCTTTACCTTGAGCATGAAAGTTTTGTTATTAGGCATATATTCGGCTGGAATAGGAAAGTAACTTTCGATATTTTCAGCAGCAAGGATAGGCTGACCGGCAGCAACCTGTCCTACGACAGGTACATTTACCATCTCGCGGCGGGTAAGTGCGAATTCTTCATCTATTATTTCGATAGCTCTGTTTTTTAAAGGATCTCTTCGTATATATCCTTTTCTTTCAAGAGTTTCTAAATGAGCATGAACAGAAGAAGTCGATTTAAGCTGGACTGCCTCACATATATCACGCACAGAAGGCGGATAGCCTCTGTTTAATATTTCGTTCTTTATGAATTCAAGAATTTCTCTCTGTTTATCTGAAATTTTCTCTGTAGACATATAAATCCTCCAATATGTATTCATTTATTAAATGCGTAAAAAAAGCAAAAAGCTTATTTAAATTAACTATATAAAGTATAACATAATAAAATATCAATAGCAAACATATATTCAGAAAATTTGTTCGAATCTCTATTGACAAACATCTGTTCGGGGAGTATATTATAAACATAGCAGACAAACAGTTGTTCGATGGAGGCGTTTTATCATGGAGAGAAAATTAAAAGCTACGGAAATCATCAATTTAAAGAAAAATTCTATTTTATTTATCCTATTTGCAGCTATCTTATTATTCATCATCCTTGGAAGCAGTATCCATATTCTTGCAAATGGTTCTGATAATCGTCCATTTAATAAATATTATACCAGTATTCAGGTTGAAGATGGTGACACACTTTGGAGTATCGCTGATAAATATATCGGAGAAAATTCTGTTGATAAGGAATCCTATGTTAATGATATATGCCGGATGAATAATCTGACAGACGGACAGATACATTCTGGTGAATATATAATTGTTGCATATTATTCCCATGATATTAAATAGGTTTTTGTGCATTGCTAATTTATTCATTTTCCATTATAATAAGGTGGATTAAGGAGTAAATTTATGTTCAATCTATTTTATGTAATATTTATGAATTTTCACAGGGCTCCGCTCATAATCCCCAAAATGCGTTATATGGCTGATCACCCTGAAAAATATACTGAAATTCAGAGATATGAGATGACCAAACACTGTATATATCTGATGAATAAAACTGGTAAAATAACTACACAGGCATTCGGTCTGGAGAATCTTCCTGAACAAGGAGGCTATATAATGTACCCTAATCATCAGGGGAAATATGATCTTCTAGGAATAATATATACACACCAGAAAGTATGTTCTTTCGTAATGGATAAAGCTAAGTCGCACACAATGCTCGTTCGTGAATTTGTTGATCTTGTGCAGGCTAAAAGGTTGGAAAAAGATAATCCACGTCAGGGAATTACTATAATTAATGAAGTAGCAAGAGACGTTGCAAAAGGAAAGAGATATGTACTGTTTCCAGAAGGTGGGTATAAATTCAATAATAAAAACAAAGTCATGGATTTTAAAGCAGGCAGTTTTAAAATCGCATTAAAATCCCATGTACCAATTGTTCCTATAGCACTTATAGATTCGTATAAAGTATTCAATAGTTTTCATATTGGACCTATAACGACACAGGTTCATTACCTAAAACCGATAGAGTACGATGAATATAAGACTATGAAGACACAGGAGATAGCTGCTCTTGTAAAAAAACGTATAGAAGATAAAATAGCCGAGGTATTGGATAGATAATCCATATCTTGGCTATTATTTATTGTATGTTATCATCAGCGTCATTCAGTTTCCATGTATGCAATATGTAATGTACATATAAAATGGATAGAAATTGAATTATTTTGTGCAGAAATGATATTTTTCTTGCTAAAACCTCTTGATTATTGTTATTGTTGTACTATAATAAAGGTATGCAGTAAGAAACTAATATATACATTATTGGGAGGTGTTTTTATGATTAGTTTTTTTATTTGCCTGGCATTACTTATCGGAGGTTACTTTGTATACGGCAAAATTGTCGAGAACACTTTTGCTCCGGATGACAGAGAAACACCGGCGGTTCGGATTAATGACGGTGTAGATTATGTAGTCATGCCGCAGTGGAAACTGTTTTTGGTACAGCTTCTCAACATCGCCGGACTTGGACCAATCTTCGGTGCAATGCAGGGAGCCCTTTGGGGACCAGTAGTATTTTTATGGATTACGTTTGGTACCATTTTTGCAGGTGGTGTACATGATTATTTTTCAGGTATGCTTTCTGAACGTAATAATGGTGCATCTATTTCGGAGGTATGTGGTATCTACCTTGGAAATCTGATGAAAAACGTAATGAGAATTTTCAGTGTTGTTTTACTTGTAATGGTTGGTACAGTATTTGCTGTAGGTCCTGCCGGACTTATTGTTACCCTTTTCAAAAATGGAGGACTATCAGGCATAGTTACCAGCACAGAATTCTGGCTTTGGATCATTCTCCTATATTATTTTATCGCAACATTTATTTCAATCGATAAAATAATCGGACGAATATATCCTGTTTTTGGTATCTGCCTTATCGTAATGGCAGTAGGTGTTATTTTCGGAATATTTACTCATTCTGAATATCAGATACCGGAGTTGTGGAGCAACTTCAGAAATATGCACCCGGATGGTAAACCGATATGGAGTTTTATGTTTATTACAGTTGCCTGCGGTGCTATATCAGGATTCCATTCAACACAGTCACCACTTATGGCCCGTTGTATGAAATCAGAGAAACAGGGACATTTTGTATTTTATGGAGCAATGGTCGCTGAAGGTGTTATTGCTTTAATATGGGCAGCTGCAGGATGTGCAATCTATAAAGTGACAGGTGGTCTCAGCACAGGACTTAGTGATGTCCTTGCAGGCGGACAGTCATCTGCAATCTATGATGTATGTATAAAGACAATGGGAAGTGTTGGAGTAGCACTTGCTATGATAGGTGTAATTGTTTGTCCTATCACATCAGGAGATACAGCATTCCGAAGCGCAAGACTTGTTTTAGCTGACTGGTTTAAGATTGATCAGGACAAGCTTCAGAAACGACTTATGCTATGTGTACCATTGCTTGCAGTCGGAGCATTTGTAGGACACCTTGATTATGCAGTTGTATGGAGATACTTCAGCTGGACTAACCAGACACTTGCTATGATAGTTCTCTGGACAGCCAGCATGTACTTATACAGGGAGAAAAAGAATTATTGGATCACAGCCGTCCCAGCTACATTTATGAGTGCTGTTTCAATGACATATTTCTTCTGTGCTGATGAATGTTTAGGATTCTCTACAACAGTAGCTTATCCGGTAGGAATAATACTTGCAGCACTTTTCCTTGGCATATTTATACATGCCACAAGAAAACCTGCTAAAAATAATCAGTAATAATACACATCGGAAATGAGGCTTTTAATATGATTAGACCACAAAGGCTTGGCAAAGATACTTTGCCGGAAAACGAATTAAAAGAAGATAAAAAATCATGTCATAAATTTGGTCCCTGCGGAGTGGGACAAAAAGCAATATATTTAAATAGCTTCTATATTGATAGACAATACTATGTACCTATGAAGTCGGTCAAAAGAGTATTTAAACGGATTGCTATGAGCAAAGGCGGTTTTACCGGAAGGGGAGTATTTGCAACATTGCCATACCTTGTGGTCGAATTTGATGATGGCAGACAAAAGCAGTGTAATTTCAAGCATGAAGAAGATGTGGACAGAATTCTTGCATACATAGAAGATAATTTTCCTGATATACCTCTGCACAGTGAAGCGGCTGAGCAGAAGCTCCGTGAAAAGGAACGTAATTTAGAAAAAAAGCGGCTTGCAGGAAATATATCGGATACTGCCAGAAATAATATATCTATTCTTGATAATGCGATAAAATATCTGCACAAGGATTCTGATTTATATCTGAATTTAAGCCAGTCTGCCAAAAAGAAGAGAGTGTATGACCGAAGCAATCCGGCTTATAAATGGGTTGCACTTGCTATTACGATTATAGGACTCGGTGCCTTTTTCTATGGTGTATATTCAGTCATCACACATGCCGGATTTGGAATTTATTTTCTGCTGTTCGGACTAGCTGCGATATTTCTTTTTTCCGGAGCAAGCGTACTGCCTACTTCCAAAAACAATAAACATTATATCGAAAAACAGCTTGTCAGATCGATAGATGATATGCAGCGATACATAAAAACTTATCCTGATTTTCCAGTTCCGGCACATTATGCTCATCCTGTAGTTTTAAAAAGAATGCAGGATATCCTAAAAGATAAAAGAGCTGAGACGATGTCTGAAGCGCTTGAAGTTTTAAAGAATGATTTAAAAGCTTTAAATTCGAGTGTTGTAGTCGAACAGGAAGAATATGATGAAATTGTAGCCATCAAGCCAATGTTTCTTGTAATGGATTACAAATAAGCATCTTTACTCTTCACGAAGATGTACATATTTTGCGGCAGCACGACGTCTGTTATCTTCCTGGGCTGCATAATGTTTTCTTGTTGTGTTTACATCTTTATGTCCCAAAACATCAGCAACCAGATATATGTCACCAGTTTCCTGATAAAGAGTTGTTCCGTATGTACTGCGAAGCTTATGTGGGGTAATATTTTTTACGGTCGTAACAAGCCTTGAATATTTCTTTACTAATTTTTCTACTGAACGGACAGATATTCTCTTTTTCTGAAGAGACAGGAAAAGTGCATTGGTATGTCCGTCTACTGCCGTAATACATGACCGTTCTTGCCAATAGTCAATTAATGCATCACGTACCTCATCACCGAAATATACAATTGCTTCGGCGCCACCTTTACGGTGAACCTTTATACCATTATTTTTAAAATCAACATCATCCAGATCCAGCCCGACACATTCTGAGACACGGATTCCTGTTCCGAGAAGAAGTGTCATAAGCGCAAGATCACGCACTTTTGTTTTTTCGTGAAATTTCTGTTGGTTTTTCGACAGATTTTCTCCTGACTCAACCTCATCCAGCAGCCTTGCGACTTCGTCAACATCTAGCCTTATAATATTTTTTTCGTGTATTCTTGGAAGACTTACTTTACTTGCAGGATTTGTATCAATAAATTCTTTTCTAAAATAAAAATTGTAAAATGTCCTCAGTGAAGCAAGCTTTCGTTTGATGCCTTTTTCATCATTGGTATGTGCCACACCATCTTTTTCATAATACTTCAGGTAAAATAAATATTCTTCAATATCAGATGGGCTTATCTGATCCAGCAGACTCATCGGAAAATCCTGTATATTGTATTTTTTTAATGAGGGATTCGCATTTTTCATATATTCAAAAAAAGTTAAAAGATCATATGCATATGCAATTTTTGTCCTGGAAGATTTGTCTGAATCTATACCAATAAAAAAATCAAGGCAGAATTTTGGAAGCTGTTTTATCATTTCTCTTAATTTTAACTCATTTTTTATATTGATATCTTCATAATAAGCTTTATCTTTCATTTTTGAGTTCCTTTTCTGTATTAAATATAACTATATAAATAATCTGGAAATTATTGCCTGTTCGGTGTACACTTTATCCAGTCATCAATATTTCCATTTTGTATGGCAGAAAACAGACGTTTTTTAACACCGGGATTTTCCAAATTAAGCTGTCTGACAAGCTGTTTTACATATTCACGTTTTGTATGTCCGTCATAAGGGCAGGGATTCTTACATACAGGCAGATCATATTTGTTTTTAAATCCTTTGACTTCAGACTCTCCGACATACATTAGTGGACGGATTATTGTAAGACCACTATCATCTAACGGAGTGACAGGCGCAAATGAGTAGAATTGTCCTTCATATAAAAGAGACAGAAACATCGTTTCTACTATATCATCCATGTGGTGCGCATATGCGATTTTGTTGCACCCGATCGACAGAGCAAAATCATTCAAAGCACCTTTGCGAAGCTTTGCACACCATGAACATGGACTTGCCTGCTCCTTCGACTTTTCGAGCGAGATCCTTCCGATATCTGTTTTTACTATGTAGAAATCAACACCAAGCTCATCGCACAGTGTCTGCACCGGGGAAAGAGTAAAATCATCATATCCCAGGTCCACGGCTATAGCTGCAAGTTCAAAATGAATTGGATAAAAACTGCGTATGCCCGCAAGTGCATATAAGAGGGTAAGGGAATCTTTTCCTCCAGATACACCGATGGCTATTTTGTCATTTTCAGTTATCATATTGTAATCGTCAAGAGCCTGACGAACTTTGCTGTATAATTTTTGTAATTTCATAAAAAGTATTATACTATATTTTGATGAATTTTTAAATAAAGCAAATTAGAGTAGAACTTCATATTTGTTTTAAAAAAGCGTTTGAAAAATCAACTGTCTTGAGGTATAACCAAACTTTAGATTGGGGGGATTTACCTTTATTATTATATTCATCAATGAATGTAAGAGTAATATAAATATTTTAGCATTATATTGATTCCATATAGTCATTTTCTCCCATATGTGCTATAATATAAATCGCTTCAAAAAACTTGCATCTTTTTTGCAGATTTCGTGGACAAATCACAAAAAAATACACTATATATATGAAAGTAAATATATTAACTATAAATGAGCAAGTTCGTGATTTTGCATAAAAGAAAGACACCTTGAATTCGATTATTATATTTTACTGTGAGATTGTGATATTAGCAATAGTGAAATGGGGC
>CAJLRL010000033.1 GCA_905209075.1 uncultured Lachnospiraceae bacterium | reverse complement strand
CGTTACAGGTAGGTATTTATCGAACAAAGTGTTGCAAAAAGGCTTGACCAGTACATCGCTCGAATAGAGACGTTTTTTTAATGCAAGACATCGGAGGGTTCGAACACCCAAAAAACAATTATTTATATAGCTGGAAGTATAAGGACGATTGAAATACATCATCCTTTGTTTTAAATTCAGTCTCTCCACCATATTTTACAGCAACAGATCGGATGGATGACAATCCGATACCGACATCGTTTCTTTTTGAAGAGATGTATTTTCCGTTGCGTACTGTAAAATGCCCGTCAAAGCTGTTGTCCATGGTTATAATTAACGTCTTGTAACGGATATCAGCGTTTAGGCGGATAAAGCAGCCGGAATTGTTCAGACGCCTGCAGGCCTCTATGGCATTTTCAATAAGGTTCCCAAATACCAGACACAGGTCATTGTCGAGAACCGGATTATCGCTTTCTGGGACATTAAGCTTTGTCTCAAGCATTATGGCTTCATCTGCGCAGATGGCAGCATAATGGGATATAATGGAATTGACAGCCTTGTTTTCACAGTATTTTTTTGGTACATGAGGTATACTGTAGATCAATGAATCCAGATATTCTGTCAGTGATGGATTTTTGTTTCCAGCTAGTTCTTTAATAACAATAAGCTGGTGGCGCAGATCGTGGCGCTGCTTTTTAGTTATTTCTTCGTTTTTTGCAATCATTGCATTGTACTTCTTTTGTTCGGCAAGAGAATTTTCGAGAAGATTCATGTCAAAGACAAGCTTCTCATTTTCCTTTTTCATCTTAACCATATCGCTTATATTCAGTCCCATGATATTTCCCATTATCACAATAAAAATAATAGTCCCGATCTGCGACAATAAGGACAGCGAAGATACGATTTTTGTGAGGTAATTGATGATTTCAGCACATGAAGCGGCTGCCAGTATGCCGACAGGAATCATGATCCGCTTTGCCCGGTTATTTTGGTTGTGGACAAACTCATAGATTATGTATGCTGTGAGAAAGCACAGTGTAACCGGTAAAATAACATGGAACACGTACATACTCTGCGAAAATGCGATGATGCCGCAAAGCTGCAATATACATGCAAGAATATCGAGTATGGTTATGATTTCTGTCACAATGGTGATCGGTTTTGGATTCTTAAAGCCGACAGCGCTTTTGCAGAAATATAATAGCGGAATTATTTGTGAAAAAAGCCCGATAAATGCACATAAATATAGAAAAGTAGGATTTTTTATTATCATTCCGGTGTAATTACATTCACCGATAGACCACATGCCGACCATGAGTGAGAAAAAACCAAAATGAAATATCATTTTGCATACATCCATGTCATAGTACAACAGCAGGAGGGCAATAAAAATAAACAAGATGCCAGCGGCAAGCTCAAGCAGGGCAATAAAAAAAGACCATTCATAAGTTTTTAACAAGGTAAAAAATAAGGATTTGTACGCTCCGCAGATAGGCGGATATATGGTCAGAGAGCTTCTGGTGACCGGTGACAGGTACTCTATGCGAAGCTCTGTGTCGCCGTTATAACCGTCAGTGCTTATCATATACAGCTCGGTAGCGGGATCCTTCATAAATGCAGGGTAGTTTTCGGCTTTGCCAAATTCATATATGAGATCACCATCCAGATAGACCTTTGCCGGTGAATAAACAGTTTTTAGGAGGATCTGGTCATCTGCCTTGAGTGATATATTTGTGGTCACAGTGACATGGGTGCGGGATGCTAAGTGTCTGAAGGTGTGCGGAAGTGTTATTTCATCATTATAAGTGCTGGTATCTGATGTATCGGCAGCTTCCACGACAGCGGATGCAGTGGTAATGCTTGTGGCGCTGGGATAGCTTGCGTGGCTCATGATCATGTTTTTTGATGATATGAGCAGAATGCTGCTTACTATAAGAAGTATTATGACTGAAAATGGAAGCTTTTTTATTATACTTGTTATTTTCATAGGCGGCTCCTTGTATACTCAAAAAATAGCTTTCAAGAGCTTTTCTTGCCTTTGCAGTCAGCTCTCTTTTGATCGGGATATTTGAATTATCGGTCATCACAAAGCATTTTAAATCTGTGTCAATATGCATGGCATATGACAGGTTTACAGCATAGCTTTTGTGTGGAAGAAAAAACAGCTCAGCAGGGAGCTGGCTGGAAAGCTCAGATAGCTTTTCATAACAGACAATTTCAGTATTGTCTTTCATATGTATGAAAATTTGTCTGCCCCTCTGTTCTATGTACATGATATCGGAAAAAGCAAGTTTTTCCAATGCTCCATTTCTTTTTATATATAAGGATGGTGCGTCAGCCTTCTTTAACATTGCAAGATGAAGCACATTGTTTAGTTCTGCTGCGGAAACAGGCTTTTCAATATAACCGATGGCTGACAGGCGGTAGCTTTCTAAAGCATGGTCCCTGCTGGTAGTGATGAAAGCGACAGGTATGTCGGCATCTTTTTTACGGATCATAGATACGGCTTCAATGCCTGTCATGGAATCTTTCATGTATATGTCCATGAGCAGTAGGTCATATTTATCACGTTCGTATGAGGCGAGAAATGAGTCTGCATCTGTAAAGATGGTATAGGAGTTTTTGATGTCGTTGTGGTCGAGAATATCACACAACAGCTTCGTCTCTGCAGCTTCATCCTCGCAGATAGCTATATTAACTGATTGTTGCATAGGCAATACTCCTTTGTAGAATTGTTGCTTCAAATTAATATAATAATCGTAACACAGGAACGAATAAATATCAATTTGTCAAGTACTAATTTTTACATTTCACATGTCAATTGTCGTGATTACATATTCATATGAAGCTGGTATATAATATAATTAAAAGGTAAAAAAATTCTTTTACCCATCGTGAATTAGCGGATTTCTAGGTGGAGTAAGATTATGGGAATAGGAAGAGAGGCGCCTATGACGCATACGATAAAGGTTCAGATGTTCGGAAATTTCCGGATGGACTATAACGGAGCACCATTTGTTGCTGACAAAATGCATAAAGAAAGCCAGTTTAACCGCCTGATGCAGGCAATGATGCATTATTCAACCAGCGGGATAGCAAAGGATAAACTGGAAGAGATCGTGATCGGGGAGAGGGATATAGATGCACCGCACACAGCCCTGAGGGTAATCGTATACAAGACAAAGCAGAAGCTTTCACAGCTTGGCCTGCCGGGAAAGGATCTTATATATTTAGAAGGCGGCATATATTACTGGACACCGGATATAGAGATAGATGAGGATGCAGCAAGATTTGAGCGGTATTTTAGAGAGACTGAGGAGCTCGATAAACAGTTATCAGAAATACATCAGAGCATAAATAATGCAGATGGGAATGATACAGACGGCGGGGCTGCTGCAGATAAAGCTTCCGAAATAGAGAACAGGAAGCTTGAACTTTATATGAAAGCATTTTACCTTTATAAGGGGGAATTTCTGGCACCATACACGGGCGAAACATGGATAGCGCAGGAGGCGAGACGCTATCACGAAATGTTTGTCAAATGTGTAAATGAAGCTGCCGGTATACTGAGAAGGAAAAAGAGCTTTAAGGAGCTTGAAAAGTTTGGCACATATGCGGTCAAGGCGGATCCATTTAATGAGTGGGAGACTCTGGTAATGGAAGCTATGGTTGAGACAAGACGCTATGACGAGGCAAGCAAATATTACAGTGAGGTGGTGGACTATTATCTGAAGGAGTGTGGTATTTATCCGTCCGCCAGTCTTATGGAGATTCTCGAAAGATACAGCAACCAGATGAACCATACATATGAGATACTTGAAAATATCCAGGAGGGCATGAATGAGCATAATGAAGAAGGAAATAAAGGGGGCTATTTCTGTAGTTATCCTGTATTCCGGGGCATATACCAGGCATCGGCCCGCATAATGAAACGGACTACGATGTCGGTATATCTGATGCTCTGCACACTTGTGGATAAGGACGGAAAGCAGATACAGAGTGAGATGGAGATGAACAAATATTCCAGACAGCTCAAGGAGTGTATAGGAGTATCGATCCGCAAAAGTGATATATATGCAAAATACGGAAAGCTGCAGTTTCTCATACTGCTTGTTGGAACCAACCGGGAGAACTGTGAAATAGTGCAAAAGAGAATTAACCGGCAGTTCAAAAGCCGGCATCCGAGAGCGAGTGTGAAGTATCATGTGAACAGTGTTATTTGTGAACTGTAATATAGTAATTAAATAGAAGGCGGGAAGTTTAAGTAAATGGTTATATTGGAGGAAATGTTATGGATAAAAAGGACAGGATATCGGTAATTATACCATGTTATAATGTGCAAAAATATATAATGAGATGCTTTGGATCAATTTATGATCAGACATATGGCTTTGAGAATCTTGAGGTGATATTTATAGATGATCTGTCGACAGACAACACATGGTCAATATTAGAATCCCTGCAAAGAAAATATCCTGGGAATGTTATTTCTCTTAAAATGCAGAAAAAGGGAAAGTGTGGAGGTACACGCAATCTGGGGATGGATATCTGCAGTGGAAAATATATCACATTTGTAGATGCAGATGACTGGGTACATCCTGATATGCTGAAGGTGCTTCATGATAGAATGGCAGAGGACGACTATGATGTGGTTCAGTGTGGTGTATCATGTTTTAAAGAAGCTGTGCCATCTGTTTCAGCCGTAAATGACCATGAAATCCAAAAGCTGGATTTAAATAATGTCGATAATAGGAAAAACCTCATTTTAAGTCTGACAGGATTTACTAATGTGACGGCATGGGCAAAGCTGTATTCGGTCAGATTCATAAGAGAAAATAATCTCAGATTCATGGAAGATATATATTATGAAGATACATATTTTTCCATGCTTTGCGTCTTGATTGCAAAGAAATATTGCAAAGTAAGGCCGACATTATATTATTACTTTGAGAATACGGATGGCATTATACGTTCCGGGATCAGCAATGCAAAAATCCGGGATCCAAAGATTATCATGGATCATATAAGGCAGGCAATAAAGAGCAGAAAAGCGGAGCTTGGAAATGTAGTTGAACAGTGCAAATGTGAAATACAGGTATTTCTGTTATGGCATCAATATATTGAGTCGTACAGCAGGATTGAAAGATTCCTGAAAAATGAGCTGGATATTTGTAAAGAAGAGTTTTTAAAGAGTGAACATGATATATTAAATAATCCATATGTGAAAGCTTTTTCGGATGACATGGTTCTGAAAAGAATGTCAGAGCTGAAAAAAACAGCGAGGAAATTGGAGCATGTATGCTTTTTTGATAATGCAATACACATCTGTCTTGGTATACATGATAAAGATGGCAATTACAGTGTCTGGGCTGGTACAACGATGCAGTCCATTGTAGAGAATACAAGATCACCAATAGTATTTCATATATTACATGATGATACATTAAACTCGTCTAATAAGGAGAAACTGGGGCTTATTGCAGATAATAGTGGAAACAGTATAGAATTTCATCATTTTAACCCGGAAATTTTTGGGGCGTTGGCTGATTCGATGGATAGATTTACAATTGGAACGATGTTTCGGATCATGCTGCCGGATATTTTGCCTGATCTGAAAAAAATAATATATCTGGACTCAGATTTGTTTATAAATACCGATATTGAAGGATTATGGAATGTCAATATAGATGACTACTGTCTGGCAGCGGCTCCGGATTGTTCGACAACAAGGGGTTGGGGAATCCCATATGCTGTAGCAGCAGGGCAGACAGAACGTGACAGATATTTTAATGCAGGTGTTCTTTGCATGAATCTTGACAATATAAGGAGAAATGGAAGCCTGTTTCAACAGGTTATGGATTATCTGAATTCTAATCCGCAGACATGGCTTCCTGATCAGGATGCTTTAAATGTCATATTCAGCGGAAAAACCTTACTGATAGATGAAAAATGGAATTATTTTATTGATGAAGCAAGAAAAAATAATGAAAAAGCTGAGAAAAAAATATATCATTATGCTGCAACTCTATTGATGCTTTATACAAATAATGAAATTGACAGAGCTTACTATTTTACAATATTGAGAACTCCATGGGGAAAGCAGGTGGAGGATGGCTTATTGAGTAGATCTATGGGCAGAATTGTTGATAGAACAGGTATGCTGGAGAAATTGTTAAAAAAATCAACTCAAAACAATATAAGATTTGTATTCTACGGTGGAGAGAATAGCTCTATAAGGAATGCAATGATGTTATTAAACAGAGATTTTGACAGCTGTGAATGGCATGAGCATTTGAATGAGGATGAGATTATATGTGACGATAATACTGTCTACATAGTTTCGGCTGATGCAGACGATGGCAGAGGATTAGAGAAACTGACAGAAGCAGGGTTGGAAAATGGTGAGGATTATTTTATAACACAGAGGTTCCTGCATTATACAGAGGGTGGATTTGCCCTATAGTTATTTACTTAAACTTCCCACATTATATTGTAGAAAGTTTAAGGTATTTGATATTGAAAAATAAATGGTGAAGATATGATCATACTGGCAAAAGAATATACAGATTTTATAAAAAGAATAAAGAAAACCATCAATAATATGGGAAAGAGCTGTTCAGTGTGCACACTTATGCCGACCACAGATCATGACGCCGATGATGTGTTTGGATTTTATGATCGTTATATTAATGATGAAAATATAAAAAGCGCTCATACAAAAGAATTATATTATGCATTTATCAAATTACCTGAATGGTGGGCTGTCTGTGCAGATGGGATCAATGGGGCTGTATATGATAATGATGTTAAAAAGGCTTCAATATATTTTAATGAGCCAATTGAAAAGCGCAATGTTAGATCAGTCGAATGGCATGATGAGGAAAACAGAGTTTATAGAAAAGATCATTATAATAAAATGGGGTATAAATATTGTACGGAAAATCTGCGAAGTAATAAAATTATACAACGTGAATTTTATGACAGTGAGGGAAATCTTGTGGTTTTAGAACAGGTAATGTCTGGGACATACACTGTTTTTGAAAAGAACAATATAAAGAAAGTGTATACATCGTTTGTGGAGCTGTTTAAAGATATTATGACTAAAGCAGAAATAAGCGATAAAAATATAGTTGTTTTTGATGTTGAGGAATTGGAAAAAATATATGGGCTGCGTGAAGAATATTCAGTTACATTTTATTTGAACGATGATAAACAGTATGAAAAATTTCAAAAAGGCGAATTCAAAGATAAATTAAGAATATTATGTAATGACAAAAATAAAAGTGATTGGATCGCCCAGCATACAGATTGTGTTTGTAAAAGCTTTTATTTATATGATAAAAGAGAGAAAAATAAATCTGGGATAAAAAAAGCTTTGATCTTTACCGATTCTGACCAGTTAGAAATGATTGAAACGTTGATCACAGGAATACCGGATCTGGAGTTTTATATTGCAGCATGGACACTTATGTCGGATAAGTTACTTCAATTGCAAGATTATGAAAATGTCTATTTGTATCCAGTGGTTTCGGAAGAAAAAATAAAGGAATTATTTGATCTATGTGATATATATCTGGATATAAATCATTACAATGAAGTTTATGATTCGACAAATCTGGCGGTTAATAATAGAATGGCAGTATTTGCATTTGAAAATACTGTTCACAGAAGAGATATTTGTTTGAAAAAAAATATTTTTGAAACCACTGATTGCGATAAAATGATCGGCAGGATAAAAGAAACAATGTTTGAAGAATCCATATATCAGGATCTGATAAAAGAACAATACAAAAAATTATACATAGCTGCAGCGGGAATGTTTGAGGAATAATATGAGGATATTTGATTTTACATTGATGAATGGCTACGAATTTTCCGGGGTAGACGTAGCGCAGGGATTTCGTGCAAAGCTATTTAAAAAAAATAATATTGATATAAAATTTATTTTTATGAATCTTCCGACACAGAGAGATTTGGATTTATATATAAATCAGGGAATCGACAGAGATCAGATAATTTCGAAAGAAATATATCTTACCGGACGTATGGATATGAGATTGAGCACAAAAAAAGATATATTAATCTCGAAAGAAATAATTGATCATGACGATATCATAGAGAAGGATAATATTACATATCTTATTGAAAACAATAAAAAAAAGTGTGAAATAATTTGTGATGATGAAAATAATATTATGAGTGCTTCTTATTACAAGGATGAACGTATTATTTTTACTAGTTTTTATTTTGATAGTCTGGCATACACGGAATTATATGGAACATCAGATCACGAAATTGGAGAAAGCCAGCTTGAGAGGCGTTTGTTCTGGAACACTGATGGGAAACTTGTATTTGAGCAGGTATTTGATGCTGATAAAATCAAGTATGTGTTTAGTGATGGACAGGTAATGGATAATCAGGAATTTGTGATATATTTCATTAAGAAATTAGCGCTCAATGAAAATGATATATGTATTATGGACAGAGGGGGATATTTAGATTATATAAGACCATTATTTGAATTTGGAAATAGGGCAGAATTTATTTGCGTGCTGCATTCTGATCAGTATTATGAATTGAATGAGAATATAGGTTCATTATATATGAATTATGAGTATTATTATTGGTTTAAATATTCGCAGGTTATAGATACTTTTATTGTAGCGACTGAGGAACAGCGGAAAGCATTAATAAATAAGCTGAAAGAATATGATTGCTATATACCATCAATCAGTGTAATACCACCCGGAGCAATTGAAGAAAAAAAATGTATTACAGAAAACAGAAAAAAATATAGTATTATATCGGCTTCCAGAATTGAAGAAACAAAAGGTATTGATTTATTGATAGCAGGTGTTATTGAGGCACACAAGTACAATCCATATATATATCTGGATATATACGGAGAAGGATTGAGGGAGTACATAGGGTATTTGAATAATGTCATATCATCCCATAATGCCTGGGATTATATTCATTTTAAGGGAAGACAAAATGTTAAAGCGCTATATCAGTATTATGAAGTGTATGCATCTTTTTCCAGATTTGAATCATTTGGACTTTCATTAATGGAAGCAGCCGGTAATGGGTTGGCAATGATAGGTTTAGACACAAGATATGGCAACAGGTTGTTTATAAAAAATGAACAGAATGGATATCTGATAGACGGAAACCTGATGGATAAAGAAACTTTAGCCAAGAAAATAGGGATGACTATTGTAAAGATCTTTGAAGACGAAGACAGGTTAAAGCTTTTTCATGAGAAATCATATGAAATCGCAAGCAGCTATACAGAAGCGGAAGTAGAAAAAAAGTGGATGGAACTATTGGGAACAGAAGAATGCAAGTTTTGATAAAGCTGCAGGAAACTTAGAGGAAACTTAGAGGTGGTGTAGAGAAAAGTTGTAATTTGGCGGTAAATATATGTTTCTATACGATTTTAGATACACTCTGTAGGTTATATTCATAATATAAGAACGATATTAGTATGTAATTCTGGTTAGTTTGAAGAATATGTCTGTTTTTATAGGACATATAGAAGGAGAGGCAGGATGAATAAAAAGAAAGTTGATAGTATTTTAAAAGGTATAACCGCAGCGGGAATTGCAATGGGTGGAGTAAGCTCTATCCAGGGGGCAGATATGGTTATGGCCGCAATTGATGAATCAGCAGCAGATTCTAATTCACTTGTAGACGCAGGATCTTTATCAGAGAGTGAGAGAACCGATTATAGTGAGAGTACAACACAGAACATGAGCGAAAGTGATTCAGCCAGCACAAGCGAGAGTATAAGTGAGAGTACCAGCACCAGCGAGATCGTGAGTACGAGTGAAAGTGATTCAGTTAGCACAAGTGAGAGTATAAGTGAGAGTGCTAGCACCAGCGAAATTGTTAGCATAAGTGAAAGTATTAGCGCAAGTACAGAAACTAGTGAGAGTGCAGAAAATAGCGCAAGTGCAGAAGCCAGTGCAAGTGCAGAAACTAGTGAGAGCGCAAAACAAAGTGGCAAGGTGCATGAGGAACAGCAGAGTTATGATAATGCAGTAGCGGCAGCATATACAAATGACGAAGAACAGGATATGGCTGCTTACGCCCGAATGGGTGGGATGCCGCA
The DNA here is from genome assembly GCA_905209075.1 of uncultured Lachnospiraceae bacterium. Lineage (GTDB taxonomy): Bacteria > Bacillota > Clostridia > Lachnospirales > Lachnospiraceae > Roseburia. Next base: position 17,497 of record CAJLRL010000033.1, on the reverse strand, counting down.
GCTTGCAAGCACTGAAACAAATAGAGATGATTGCGTATCAGATAAGGTACATCATGTGACTAAGATTACGGAAAGTAATTATAAAGACTATGGTATTCAATCTAGAAATGAAATAAAGAAAAGGGAATGGGGAGATAAATCATATAAGTATAGAGTAAAAAATTCATATACAGGAAAATTGGAATATTTTAATGATTTTAATTCTGTGACATTTAAATGGACAACAGGGATATTGTTTTGGGAAGAGCAACATTCTCAAACAGGCGAATTGTATATATGTGACGGAGATGCGTTTGTACTGAAAGTGTCTGATAATAAATGGGTAGAATTTAGAAGTGGCAATGCAGGTGGAGTGCATATATATAAATATGCATATAAGCATGGGGATTCCATTGATTTACTGGATGATGAAGATCCAAACTATGAGAAGAGTGAATCAGTAAGAATATCAGAGAGTTTGAGTGTTGAAGCAAGCACGAGTACGTCAGCAAGCACGAGTGCCAGTACATCGGCAAGCATAAGCGCCTCAACAAGTGCAAGCACATCAGCGAGCACGAGCGCCTCAACGAGTGCCAGTACATCAGCAAGCACCAGTGCCAGCACGAGCGCCTCAACAAGTGCAAGTACGTCAGCTAGTATAAGTGCCTCAACAAGCGCAAGTACGTCAGCGAGCACAAGTGCAAGTACAAGTGCCTCAACAAGTGCAAGTACATCAGCAAGTACGAGTGCAAGTACAAGTGCTTCAACCAGTGCAAGTACGTCAGCAAGTACGAGTGCAAGCACAAGTGCCTCAACAAGCGCTAGTACATCAGCGAGCACGAGCGCATCGACAAGTGCAAGTACATCAGCGAGTACGAGTGCATCGACGAGTGCCAGCACATCAGCGAGCACAAGTGCATCGACAAGTGCAAGTACATCAGCAAGTACGAGTGCATCAACGAGTGCAAGTACATCAGCAAGTACCAGTGCCAGTACGTCAGCAAGTACGAGTGCCTCAACGAGTGCCAGCACATCAGCGAGCACAAGTGCTAGCACGAGCGCCTCAACGAGCGCAAGTACAAGTGCCTCAACAAGTGCCAGTACGTCAGCAAGCACAAGCGCATCAACAAGTGCCAGTACATCAGCGAGCACAAGTGCCTCAACGAGCGCTAGCACATCAGCGAGCACGAGCGCATCAACAAGTGCAAGCACATCAGCAAGCACGAGCGCATCAACAAGTGCCAGCACATCAGCGAGCACGAGCGCATCGACAAGTGCCAGCACATCAGCAAGCACAAGCGCATCAACAAGTGCAAGTACATCAGCAAGCACAAGCGCCTCAACGAGTGCAAGTACATCAGCAAGTACGAGTGCATCGACGAGTGCCAGTACATCAGCAAGCACAAGCGCCTCAACGAGCGCCAGTACATCAGCCAGTACAAGTGCATCAACGAGCGCAAGTACGTCAGCTAGTACGAGTGCATCAACGAGTGCAAGTACAAGTGCCTCAACAAGTGCAAGTACAAGTGCCAGCACGAGCGCCTCAACAAGTGCAAGTACATCAGCAAGTACGAGTGCAAGTACATCAGCAAGTACCAGTGCAAGTACAAGTGCCTCAACAAGTGCAAGTACATCAGCCAGCACAAGTGCATCGACGAGTGCCAGTACATCAGCAAGCACAAGTGCCTCAACAAGTGCCAGTACATCAGCAAGCACGAGCGCCTCAACAAGTGCAAGTACGTCAGCAAGCACAAGCGCATCAACGAGCGCCAGTACATCAGCCAGTACAAGTGCCTCAACAAGTGCAAGTACGTCAGCTAGTACGAGTGCATCAACGAGTGCAAGTACAAGTGCCTCAACAAGTGCAAGTACAAGTGCCAGCACGAGCGCCTCAACAAGTGCAAGTACATCAGCAAGTACGAGTGCAAGTACATCAGCAAGTACCAGTGCAAGTACAAGTGCCTCAACAAGTGCAAGTACATCAGCCAGCACAAGTGCATCGACGAGTGCCAGTACATCAGCAAGCACAAGTGCCTCAACAAGTGCCAGCACATCAGCGAGCACAAGCGCATCAACGAGTGCCAGCACATCAGCAAGCACAAGTGTCTCAACGAGCGATAGTACATCAGCAAGCACAAGTGCCTCAACAAGTGCAAGTACATCAGCCAGCACGAGTGCATCGACAAGTGCTAGCACTTCAGAAAGCATCAGTGCCTCAGTAAGTGCAAGTGAGTCATTAAGTGTATTACCTAGTGAGAGTGATACAACAAGTGCCAGCGAATCAGAGAGCGCATCGGCAAGTGACAGTGCCTCAACAAGTGCCAGCGAATCAGAAAGCGCATCGGCAAGTGATAGTGCCTCAATCAGTGCAAGTGAGTCAGAAAGCGCATCGGCAAGTGATAGTGCATCAACAAGTACAAGTGAGTCAGAAAGTGCATCAGCTAGTGAGAGTCAGTCAAATACAGCTCCGATACCTGCTGTGACTCCAACACCTACTTCAGCTGCTGACAATACACCTGTGCCTGCAACTACGATCACAGCGGCAGAGGTACCGACGGCAGCAGCAACACCAACGCTGGCAACAACCCCTGCACCTGCAGCAGCGACGCCGACACCTGCAGCAGCAACGCCGATACCGGCAGCAACAACCCCTGCACCTGCAGCAGCAACTCCTACAGCTCCAGCGGTACCGGCAGCACAGGATAATACACCAATTCAGGATCCACAGGTTCCTCTTGCAGTAAATGAGGATGAAGCTGATATCCATAACATTGAAGATGAGGATACGCCTCTTGCAGCAGGCGGAACGGCCAAGGATGGTATCAGAACATGGTGGTGGTGGATTGCAGCGGCAGTTGCAGCTATCACCGGAAAGGGTGTTTATGATAACCGAAGAAGAAAACCGGAAAAGGGTGACAACTCAGAGGATGATCCTGATGAGAAATAATAAATAACAATACCAAAAATATTGTTTTATAATGTTAGTGACCATCTATCATGGATGGTCACTAATACTATTCAAAGAAAGAGGAAATCATTGAAAGAGAAGAGACAAAAAGAACATATATTAGTGTATAAAATATTGTATTCTCTGATAATAATGCTTGTATATATGATTGGCAGAAATATCCCATTATATGGGATTGATCTGAAGGCATATGAAGATGTGAGTGTTGACGCACAATCTATTCTGCTGCAGGCATTATCAGGAGATATGAAAAACTGTTCATTGTTTATTCTGGGATTGTGGCCATATATGATTGCTTCAATACTCGCAGTATTAATGGTGGCGATAATATCATTAGACAGTTCACGAAAGATATCGCCCAGAAAACTAAATATATGGACACTGTTTTTTATGATGGTAATTGCATTTATCCAGGCATATCAGAGGGTTCAGACATTTGTATACAAGGACATGGACGCTCAGATGTTATTTGTCACTAAAGTTATAGTGTTTATACAGCTTATAGCAGGTATGCTTATAGTGGTATATATGTGTGACCGGACAACAAAATATGGTATCGGTGGGCGCATGAGTGTATTCATGATAAATATTGTAGATGGAATGATGAATATGTTTGCGGGGCAGAAAGCAGAAAGACTGGTGTTGCCTGTAATTATCGGTGTAGTTGAGATCGCTGTTATGATAGTAATAGAAACAACGGAAAAGAGAATTGCGGTACAGAGAGTATCCATAAATAATATTTATGCAGATAAGAATTATCTGGCATATAAATTAAATCCTGTTGGTGCAATGCCGCTTATGTTCACCTCGGCGGTATTTATGCTGCCACAATTTGTCTGTTCAGGTCTGTACTATCTGCATCCGGATAATCAAAAGCTTGCGTGGCTTGTTGAAAATCTAAGGCTTACAGCTGCTTTGGGAATTATAGTTTATCTGGTGATCATTGTAATACTTACTATTTTATTTTCATTGGTAATGCTTACGCCGGGCAGGGAAGCCGAGAACCTGTTGAAATCAGGGGATTCTATTCTGGATATATATGCAGGAAAGCCGACCCGCAGATATCTCGTAGGTACAGTGATCAGATTTTCTATCTACAGTTCGATAATCATATGTATATGTCAGGGAGTACCCCTCTTTCTCCAATTTGGCGGATATATTGATTCGACACTGGCAATGTTACCGTGTTCTATAATGATGTCGACAGGTATTTGGATATCGTTATACAGAGAGGCTGAGGTTTATAGAAATATGGACAGATATCATCCATTTATATAGTATAAGGAGAATTTTAATGTTATATTTTGTGCCGGCATGGTATAAAGAAAATTCATGGATCGAAAATGAACAGCAATGGTACAGACGGAGAATGAAATCGGAATTTGATGAGACAATAAAACAGATTACGCTTTTCCACAGAAATGTGGATGTGAAGTACAGGATCGTTTTACTTGGGTATTCGCCGAATTTCAGACATTTCGCTCATAGACAGGGAATGTATCGTTCGCCATACTGGTCTTGTTTTGATGCGATCGCTCAGGTTAAGAGAACTAAAATGGCTGTGCTTTCATATCATGATATTAAATGGCCAGAGGGTGTGGAGTTTGTATATTCACCATTCTCAATTGTCGCCTTGTACGATGGACAGAAATATGCCCAGGTTGAGTTTGGCGAGGATGGAAACCCTATAATTATAGATATGTACGAGGGAGGACAGATCTGCCGGAAAAATTATTATGATGACAGAGGCTTTGTATCTTCAACTATTATTTATGAAAACGGGCAGATGAAATATCAGGAATACCTGATGGAAAACACAATCTGGAAGCTCAGGGTAAATGCATCAGATGGCAGTGTGATGGTCAATCCCTCGTATCCTATGTACGACACTAAAACAGGAGAAAAGCAATTTTGCAAGCTGTCATACGGCTCACTTGATGAGGTGATACAGGAGGTAATGTCTGGTTTTGTTAATGAGACAGGGACGAAGGATACTTTCTTCGTGGCAGCTCATAGCTTACATATGAATGTTTTAGGTGAAGTACTAAGAGGAAGAAAGGTAGTTTATACATTTTTTGAAGAAAGATATGATTATTCGAAAATCAATGGTATTAAAAGTTATCTGAAAGCTTCTGAGTATATTATCACTGATTCAGAGCATACGACAAAAATCATAAAGGATAATTTGTCTGACGAGAACCTTAGTATTATGGATATTCCACCGTATGACACGCGGATGGATTTTGGTATAAGCCAGCAGTTAAAGGTTCAGAATATTCTGGTCCCGATAGACGGACTGGATGCTGCTGTGTATAGAGCAATTATCCGCAAGGTATCAGAGTATTTGTGTATTAACGATCTTGCAATGGTGCATATTTTTACAAGAAATGCACAGTGGGGGCATGAAGATAATATCCGTAAAGAGCTTGCCGGTATTTTAAAGGAATATGGATACGATACAGGATGGGTAAGTAAAGCGGACAATATTGATGAAAATGAAAAAAGGATCAAACAGAGATTTTTTATTGATGTGTGCGTGGATGAGAGAACTATAAGCAAGTGTATCAATGAGCAAAGAGTTATATTGGATCTGCGGGGAGTGGTTGATGTTTTCCTTTATATAACGGCAATAAGTAAGGGTGTTCCGCGTATTAGTTTTTCAGAGGATCAGTTCCTGAATGATGGACAAAATGGCATAATCATAGATGATCATGATCAGATAGGCGCAAGTCTGGCATTTTATCTTGATAGTCTGGAAAATTGGAATGCAGCGCTTGTGGCATGTTATGAAGCAGGAAAAAACTATAAAACAGAAGTATTACTTGATAAATGGCGAAAGGTGTTAGGTATAGTTGAATAGTATTCAGATTTTGTATATTGGAAACGAGGATAGGACAGCTAAATACAGCATTCCGGATTTTGTTGAGTGGGAGGATTATAAAAATACAGGAGTCTTTCCGTCTAAACAGGTAGATATCGTTATTTTAGATAGAGATATAACCTATAAGGAAAAACAGGCACTGGATAAGCTTACAAGAGCGTACAGTCTTTTTGCTACAGAGAATGCAAAGCTGCAAAACAGTGTTACACAGGATTATTTTAATGAGAGATCAGGACTTTTTCTTTATTCAGGAGATGTGCAGGTTTTTCTTGAGAAGGAGGCAGCAAAGTATTATAGACAGCCGTATGGTGAAAAGTTTAAGCCGGAGCATATATCAGTAGGTCAGTTTTTTAAAGGTTCAGTCAGATGTAAAGGAAACTATGACATGCTTTTAGAAGGAGACTTTGGAGACACATTTTCACAGGTAGTGTTCTGGAAATCAAACATTCCGGTGTTTGACAGGCAGAATATTGATTTATACTTCGAACACAGAAGAACAGGTTCTGTAGAGGTAAAGCTGCATATATATAAATTCTATAATGGTTCCATCGGTGATATCCAAAGAGTGTGGAAATTCAGCCAGGATGAATTAGACGGGATAGTGACTATTGACAATGATGAGTTTGAAGGTCCGGTGTTTGTTTCTGTTCTGGCAAAAGGACAGGGAACCCTTGAGGTCATATCACTGCATGACAGATATTCCAGGCAGGATATAGGTTATTTTCTTCCGGGCGGAGAGAGAATCATCTCATCACATGGTGAGGAGATATTTACATATCTGGATAAAGGAGATTGTAAACCACCTCTTGCTATTTATTTTTCCGGATACCGTAAGCAGGAAGGGTTTGAGGGCTACAACATGATGAGAAAGCTGGGATGTCCTTTTATGCTTATAACGGATCCAAGGCTTGAGGGTGGCGCTTTTTACATAGATAATGCTGATCTGGAGGAAAAGCTGTCTGAAAAAATTGAAAAAACGATTAAAGAAATGCAGTTTAAGAAATCTGATGTCATTATTTCCGGAATGTCAATGGGCACGTTTGGCTCGCTTTATTTTGGATCAAAATTAAGCCCACATGCGCTGATCTTGGCAAAGCCGCTTACAGAGCTTGGAGTCGTTGCAGAAAACGAAAGACTTCTTAGACCGGGAGGATTTCCGACATCGCTTGATCTGTTGTTGAAAAATTATGGTTCATTATCGAAAAAGAGTGTAGAAGAATTTAATAAAAGAATGTGGGAAAGATTTGATGAAGCTGACTGGTCCCATACTAAATTCATAGTTTCATATTTATATGAAGATGATTATGATACAGATGGATATAAAAATATACTTGAACATCTGAAATCAGAAGGTGTAGAAGTATATGGAAAAGGCTCACACGGACATCATAATGATAATAATGAGAGTGTTGTGGGATGGTTTTTGAGTCAATACAGGCTGATTCTTGAAGAAGATTTTGATCGAAAGTGATGTAGAAATATGGTAAATGATACTTGGACAGTATATTGGGAAGAATTTATGTCTGATTCATATGGTTATGGTTCAGAGGTAGAATTTAATAAAGACAGGTCAGTAAGATATTCTAACAGACTGATGCCGCCGGGAACTGTGGTACACAGCTGGTATTCAAAGACGAATTATCAGATACACAGGGTCGAACCGACACTTCCGCTCATTGATGGTGAGAGTACATATTTTATCAGGCTGAATATTGATTATAACAGTCAAGATAGCGAGGCTCTGATGCTCCGTATCATATTTTACGACAGGTATGATAATGAGACAAAAAGTACGATCGTGAGGGATAATAAAGCTTATTTTTTACCGCCGATCACGACATACAGTTATTCAATAGAGCTGATAAATGGCGGAAATGCTGATTTTACGTTTAAGTCACTTATAATAAAAGAGGTTTCAAAGGAAGAGTTTGATGAAGATCGGGAGAGAATTGAAAAGCTTAAGAAAATTGCTGTTAAAGGTCAAAAAAAGCGAAGAAAAAATAAAGGGTCTAAGTGATAATGAATTAAGACAGCTTACGGTTGAGTTTAAAGACAGGTATCAGAATGGTGAATCACTGGATTCGTTACTGCCGGATGCATTTGCAGCTATTGTTGAGGCTGATGAAAGAGTTCTTGGAAAAAGACCTTATGATGTTCAGATCCTTGCAGGAGCAGCATTACACAAGGGGTATCTTGCCGAGATGAATACAGGCGAAGGAAAAACACTTGCAGCTACGATGCCTTTGTATCTGAATTCCCTGACAGGTAAAAGCTGTATGCTTGTCACGACAAATGACTATCTTGCTTCGCGTGATGGTATGGAGATGGGAGAAGTGTACTCTTTTATGGGATTGACATGTTCATATCCGGATGCTGATGATTCTAAAACTAATAAGAAAACAAATGAGGAACGTAAAAAATTTTATTCGGCAGATATAATATATACTACAAACGGCACACTTGGCTTTGATTATCTGTTTGATAATCTTGTAAAGAAAAAATCAGACAGGTTTTTGTGTGATTTCAATTATGTGATCATTGATGAGGCTGACTCAGTGCTTTTGGATGCCGCTATCATGCCGCTTGTTATATCAGGTGTTCCCCGTGTGCAGTCAAATATTTATAATCTTTGTGATTTCTTTGTCACGACACTGGTTGAGGATATTGACTATATTGAGGAGGATAAGGCTGTATGGCTCACTCCAAGGGGAGTCAAATTTGCAGAGAGTTTTTTTGGTATTCCCAATTTTTATGGCAAGGAATATTTTGAGATAAACAGGCATGTTACACTGGCATTAAGAGCTCATAAATTGTTGAAAAATAAAAAAGACTATGTAATAAGCCCGGATGGAGAGGTGGAACTTTTCGACGGAGCGACAGGACGTCTGATGCATGGAGTAAAGCTAAGAGGTGGACAGCATCAGGCTATAGAGGCAAAGGAAAAGGTGGAGATATCGCAGGAATACAGGACGGTAGCATCTGTTACATTCCAGAACCTGTTTATGCTGTTTGACAAGATGGCAGGCATGAGCGGTACACTCGTGGATGCAAAGGATGAGCTGTTTGAGGTATATCACAAGAGGGTTGTGAAAATTCCGACAAACAGGCAGATGATAAGAAAAGACTATAAAGATAAATATTTCAGGAATGCGAGAGAACAATTCCACACTGCCGCAAATGATGTTATTGAATTGCATAAAACAGGACAGCCTGTACTGGTAGTCTTAAACTCTGTTACAGATACCGATCTGTTTTCGAGATTGATGATACAGTATAATATCCCGCACAATGTACTTAATGCAAGCAATGCTTTCTGGGAAGCACAGATTATCGCAGGCGCAGGCCAGATGAATGCGGTCACGGTTGCAACTACGATGGCAGGCCGGGGCACGGATATAAAGCTTGGAGATGGGGTTAAGGAGCTTGGCGGTCTGGCTGTTATAGGTGTTGGAAGGATGGAAAACAGAAGGTCTGAAAGGCAGGCAAGGGGCCGAGCCGGCCGACAGGGAGATCCGGGCTTCAGCCAGTATTATGTGAGCCTTGAGGATGATATCGTTGGAGCCGAGGATGACGAAAAACTCGAAAAATATATTGATGGAAAACGCTGGATAAGTAAGAGCCGGATAAGGCGTATCGTAAATCAAAGCCAGAGATTAAATAATGAGATGGCAGAGATCAACCGCAGGAGATCAGTGCAATATGATGAGGTTCTCCAGCGACAGCGTGACCTGATATATGCAACCAGAAAGAATCTGCTAAGCGGTGCAAGAATCGAGGAGGAGAAGATAGTAGGGATCGCAAGGGAGAATATCGCAGACTTCATGGAACATTTTGAATACATAAAAAATAACAAGAAACATTACAGTCTCCATGGCAGAAAGAAAAATGATGATAAAAATAACGAAAACAATACAGAGCAATACATTTCTATATTAAACAGATACATTCTCGACAATATCTCATATAAGCTTGATGCTGGTCTGTCAAAGTCTGATATGGAAAGCGCAGTCACCATAAGTAACCACCTGATGCTCCGTGTATATCAGGGGCTTTCAAGACAGCGTAAGCGCATAGGTAATGTGGAGGCTTATGAACAGTTTATCCGTGAGGCAACTTTAAAGGCAGTGGATGATGGCTGGGTAGAGCTGATCGACTACCTTGAGCAGCTTAAGTATGCGGTAGCCGGAAGGGCATCTGCACAGAGAAATGTTATGTTTGAATACCAAAATGAGGCTTTCGAGTCGTTTTTGGATACAGAAAAAGCAGTAAAATGTAATATCATAAGGAATATTTTACTTAGTGATGTAAAAATTGATAAGGATGGCAGGCTGCAGATCATATATCCTTAAAGGTAACTATTCAGAACCACTCTCACACATTATAGTGCTTTTTTGCAAATATGCATGGGGGTTATGAATACATACATTATTATATCAATAGTTTGACAGATACGAGGAGAATCATATGGTATATAACTTCAATCTCGGAATTGGCTGGGCTTCAAGCGGTGTGGAGTATGCGCAGAGCTACAGGGCTAATCTGCTGCGCAGGGCGCACATTCCGGCAAGGTTTGTTTTCACAGATATGTTTCCAAACGAAAATATAGAGCACATGACAAAAAACATTGGCTTTTTGGATGAGGAAGTGATATGGCTGTACACATTTTTTACAGATGTGAGGACATCGCCTGTCACCTTTACTCTAAAGGAGCTTGAGGCTGCGATGGCAGAGGAGGATTATAACTTTTCCAGAGAGGGTAAGACGTGCAGGTATCAGTTTAAGGAGAGTGGCAGGTTCTACACCTGCTACATGGTCGATGATACAAGTGATCTCGTGCACAGAGTCGAGATTGTCTCAAACGGCTGCCTGATCAGGAAGGATTTTTACACCTATTGCAGGACCTTCAGCGAGTACTATGCTCCGCTTGACGGCAAGGCTCATCTGTATGGCAGGACATTTTTCAATGAGGATGGCTCGGTTTGTTATGAGGAGGTCATAGAGGATGACAGCACCTTTTACAGGATTGGGGCGCAGGTGCTTTACAACAAGGCTGACCTGGTCGGATACATGGTAAAGCGGCTTAATCTCACGGCTGATGATGTGGTGATCATTGACAGGACGACAGGCATAGGTCAGGCAATCCTTGAAAACTGTGGACTGGCGCGCGTAGGCATCGTGGTGCATGCGGATCATTTCAGCGAGGGTGGCACGGACGATGATTACATACTGTGGAACAACTTTTATGAGTATTCATTTTCGCAGACAGAGCACATAGATTTCTACATCACAGCGACTGATGCGCAGAATGAGCTTATGAGGCAGCAGTTTAAGAAATACTGTGGAAAAGAGCCTCATGTGGTGACTATCCCTGTGGGTAGTCTGGATGAGCTTAAGTATGCTGATGAGCCGAGAAAGAGGCACTCTCTCATCACTGCATCACGTCTGGCGGCTGAGAAGCATTGTGACTGGCTGGTGGAGGCTGTTGTGAAGGCAAAAGAAAGTGTGCCTGATATTTCACTTGACATATATGGCAAGGGTAGTGATGAGGCAAAGCTTAAGGAACTCATCGGCAGGCTTGGCTGTGATGATTATGTGCATTTGATGGGACAGCAGAAATTAGATGATGTATACAAGCACTATGATGCGTATGTTTCAGCTTCGCAGAGCGAGGGCTTCGGGCTCACGCTCATGGAGGCCATAGGCTCAGGGCTTCCTATAGTGGGCTTTGATGTAAGATATGGCAACCAGACCTTTATCGATGATGGACAAAACGGCTACAAAATTTCAATCACCGATGAGATGGATCAGAAGGAGAAGATAAAGCTCCTATCTGAGCATATAGTAAGACTGTTTACAGAGGATGACATGGATGCATTTTCAGAACATTCATATGAGAATGCCAAAGAATATCTGACTAAGGAGGTGGTCCACAGATGGATAGAGCTGTTGAAGTAACACACACGGCAAAGGGTATCACACTGCTGTTTGATACATTTTCGGGCGAGAGCAGAAATCTCCTTGAGTCATTTAAGAATGCCGGTGCTGCCTTTCATGCAGCAGTCATTGAGGATGACGGTTTCCTGCCGGATGATGTGATGAGCGTGTATGGATTTTTCTTAGGCGATTACAGGAAAGCTGACAGCTTACCGGGGAAACCGCTGTATTTCAATCAGATACAGATTCCTGATTACTGGCGCATAGAGGGAAATAATTCATCCGCGAAGGTCATGGACCGCACCAGAGAGAGGGCGAGGATATTTTTCACGGAGCCTACGCACAGGAGGCTGGTCAAGATCGTTGACTGGCTCGATGATGCCGGTCAGGTCAGGCTTTCAGAGCATTATAACAGGTATGGCGCAATTTTCTGCCACACAATTTTTAATAAAAAGGGGCAGAAGGCACTCAGAAAGTTTTTTGATGTGGCGGGCAGGGAGATTATAATGGAGAACTTCGTCACCGGTGATATTCTGGTCAGATGGGAGGATAAGGACTGGATCTTCAGAAATAAGACTGACTTTATAGCGTTTTTCATCAGATGTGCAGGGCTTGAGGATACAGCGGTTTATTTCAACTCTCTGTCATATCCGTTTTTTGCATCACAGGCGCTTTCGCCAAACGGCTTTCGAGACGCACTATTCTGGCATGAGCCGGTGGATGGGGAAATACCCGGCAATATGCAGATCATACTGCATGATCAGGGAACGAGGGCAAACCGCATATTTGTATCGCACAAGGACTCTTATGACAGGCTTATAGCACTTGGTGCCCCGGTCGATAAGGTAAAGCAGCTTGGATACATCTACAGCTTCGTCAGGGAAAATAAGCACAGACCGCACATACTCGTATGTACCAATTCAGAGAATGTGGGGCATCTGACAGAGCTTGCATCGCTTATGCCACAGATGCATTTTCATGTGGCGGCCATCACAGAGATGTCGTCAAAGCTTATGTCAGCAGGGCAGTATGAGAATGTGTCACTATACCCTAATGTGAAGATGTCCGTGTTGGACGGACTGTTTGAAAAATGTGATTTCTACCTCGATATCAATCATGAGGGAGAGATAGTGGATGCGGTTCACAGAGCTTTCTTAAACAACATGCTTATAGTGGGCTATGAGGAGACTATGCACAACGCATATTACACCGCAGACACGAATATATTTAAGGAGAGTGAGTATGCTGATATGGCAGATGCGCTCAATATGACACTGGCAATGCCACATCTTATAGACGAGGCGCTTGCCATGCAGAAAAAGGCTGCTGTAGCGGCTGATGCAACAGATTACAGGGAAATACTCAATTTGTAGTGAGATGAGGTTTATGAACAGAAAGGAGCTTAATATGAGTAAAAAGGCAAACAACAACAATCAGACAGTAGACGAGAAAAAGGGCAAAAGGACAGGGCTTACAATACTTGGCTATGTGCTTGTCATTGTGGCACTTCTTATAGTGCTTCCGGTCGTGCTTCCACCGATATTTGGCTATCATACATATCTTTCGGGCACAGACCACACAGGAAATATCTCAAAATACGGCAGCGTTGTATATTTAAAGACTATAGACGAGGCCTCTTATGAGGATGGCAATATAGCAGCAATTGAATCATCAGATTCATCGAACAGAACAGTTGATTCATACTATGTGGATTCAAATGATTCCTCAGCAAAAGAGATTGCACTTCGTGATGGAAATGGTGTATCATATAAGGTAGTAAAGGGGCAGGTCATTGCCAAGACTCCGTTTATCGGATATTTAAGCCAGCTTTGCTTTTCAGCAGTTGGAATAATTGTCACAATAGTAATTTTTGCTGCAGGTGTAGCAATCATGATGTATGTAAATAAGATCAGCAAAGAAATCAATACGATGGTTGAACAGCAGACAGTATAGCCGGTCTTGATCAGCATTTGTTAAGCAACAGACAGTTATGAGCAAGTAATATGGTTTAGTTAATTTAAAAACGCTATACTGGTTCTGCAAATAATTGCTCCACAAGCATGTATGATTTTTTGCTGCGGCATAAAAGACTAAGCCGCAATGTCAGGGTACATCAGTAGTGTCTACAGCTGACGATCATAAGCAGACTGGATGTTTGCAGAACAGGATAAATTATGGATAGATACAGCGTAAGCAGGACAAAGAGGTCATTGTTTTATATAATAATGGCCTTTTTAACGATTGGATTTATAATTGCCGAATGTGTATTGCCAAGTGAGAGAAGCCAGATAGCAAGTGATGAAAATATTCGCAAAGAACTTTTGGATAACTGCGGTACGCAGTTTGACCCGCAGATTTCGAAGATGTTTGTTGATATGCTTGACAATGGCATGGTTGTGATAGATGAGAATAATAAATCAGTTCATGGATACCAGGATAATGCAGATATCGAGTCGGCAGCAGACAAATTCATATCTGAGGTAATGAAAACCATGAGTAGTCAGGAAAAAGCAGACAGTATTGACTATCTGACCGGACTTCATATGCGCAGCCGTGGACAGCAGATAATAGCAGCCCTGATGCAGGAGAATGATGGCTGTCTTGCCTTTATAGATATGGATAATCTCAAAAAAGTCAACGATGTGCATGGCCACAAGGCAGGTGACAGGGCACTTAAGCTCATAGGAAATCTGCTCGCGGAAGAGACTGAAAATGAGAACTTTGCAGCCTGCAGGCTTGGCGGTGATGAGTTCCTTATCTTTATGCCATATTCTGACAGAAAAAAGGCAGAGAGTGTTGTAAAGCATATATTTGAGAGCTTCGGGAATGCAAGGGAAGCAGACTGTGAGATAAAAGAGGCTGCTCTTTCCGCAGGACTGTGCCTGACGACAAAGGGAGCCACGTTTGAAAGTGACTATAACAGGGCGGATAAAGCATTATACTATGTGAAGCAGAACTGTAAGGGAACATATTACTTCTATGAGCAGCTTTTAGCTGACAATATGGAGAACCCAAATCTGAGTGTGGATATACGAAACGTGGCAAAGCTTTTAAAGGAGAGTGGCAGCTACACAGGGGCATTGGGCTTAAATTACAGGGAGTTTGCAAGGATCTATGAGTTCATGAAAAATGTAGGAGAGAGGCATAAGCATAACTGCTATCTGATCATGGTGACTATGAATACGATGCCGGAGCAGCAAGCAGATATAGAGGAAATTGAAAAGGCGCTTGATTATATGGAGCAGGCTATCTGCAGCAAAATAAGAAAGGTGGATGTCTGCACACGCTACAGTTCGATGCAGTATCTGATAATACTCTTTGAGCCACAGGAAAATCAGATCCCGAATATCATGGAAAGAATTTTTATGTATTACTATGAACTCTGTGACAGTGATGATTTCAAACCACAGTATGAGTATATCAGGATGACTGATGATAAATAAAATGATAGAGGAGAAAAATAAATATTTCTTTAATTTTACCATCATACTATTTACATATATTAAATTGTAATGTAATCTTTTAAAAAGTATTCGCAGGGTACGGATAATTAAGTAGAAAGAGGTATAGAAATGATGAAAAAGAAAGTAGCAGCGATTGTATTAGGTATTATGTTTTGTGCGGGATTAACTGCAGGCTGTGGACAGAAACAGACAGATCAGGCTAATGTTGAAACAACTAAGCAGGATAATGCTGAAACAACTAAGCAGGATAATGATGTAGCAGGTAATAGTGAAGAGGAAAAGAATGAAGAAACAGCACAAGAAAATGAAGTGACAGGAACAATTGATGATATAAAGGATTTTATGTTTGTCGTCACGGATGAAAATGATACACCATATAGCTTTACCTTTGAAGAAAAACCGGAAGGTCTGGAAAGTGTAAACAACGGAGATACAGTAACTGTTAAATATACAGGAACGATTTCAGAGGTGGATCCGTTTGAGGGAGAAGTGCTATCTGTTGAAAAAACAAAATAATCTATTACAAGCTAGTGTGGATCAATATAAATATGTAAAACCAGAGTGGCAGGAATATAATATTATAGAGAGGCAGGATATTATAATGGATGTAGAAAGATTTGTTGAACTTCTGACAGGAAATTTTGATAATAAAGAACAGTTTGAACAAATGAAAGCGTCAGGAAAAACATTCCCGTACGCACAGCATGTGAATACTGTCTGTAATGATAAAATTAAAAATATCCCAAATGATTTCAACGGTATATTTATCGTAGAAGAAAGCTATTACGAGACGGATGGACGGCGCCATGCATCACCACATTTATTTCTTATTACAGATAGCAATGACGGGATTATGCTTTCATCCTATGAAATTCCGGAAGGAGAAGATAAGAACACATTTTCCTATGATTCAATGAAGACTGTAGAATATAGTAAACTTAAAAAGTCAGAGAAGTTTACACCAGCAATATATAAGGAAAAGAATGGTGTCTGGGAAGGCGGCAGTGTGAGCCACTTTACTCCGGTCATGATATTTTGTCTGTGGGAAAAATTTTCAGAGGAGTGTCTGGAGGTATCAGAAAGCATGGAAGTTAATGGAAAGAAAACCTTCGGATATGATGAACCGATCATTTATAAAAGAGTATAATGATATGAAAACTAAATGCTCTGTGCAATGCACAGAGCATTTAAAATAGAAGATTATCCTTCAATGGCGATAGTCTTATGGCTTTCAACCTTCTTTGGCTCGCTCTTTGGAACTGAAAGCTTAAGGATACCATCCTCGTACTTAGCTTTGATATCCTCCTGTTTAAGCTCATCGCCAACATAGAAGGATCTGCTCATAGCACCGGAATAACGCTCCTTGCGGATGTACGTACCATCCTTTTCATTCTTTTCTTCCTTATCAAGACCTTTAGAAGCACTGATGGTCAGATAACCATTCTCAAGCTTTGCTTCTATTTCGTCTTTCTTGAAGCCCGGAAGATCTATATCTACTTCATAGCTGTTGTCAGTTTCCTTGACATCTGTTTTCATAACGTTCTTTGCATGCTTGCCATAAAGCACCTTGTCAACATCAGGAAATGAAAAATCCATCCAGTCATCATTAAATAAGTTTTCTCCAAAAATACTAGGCATTAACATAAGTCATCTCTCCTTTTTAAATCTAAATCTGTGTCAACCTGTTTCTTTGGAACCGGGATGTTTTAAGAACTTAAAGCCTTGGCTTTTTGTTCCTTTCCTTTGTTCTTGACTATGTTATACACCTATTATTAGCACTCGTCAAGAGAGAGTGCTAATAATTTATAAATTGTTTATATTTTAATTCGTATCAAAGATGAAGATGTTGGAATTGTCATAGAGGTAAAATATGCATCTGACGGAAATCTGGAGAAAGAATGTGAGAATGAGCTTGGGCGGGAGAAGAATACTATGGAAAAAAATATAAGCGTAAAATTGCTTCGCAATCCGGGAAGGTGGGGCTGAATTCCTGATAATATGTAATGACACGAGTGAAGTAAAAGCAAAGGAATAGTGGACAATCTGGTAAAAATGGCTATGGCGATATGGTAATTATGAGCATGGAGATTTATGAGTCAACCATGAGACAGATTGCTATGTACAGAGATTTAGAGATATCTGAAAAGCAGATAGGGGCAGGACAGGTAAAGGATGCCAGAACAGCACTTAGAGAAACGAGGGCAAAGTATGGCTTATAAATTGTTGGTATTTTTCATCAGTTAGAGAATTATCAAAATAAATTGTAATATG
>CAJLRL010000032.1 GCA_905209075.1 uncultured Lachnospiraceae bacterium | reverse complement strand
TTATCAATATCTGACAACAGGAATTTATCCACTGATAATCCCTAAAGCAAAAGGTGAAAACAATCAATCAGAGGCATCACTTTGATGCCTCTACACAACAAACAAATATATAATAGAAATCTGCAAAGGAAAAACTCATAGTGTCCTTGACAAAGGGTACACTTTAAAATGTATGCTATCCTTAGTTCATAAATGACTAAAAGACCACTTTTTGAAAATGAGGATTATTGATTAGATGGAAAAAGAAATTATTATTTTAAATAAACCTGTAAAAATATTACTTACAAAGACGGAATGTGGAATTAATGTACTGATCACTGGCGGTGATTTTGCTCATATCGGAGCAGTCAGTATTGTTGATCCACAAGGTGAGATTTTCACAAAGACATTTGAGGAACATAAAGATAATTTTGTGAGTGTAGAATGGGCAGAAAAACTATATAAAAAATTCAATATCCCAGTTGTAGTGTCAGTTGGAATTCATTATGACAACATAGATTATACTGGGATAGAAAATGTAATTTCTGAAATGAAAAAAGCTTTAGATGAAGTCTTAAAAAAATTGGATTAGTCCGATGAAGTGCTTTTTGTGAGATGAAAAGTAATTTTTTACGATTAAGTCATAATATGAATTAATAACTATGTGAATTTGAATTTTTTTATTCCTTCTTTTTTTTTATAATAAATTTGAAAAAATTAAAGCTAGTATTTTGTATTGATTGTGATTGTTTCGAATAAATGAGAATAATAAGGAGGAAATTCAAATATGGAAGTAAATGATTTAAGAACTTCATTAGAACTTTTAAAGAAGATGGAAGGACAGCTGGTAGAAACAGACATAGAAGTTGATCCGGCAGCAGAATTGGCAGGCGTTTACCGGCATGTAGGAGCAGGCGGAACGGTTATGCGACCGACTAAAATTGATGGTCCGGCAATGCTGTTCCATAATATTAAGAATCATAAAGATGCAAAGGTGTTAATCGGTCTGCTTGCAAGCAGGGAAAGAGTTGCTGCACTTTTAGGATGCAAAAAAGGGGAGCTGGGAAAGCTGTTATGTGATGCCGCTTTACATCCAATCGAACCGGTTGTGTCTGATAGAAAAGCACCTTGCCAGGAAGTAATCCATCGTGTGACGGATGAGGATTTTGACCTGTTCAAGTTGATTCCGGCACCAACGAATACTCCGGTTGACGCAGGTCCTTATATAACAATGGGAATGTGCTATGCAACACATCCGGATACAGGTCTTTCCGATGTGACGATACACAGAATGTGTATTCAGTCGAAAGATGAACTTTCTATTTTTTTGCAGCCTGGCAGCAGACACATCGGTGCAATGGCAGAACGGGCAACTGAATTGAACAAACCATTGCCAATTTCTATTTCAATCGGAGTAGATCCGGCAATAGAAGTAGGATCCTGTTTCGAACCTCCAACAACTCCGCTTGGATATAATGAGCTTTCCATTGCAGGTGCAATCCGTAAAGCACCGGTAGAATTAACACCTTGTATTTCAATAAAAGAAAATGCAATCGCAAATGCAGAATATGTTATTGAAGGAGAGATACAGCCGGGAGTAAAAGTCATTGAAGATCAAAATACCCATACCGGATATGCAATGCCTGAATTTCCGGGATATAATGGGGCAGCAAGTCATGAATGCTGGCTAATTAAAGTTAAAGCAGTTACGCACCGCAAAAACCCAATAATGCAGACTGTAATTGGACCAAGTGAAGAACATGTAAATCTTGCAGGAATTCCGACAGAAGCAAGTATTTTTAATATGATCAATAAAGCGTTACCGGGAAAAGTAACAAATGTATACGCACATCCATCAGGTGGAGGGAAATACATGGCAATTCTTCAGTGCAAGAAGACAGTCCACACAGATGAAGGAAAACAAAAACAGGCAGCATTGCTTGCATTTAGTGCATTTCCAGAGTTAAAACATGTAATTTTGGTAGATGAAGATGTCGATATTTTTGACACCAGAGATGTGTTATGGGCAATGAATACCAGATTTCAGGGAGATAAAGACATTATTACGATTCCTGGTGTGCGCTGTCATCCGCTAGATCCAAGCTCGGATCCGGAATATAGCACAAGCATCCAGGACAGAGGAATCAGCTGTAAAACAATTTTTGATTGTACAGTTCCATTTGCGTTGAAAAATAAATTTGTCAGGGCAAAATTTATGGATGTCGACACTGAAAAATGGAAGGAGTTTATTTAAAATATCATATGAAAAGAATCTTAGTTGGAATAAGTGGTGCATCCGGAGCACCGATCGCTACCCGTTTATTAAAGCGACTGAAGGAAAATCAGGATGTTGAGACGCATCTTATTATGTCAGATAGTGCGTGTCTTACAATAGAGCAGGAAACTGAGTATTCAGTACAGCAGGTACAATCACTGGCAGATGTTGTCTATGATATCAAAAAAATCGGTGCAAGACCGGCATCCGGAAGTTTTCAGATAGACGAAATGATCATCGTACCATGTTCCATGAAGACAGTAGCCGGAATTGCCGGTGGTTACAGTGATAATCTGCTTTTGAGATCAGCAGATGTGATGTTAAAGGAAGGGCGGCCATTGTTCCTTGTGGCAAGGGAGTCACCGCTTAGTCCGATACATTTACGGAATCTGCATGAACTAAGTATGATGGGAGTCCGGATTATTCCACCGATGGTAAGCTATTATCAGGGATATAAGACTATAGAGGAATGGACCAATAATTTTGTTGAACGTCTGTTGGATAAAATGGAAATTCAGAATAATGTGAAGGCATGGGATGGTATGTAACTGTTCCATAAAGAAAAATAAAAGATCGATATAGTTAGAATAATGTACCGACTTCTAAAAGTCAGACTTAAAAATCTGATGATTGGAAGTCGGTATTCTTATGAAAAACACAATTTGCAGTTTAAGAAAAAAGTAAATCATTACAGAGCTTTACGAAAAGCTGTGCATTTTTGGAAAGCACTTTATCATTCCGGTAACAGATTGAAATCTGGGAGGTGATAATCGGGGTAACAGGTACAATATGCCATGGTTCGCCTGTTTGTTTCGGCCCATTTTCAGGTAGCTTCAGATGCGCATCCATAAGCAGAGCAATGCAGTTCTGGTTGGTGACCATGTCCAGAATAGAATCAATACGGTGACTTGTAAATACAATGTTTGGCACAAAATTTGCATTCTGGCAGGCATTCATAGCAATCTGGTACATAAGTGATCCCTCTTTGATAAAACAGAAACGTTCATTCTTAAGCTGCTGTAATGTAACAGAGTCGGAATGGGCTAACGGATGATGATTCGGCATCAGAACCACCAGTCTATCCTTTTGATATGGGATTCTTGTAATCCTTGTATCACATAAAAAATTCTTTTCGAAAGTCGCTTTGTCTTCCCTTTGAAATACAATTTCACAGCTTTCATTTTCAAGGTAATGTAAAAGATTAATTGGATCATCTTCCGTTATGCGTATCGTTGCATTGGGATATTTGGTCTGAAATTGTGAAAGCAGCTGCGTAATATGATACTGCGGCATAGACGGAAATGCTCCGATTGTCAGCAGACCATTTTCAATATTTTGCATCCTCCGGATGGCGGATATTCCTTCAAATTCGAAGTGGGTTATTGACTTTGCGTAAGGTAAAAATGTCTGACCATAATTAGTAAGCTCCACCCTTCTGGTAGTGCGTAAAAACAGATTGATCCCAAGCTCGTTTTCTAGACTTTTAATATGTTTGGATAAGGTTGACTGGTTCATATACAGGCGGTCAGAAGCTTCCCAGAAATTTTTTGTTTCTGCAAGGACGACAAATTCTTTCAAATATTCTGTATTCATAATAAGCCCCATTACTTTTAAGTCGGATTTTGACTTAATTTTAAAAGAAGCAGAATTGTTTGTCAACAAAGCAAACAATATAATAAATGTATCAAATAAATAAAACTCAGGGAGGTTTTAATATGGAAACAAAAAAGAAAGTACCTACTTTGAATAAAGTAGCGTATGGAATTGGAACTGGTGGTGGATGTATATTCAATCAGATTGCAGCAGCATTTCTTCTGAATTATTATACGGACACGGTACTAATTGGAGCAGGAGCGATTGCTACCATGTTTTTAGTGTGCCGTATTTTTGACGGCATTACAGATCTTGTAATGGGAGGAATTGTAGATAAGACATCCAGCAAATTAGGAAAAGCCAGACCATGGCTGATCGCATCAGCACCGCTTACACTTCTTGGAATTGTTCTTCTTATGAATGTTCCATCAGGACTTGGCGACACAGGAAAATTAGCGTATGCTTACATAACTTATATTTTTATGAACTGTATTGTATATACTATTTACGGTATTTCTAACACAGCTATGTTACCGTTAATGACACATGATAAGAATGATTCTACAGTGCTTGCTACTTTTTCAGCATTGGGAAATAACATTATCGGATTGTTAGCTGGTTCACTGATCACACCTCTTGTTATCAATTTCGGATGGAAAACATCCAGTGTGATCTTAGGCGGTGTAGCATGTGTCCTGATTCTTATTTCCGGTTTACTGAATAAGGAAATGGAAAATGCGGAAGAAGGCAGACAGAGAGCAAGCGTGCCTATGAGCAAACAGCTTCCGGCAACTTTGAAGAACAGATATTTCTGGTTACTGTTGCTTCTCGGTGCATTTTCCCTTATTATGAATTCAAATGCCATCGGTGCACAGATTTTCTACTGTAACATGGTACTTCAAAATCCTATGTTTATGTCAGTGCTTATGACAGCAGGTCAGCTTCCGGGAATTTTTATTTTATTCCTTATGCCTGCAGTTTCAAAAAAATGGAACAAGAAAACATTTCTCCTTATGGGAGCGATTTTAATTATTGCCGGATTCGCTATTACCGGTCTGGCAGGAGAAAATACAACGATGATTGTAGTTGGAACTGTTATCCGTTCATTAGGCGTCGGACCAATTCTTTCAGCAGTGTTTGCACTTATTCCTGATGTAGTAGAATATGGAAACTGGAAATTCGGCATCCGCTCCGAAGGATTAATCTCTTCTGCACAGTCAATTGGATCTAAAATTGGAATCGGTGTGGGTAGTGCACTTACAGGATGGATCCTTGCAGCAGTTGGATACAATCCAGTAGCAGAACCGACACAGGCTGTCATTAATGCAGTGAAGTTTGATTATACATGGATGGGAGCAATCCTTGGAATTATTATTCTTATAATTGTATTATTACTCGATGTTGAGAAATATGCAGATCAATATAACAACGACTAGAAAGTGAGGCTATTTATGTACGATTTAACATTTGATCCAGAAAAATATGAAATAAAAACATGTGAACTGGGAAAACGGAGCATTACATACAGGGCATTTGAACATATTGTTTATTGTGCGAATCCAGCAAGTAAAATTCAGACATTGAACATCTATGTACCGGAAGAGTATTATAGTGGGAAAACAATAAATGGATATTCATTAAATACAGCGCCGATTTTTGCACCGAATACGGTAGGTGGCTATATGGAAGGTCCGGCAATGGAAGTGGGAATTGATCGATTTAATCACAAACCAAATTCTGCATTTGAAGCTTTATTACATGGATATGTTGTAATGTGTGTAGGAATCAGAGGTCGCAATACAGGTATGCATTCCAAAGAATTTTTTGTAGGTGGAACAGGAAAAGAAAACACAGAAAATCAGGAGAAACGAAGTGGACGTGCGCCGGCATTAATTGTAGATATGAAAGCAGCAATCCGTTATATGAGACATAACGCAAAAACAGTACCGGGAGACGTAGAAAAAATCATCACAAATGGAACTTCTGCGGGAGGTGCATTATCAGCGTTAGCAGGTGCGACCGGAAATGCAAAACAATATGAGTCTTATCTGAAAGCAATTGGTGCCGCGGAAGAAAGAGACGATATTTTTGCAGCTAGCTGTTATTGTCCGATTCATAATTTGGAACATGCGGATGCTGCATATGAATGGCTTTTCCAGAAAGAACCTGTTTTTCATATGATGAAATTTGAAATGAGCCCAAAAGGACCGAAAATGATTCCTGTTGTTGGCGAACTTAGCGATGAGCAAAAGAAATTGTCAGCAGAATTGAAAGCAGAATTTCCGGCATATGTGAATTCTCTTGGTCTCAAAGATGATAATGGAATAGAACTGACACTTGAAGAAAATGGTGAAGGAACATTTAAAGACTATGTCATGAGCTTTGTATCTGCATCTGCTAAAAAAGAAAAAGAAACACATGATACCAGCGTAAGATTGTCAGATCTGGCTGTTCCGGGAAGCAATATAGATGAACAGGAATACATTACATTTGAAGGAAATCAGGTGAAAAAGATTGATACAGATGCATATGTAAAGAAAATCACACGAATGAAACCAACTCCGGCTTTTGATGCACTTTCATTAGAAAGCCCGGAAAACGAAGAATTTGGTGATGATGAAGTAATGGCAAGACATTTTACAGAATTTGCTGAAAAACATTCCAAAGTAGGTGGAGTAAAAGCGGACGAACAGATTATAAAACTTTTGAATCCGACAGAATTCATCGGAGAATGTGATACGACAAAAAACTGGAGAATCCGTCATGGAGCTTTTGACAGAGATACTTCGATTGCGATTCCTGTAATATTGGCAACAATGCTAAAGAACAAAGGTTATGAAGTGGACTTTTCATTGCCGTGGGGATTACCGCATAGCGGAGATTATAATCTGGAAGAATTGTTTGCATGGATCGATAAGCTTGCCAAATAATGGAACAGCCGAATTACGTGTTACAGTTTAAAGAAGGCAGCTATGTGCCAAAGCATGAATCAATATTAAGAAATAATGAAAATGAATAATACGATAAGGTGATTCATGATTTAATGGTGCCAGGCACCAATATGCGTCCGATGAACTTCCACACCTTTTGACACACTTTTATAGAAAAATATCTCGAAATAAGTAAATCCTCTTAGAGTAATCTAAGGGGATTCTGTCGATGTATCGTTGTCTGATTTGATAAGTTATGATATACTTCGCACATGGGAAAACCAGAGAGCCGGGCGGCTTACCCTCTTTTTCGGAGGGTTGCTAAGCCCCGTGGGGCTTGTTTAGCAACGACCGGAGCAAAGCGTAGACCAACCCTCTAGACGAAAGAAGGGCGTTGCAAATGTATGTTACATACTTTGACTTAATTCAGATTAGAATATTCATTTGCGCCTTTGTTAGATTGGGTTACAATAATATAACATATCTTATGAGCTGACGGGAAAAGTGTAAAGCGTAAACACTGATGGAACGATATAACACAAGGAAACAGGTTTATGACAATTACAAAGCAAAATGAAAAACGCATGCATAAATATGGAGAAATAGGAAAAGTATTCCATGACTTTCGGGTCAATCGGAATATCTCATTAAAACAGATTGCAGATGAAAACGTATCAATATCACAGATTTCGCGCTTCGAGAGAGGCGAGAGTGATTTGTCGGTTTCAAAATTCCTTATAGCGTTGGAAAACATGAAAGTGGAGACCGGTGAATTTATGGATGCGCTTCAGAAAAATCATGATTCAGAAACAATCGAGTTTATGAGTAAACTTGTGCCGCTTGAATATAAACGTGACATAGCCGGGTTCAGAAAGCTTTTTGATGAACAGAGGGACAAATATAAAAAGAATCCATCGGTATATCAATATAAGTTAAATATGATCCTGGCACAGAGTTTTATATGTAAATGTGATCCGGATGTTCCCTTTCCAAAAGAGTATATAGATGAAGTGGCAGATTACCTTTTTATGGTGGAACAGTGGAAAATATATGAACTTATTCTGATAGGAAATTTATATCTGTTTTTTGACATTCCTTTGCTGGACAAAATGGGAAAAGAAATAATGGGGACTGCTATCGATAGGGGAAAAGCAAAAGATGTTGAAATAATAACGCTTCTTAATATATTTGAAACCTGTATTCACCGGGAAAATCTGGAAGCTGCCAGATTTTATATGGACAACATACCACAGCTTATTGAGGATGAAATACTGTTATATGAGAGAAATCTGTATCATTTTCTTGTGGGACTTTTTAATTACAAGAACGGCGACAAAGCCGGAGGAAAAGCCATAATGGATCAGGCAATTCAGATATACGAATGGTTAGGATGCAGAAATCTTGCAGATAATTACAAAAAAGATTTAGAAAAATATACATAGGAATATGTTTTTGCATATATGCAAAAATAGAAAACCTCCATTTTTAATAATCTATACTTGGATTATCATAAAAATGGAGGTTTTCTATATGAAAAAGTTAGAAAAAAATGAAGTACTATTGTGGTTTGGAAGCTGGACTTCAAAGATTGGAAATATTGTGTTCGACTACGCAAACAGTATGAGCATTGTTAGTTCATTTTCCGGGAAAACATGGATTCTGGCTTTGTATCAGAGTTCAGAGACAATAATACAGATAATATTTAATCTGATAGGTGGAGCGAAGGCAGATAAAGGCAGCCGCAAAAAAATAGTGATAATAACAGATATTCTGGCAGCAATAGTATGTGCTGTGCTAAGCTTTTTTGTAGATACCGGATGCATGGCAGAAGTTATGATATGTGCAAATGCTATCCTTGCGGTAATTTATGCGTTTAACTCTCCAACTTATAAGTCAATCATACGGGAGATGGTAAAAAAGAACCGCATAGGATTTTATAATTCGGTAAGTAATGCAGGAGGAGAACTGATAGGCATAGCCGGACCGATCATAGGGGTAGGACTGGTACAGATAATAGGAACGCGAGGCGCACTTTTGTTTGATGCAGGTACGTTCCTTTTGTCAGCGTTTGCAGAGAGCCTGTTAGAAAGAGTAATTGAAGTATCTAAACCGGAAAATGAAAAAAATAATGTTATTTCCGATATTATGGACGGATTTAAGTATCTTTTAAGGGAAAAGGAGATATTGTTTCTTGTAATATTGGCTGCACTTGTAAATTTTTTTCTGGCTGGTTATAATCTGCTTCTTCCATATACAGATGTTATGTTTGAGAATGAATTCCATAATTTCTACAGCAAAGCCCTTGTAATGGAAGCAATTGGCGGGGTAATAGGGTCAGCATTATGTTCAAAGATTGCAGGAAAATTCAAGGATGATATCAGGGCTTTGATATTATTTCTGGGTGGAACAGGTATGACAATGTTTATAGAGCCGGCTGCTTCAATTCTAAAAAATATGTATGTGTGTCTTGTACCGTTTATTTTGTTTGGAATAATGCTCACATGCTTTAATATTATGTTTATGTCACATGTGCAGACAGCGGTGGATGAAGTTTATTTAGGAAGAGTGTTTAGTATAATTTTTACAGTTGCGGTTCTCTTTATGCCGCTTGGCTCATTTGCTTTTTCATTTTTTGTAAATATGCGAAGTGTGAAAAGCTATGCGCTTGTAGGCGGCGGTATAATTATGTTATCTATGATCGGGCTGATAGTAAATAAAATAAATAAGAAAAAATGTAACCTTCATTAAAATAAATCCTACATAACAGATAGAAGGGAGGAAAGTGGAAAAATGTTTACGGAAGAACAAATTCTTGAGCTGTATTTTAAAAGAGACGAGCATGCTGTGGAAATGACATCACAGATGTATGGTGCAAAACTTACAAGATTTGCTGACAGCATGGTTGCGCACGAAGATGCAGTCGAATGTGTCAATGACACATATATAGCAGCGTGGAATAAAATCCCGCCGCAGCGGCCACATAAATTTCTGGCATGGCTATACAAAGTGTGCCGCAATATAGTGTGTGACAGGATAGACTGGAATAATGCTGCAAAAAGAAACAGCAGCCTCAATTGTATTCTGGATGAACTTGAGGAGTGTCTTGCAGACAGTACAGCAAAATATGAGGGAGAAATGTCAGATATAGGCAGATGCCTGACAGATTTTCTGAACGGAATAGAAAGGGAAAAAAGAGTAATTTTTGTAAGAAGATATTGGTATGGTATGACGATCGAAGAATTGTCAGATGAGAGCGGAAGGAGCAAAAGCAATATAAAGACAATGCTTTTTCGGATCCGTGTAGATCTAAAAAAATATCTTGAAGAGGAGGGAATTGCTTTATGACAAAAAAGGATTTATTTGATGGATTAAACCATATTGATGAAAAGATAATTGAGGAAGCCGCAGAGCCTGTAAGAATCAGAAAGAAAAGTCATAAAAAATTAAAAAAAATGGCAATATCAACCGCATCTATTGCGGCAATTCTTACTGTTGCGGTCTTGGGAACAGAAGTGGTGAGGCTTGGAAATCGTGTAAATGAACTTGAATCGGCAAAGTCAGATGCAGGGGAGAATACGCAAAAAAGCAACAATGCATATGCAGGAGTAAAAAGTGGGGACAAACTGGGGGAATATATTCTGGCATCAAATTATGAGGATTTATATTATACGGTAAAGAGTGCACAAAAGAAAGATAAAGAAATGGTAGAATATGATTCTGTTGTAATAACCGGGGGGGCAGATGACATGGCTCCTTCATCAGGTGATATGATGGAAAATTCAGTGCTATCGTCAGAAGAGGCTTCGGATTATTCCACAACAAATGTGATGACTGATGGAGTTGACGAAAGTGACGTCGTAAAAACAGACGGAAAATGTATCTATATGGTTGAGGATGGACAGATATCAATAACAGATATCACAGATGGAAAGCCAGGTGAAGAACAGAAACTCCGGCCTGATTTTGAATCACCATCCGATTCCATAGAAGAACTCTATGTAAATGATGGAAATATGGTTATAATAACAAACCATTTGAATGATGAAGAAAACGATGAAACTATTTGCTACAGCTATGATATTACAGATCCGTTAAAACCGCAGCTTATAGGAAGATCAAGCCAGGACGGATACTATAGTACATCCAGAAAAATAGGAAGCATCGTGTATGTTTTTTCAAATACAAGTATACAGATGCCTGAGCTGATGGTAAAAAAGGCAGCATTAAATCCTAATAATCTGGATAAATGGGTTCCGAAAGTAGATGGCGAGATAATAAATTACGACTGTATTTATATAGAGGATGAGACAAATTCAGGAACAGTTATCACAAGCTTTAATGTTGATGATCCTTCGACTGTAATAGACACAAAGTGCATAATGAATGGCAATGATTATGTATATGTATCAAATAATGCAATGTATTTTTATTCAATGGACTGGAAAAGAAGCAGGCAGATAACGACTATCAGTAAAATGTCATTTGCAGATGGAATTATGGAAACCGGTGAATCAACTTCGGTCAGCGGATATCTGAATGATAAATTTGCAATCAATGAAATAAACGGTTATCTGTATGTTCTGGCTACAGATAGTGATAAGGAAACAGAAGTGAATTCCCTGCATGTTTTTGATGGTGAGATGAAAGAAACAGGTGTGCTGAATGAGATTGCAAGAGGCGAGCTTGTATATGCAGCACGTTTTGTTGGAAACTACGTGTACTTCATAACCTATAAGCAGACAGATCCGCTTTTTGTGGCAGACATATCGGATCCATCAGAACCGAAACTGCTTGGAGAACTGGAAGTCAGCGGATTTTCCGAGTATCTTCATATATGGGATGACACACATGTGCTTGGAATCGGATATGGCGATTCTGACAGAAAGACAATAAAGCTTACAATGTTTGACGTCAGTGACCCGGCACACCCTGTTGAGGAAAATCAAAAAATATTTGATCATGAAGGTTATTATTGCGAGGCGATGAATAATTATAAAGCGGTTCTTGCCGAACCACAGAAAAATCTGATAGGTTTTGCGGTGGATAAATATTATCTGTTCTCGTATGATAGTGGAAAAGGTTTTGAACTCATGGAGGACGCTTCACTAAAGTTTGAGAATGAAAGAGGTTACAGGGGTATTTATAAAGATGATGATTTCTATGTGGCAGGAAATGGAGAAATTAATTATTTTAAGTTGACAGGGAAAAAATCTTAACAGTAAAAGAATATTAGTTTAAGTTTATAACAGTAAACAAGGCGCATGAAAATATAGTGGTAAGAAGTGCTTATCTATAGTCCTCAGCAGTATTTGCTGAGGATTATTTTTTACTTTTACATGTACGAAAATAATGGTATAATAAAACCCAAATTTGTAATGAAAAAGGCAGTATGAATGTATAACCGGATTTTTAAGCATAAAAATATAATTTCATATGTAATTGTACTGTTTTTAACAATACTTTCTTTTAAGACAGTGTGCCTGTCACAGAGGGAGCTTGCGTTTATAGATGATACCGGTTTCCCGCTAGGAGGAACAAGCAGTATCGCAGCAATGCTTAATTCTGCACAGATAGAGTCTGTCCGGGAGACGGAGGGCGCAAACGCCAGGCTTGTAGAAAACAGGCAGACGCTTATACGCAGCAGTCTTTTGCGAAATGCAGCATCGTTTGAAGCCATGCCATTGCAATGCCTGATGCCGGCCCGTATGCTTATTATTATATGCCGGCTGATGTTTCTTATAATAAGTTTAAG
This sequence comes from uncultured Lachnospiraceae bacterium, assembly GCA_905209075.1. GTDB lineage: Bacteria > Bacillota > Clostridia > Lachnospirales > Lachnospiraceae > Roseburia. The sequence continues at coordinate 15,136 of CAJLRL010000032.1, read as the reverse complement.
CCTTATATTTATAATGCGATACATACATGACAAGGATGGGCGGAAAAAATTATTATCCTTACTTTATAGATCAGAAACAGAAAGGAAGGATAGTAATGTTAGAAAAGGTTATAATAATAATTTGCATAGCAGTATGTTTAGGAGCAGCAATATTCGCATGGTGGATGGAAAATGGACCATCACATGAAGAGGACAAAAATAGTGAAAACGACAGAATAATTCCTACAAAGGAAATCAATATAACAAGACACGATATGGAGGACATGAAATGAGAAAGACAAAAATTATCTGTACAATAGGGCCTGCAAGTGAAAATGAGAAGACATTTACGCAGATGTGTAAGGCAGGACTTAATGTTGCCAGACTTAATTTTTCACATGGTTCGTATGAAGAACATCAGAAAAAGATTGATATGATAAAAAAGGTCAGAAAAGCACTCAACCTGCCAATCGCAATTATGCTTGACACAAAAGGACCTGAGTATAGGATAAAGACATTTGAGAATCACAAGATCGTATTAAAAGATGGTGATACATTCACATTCACAGTTGATGATGTTGAGGGAAATGATAAGAGAGTTTCTGTAAGCTATAAAGATCTCATAAAAGAAATTAATGTCGGAGACACAATTCTTGTAAACAATGGACTTTTAATTTTCGAGGTTAAAAAATTACAGGGAAATGATGCAATCTGTGAGGTTAAAGTCGGAGGAGAGATGTCTGACCGCAAGAGCATGAACTTCCCAAATCATGTTTTAAAGGGAGATTTCTTAAGTGAGCAGGACAAATCGGATCTTTTATTCGGAATCAAAAATGATGTTGACTTTGTAGCAGCTTCATTTGTATCTACAAAATCAGACATCAAATCAATGAGAGATTTCCTTGATGAAAATGGTGGTGCGGATATAGATATAATCGCAAAGATCGAAAACCGGGCAGGTGTTGATAATATCGAAGAGATCTGTGATATTGCAGATGGAATAATGGTCGCAAGGGGTGACCTGGGTGTTGAGATACCATTTGTTGAGGTGCCGGCCGTACAGAAATACCTCATCAAAAAATGCCGCCTTTTAGGCAAACGTGTAATTACTGCAACAGAGATGCTTGAGTCGATGATACATAATCCAAGACCTACAAGAGCAGAAATTTCAGACGTGGCAAATGCAGTATATGATGGTTCATCTGCAGTTATGCTTTCAGGAGAGTCTGCATCAGGTAAGTATCCTGTTGAAGCAGTCCAGAATATGGCACAGATTGCAGAATATACAGAAAAGAACATAGATTATATAAAGAGATTCAGAAATATGGATTATGTGATCCAGAGCAATATCGATGCTATATCCCATGCTACATGTGATATGGCAATTGATACTGATTCAAAGGGAATAGTAATAAGTTCACTTTCAGGAAAAACGGCACGAATGGTAAGCCGTTTCCGCTGCCCTGTTGATATAATCGGAATGACTACATCAGAAAAGATATGGAGAAAGCTTAACTTAAGTTGGGGAGTCACACCGGTTCTGAGCGAAGAATTTGATTCTGTTGATGTAATGTTTTACCATGCAGTCCGTCATGCTAAAACAGTATTCAAGCTTAAAAAGGGCGACAATGTCGTATTGACAGGCGGACGTACAAGTGGAGAATCAGGTAATACAAATACAATACGTCTTGAGGTTATAAGCTGACAGCAAAAATAATAACGAGAAGGTATATATGAATTATTTATTTACGGTTTTACTTGTTATAGAAGGGGTAGTTGCCGGATACTGGGCAATTGCCTCTCTGTTTCATAAAGAGCGGAAAAGAAAAATAAAATGGCTGATATTCTCGCTTGGATTATCAAGTGCAGTGTGGAGTTTGGGGTTTGGAGTGCTTTTTGCAGTTGATTCTGCGATGATAGCATATCTATGCCGCTGCGTAGGTATGGTAGGCGTTTTCGGATATCTGATATCTATCCTTTTTCTGCTTGGTGAAGTGTGTGGGGCACCAAAGAAAATAAGAACCGTATTTGAAATTTTATCTTTTGTGGGAGTGGCAATATATTTTGGTACTGTATTGCCTTCCCAATCTTCATATTATATAGGCAGATGGGGAATGACATATTCTCTTACAAGTGGTGTCATAAATAATCTGTATTCCACATATGCCATGGGAATGGCTGGAATAGCACTCGCCTACATAATTCACATGATAAGACATACCAAGGGACATAGATACAAGGTTTTGGGACACAGGTTTCTGTTTACGGAAGCATTGATATTTCTTGGGATGTTTTTTGATACAATTTTTCCTATGTTTGGAACAGATGCAATACCCGGAAGTTCAATAACTCAGTTTTATGGTTTTGCAATAATATTATATGCAATAGTTGGAATAGAACGCACGACTCCGACGATGTCGAATATGTCACAGTTTATATATTCGTCACTTTCGATACCGGTATGTGTATATGATCATGATGGAAGAATCTGTCTGCTGAATGATGCAGCGGAGCAGTTTTTTAATATAAAAAGAGAGGATATAATAGGGGAAAAACAGGTTCTTTTGCCAAAGTTTGAATCAATGGAGGTTGACGGAACAGAAATATTTTCGTTTGATGATGAAAAATTGGAATTTCAGGCAGTATATGCCGAAAAGGGAATAGACTGTATTATAAAAATAGATAAGATCCGTGACAGATACAAGGATATTATAGGATTTATAGTTGTTGTGGATGATATATCCCAGCAGGTGACAATGATGAAAAATCTCGAGGCAGCAAACAATGCCAAGAGTACGTTCCTTGCGAATATGTCGCATGAGATAAGGACTCCTATGAATGCGATCATAGGATTTTCAGAAATATTATTAAAACAGAAGCTTACAGATCATCAGGAGGAGGCTGTGGCGAATATAAGGGATTTATCATACAGCCTTCTTGCGATAATCAATGAAATACTTGATATTTCAAAAATCGAATCAGGAAAAATGGAGCTTGTAAACAGCAGATATAATACAAGAGATCTGATGTTTAATGTTATTATGCAGATTAAAACATTAGCCAGAAGAAAAAATCTGGAATTTAATGTAGATATAGATCCATCCATTCCAGCAGAGCTATATGGGGATGAGACACGTATACAGGAAGTACTTATAAATATACTAAACAATGCAGTTAAGTATACAAATGAGGGCTGTGTGTCTTTTACTGTCCAAAAGACTGCTGTGGCAGATGGTATAGTAAGCCTTTACATGATCGTAAAAGATACGGGGATAGGTATAAAAAAAGAAGAGCAGGATGGTGTATTTGAAGCATTCAGGCAGGCGGATAAAACAGTAAACCATCAGATCGAGGGAACCGGACTTGGGCTTGCCATAGTTAAAAATTATGTGGATCTTATGGGTGGAGACATTGATATACAGAGTGAATATGGTATAGGGACAACTGTAACAGTAAAAATAGATCAAAAAATCGAAAATAAAGAGCCGCTTGGAAATATAAATATTGGCAAAAAAGATTCGAAATCTTCAGGGATAGGAGAGATGAATATCCATGATACATTGGTTCTTGTCGTTGATGATAATTTTGTGAATCTCAAGGTCATAAGCCAGATCCTTGCATGCTATGGACTTATGGTGGATGAAGCAGAGAGTGGGCAAAAAGCGATAGAAAAATGTCAGGATAACAAATACCCTATTATATTTATGGATCAGATGATGCCTCAGATGGATGGAATAGAGGCAATGAAGAGGATCAGGGAGATTTCCGGATATTATGCAGCGGGTGGAGAATCGAAAATAATCGCACTTACCGCAAATGCCATAAAAGGAACAAGAAAACAGCTGCTGGATAGCGGATTTGATGAATATCTGAAAAAACCTATGGAATTTGACAGGATGGAGGAGGTTTTGAAAAAATTTATTCCTGCAGAAAAAATATCATATGGAAAAGTAAGAAGGGATGATCTAAAACGGTCCTCAGACGTAGAGATTCCGGGACTTAATGTACAAAAGGGCATAGCACAGTGTGGCATGTGCATGGAAAATTATATGGAAGTTTTAAAGCTGGTAGTCAGGGATGGAAATAAATTTATCCAAAACATAGATGGAACTATTGGCGGAAATATGGTAAATTATAAAATTGAAGTTCATGGAATAAAGGGGATGCTGTTTAATATAGGAGCCGATGAATGTGGTGACCTGGCAAAAGAACTGGAAAATGCAGCATCAGATAAAAATTCCACATATATCAGAAAAAATCACGGAGAATTTATCAGCAGATTCAGGCATCTGATCGATGATATAAATAAATATCTGACTGAAAATGGGATCATGACTGAAAACAGAGATGATACCATTTCATTTGATGGATATGTCAGAAAACTACAGAAAGCAGCTAATGAATATGATTTTCCGGCGATCGAGGCAATAAAAAAAGATATGGAAGAGCTTTCCATGAGCGATCACCAAAAAGAAAAATACAAAATGATAAGGCAGATGATAGAGGATACTGATATTGATGATCTTCAGATCATATCTGATATCATATGCGGAGGTAAAAATGAAGAGAGTATCAAAGAGTAGAAATGTCATTTTGCTTTTATTGACTGACCTTATATGGGGAACCGCCTTTGTAGCGCAGTCGACAGGAGGAAATGAGGTAGGAGCATATGCATTTAACTGTATCAGATTTCTTATAGGGGCGATTGTTCTTCTGCCGGTTATAAAATTTCTTGATAAAGGTGGTTATACATCAAAGCGACCAAAGACAAAGGATGAAAGAAACGTATTATGGGTCGGAGGAATATGCTGTGGAATAGCGTTATGTCTGGCAAGTAACCTGCAGCAGGTAGGGATTACAATGGGAACTGAGACAGGAAAGGCAGGATTTCTTACTGCAACATATATACTGATGGTTCCTGTTATCGGATTGTTTTTCAAACGTAAATGTGGAGCAAAGATATGGCTGGGGGTCGGGATAACACTGATAGGAATGTATATGCTTTGTGTAAATGGGGAGTTTTATCTGAGAAAACAGGATATACTGCTTATACTCTGCGCATTTTGTTTCGCAATACAGATATTACTTATAGATCATTTTTCACCTATGGTTGATGCGGTTAGACTTTCATGTATTGAGTTCTTTATTACAGGAATAGGTTCTGCAATTCCGATGTTTATAGTAGACATGAAGCATTCATCTGCCGGGATCATGCAGTGGTCACAAGTTTTATCAAGCCAGTCGGCATGGAGCGCCATATTGTATGCAGGAGTGCTTTCGAGCGGAGTTGCATATACTCTTCAGGTTGTCGGGCAGAAAGGGTTAAATCCTACATTTGCATCAATGCTTATGAGCCTTGAATCTGTAGTATCTGTTTTTGCAGGATGGATATTGCTGGGGCAGAAGCTTAGTTTAAGAGAAATAGCCGGTTGTTGTATGATTTTTGCAGCGATAATGATAGCACAGATGCCGGATCGGAAAACAGAAATGAAAATGGAGTATGAAGATGAACACTAAGATAAAAAAAATAATCTGCTATTTAGTAGCAGCAACATTGATAATCACAGTTGTATTTTTGGCAGCATCAAAAATGAAGACAAAAAATAAGGATACGGAAACTGAGCCACAGACAGCAGTATCTGAGGAACTTGTAACAGAAAATACAGAAGAGATAGAGAAAGTCGAAATATACAGAGCAGAGAGCACTCCGCAGACAGCAGAAATCGGTGAGGCGATAGAAAGCCCTCATGCAATACTTATAGACGAACAGGCCAAGACGATCATTGCCCAGAAAAACCCATATGAGAAAATGTATCCGGCATCAATGACAAAGGTTATGACAGTACTTGTCGCATGTGAAAACATAAGCCCGGAGGATCTGGATAAAACAGTGCCGGTTTCACGTGAGGCTACAGATTACTCATATGTAAATGGATGTAGTGCAGCAGGCTTTGAGGAGAACGAGCTGGTTACTGTAAGGGATCTTTTATACGGGACAATTCTTCCGTCAGGAGGAGAGGCCGCATACCAGCTTGCTTTATATATCGCAGGTTCAATGGAATCTTTTGTTGCAATGATGAATGACAAGGCGCAGCAGCTTGGTCTGGCACAGACTACACATTTTGCAAATTCAGTCGGAATATTTGATGAACAGAATTATACTACAGCATATGATATGGCGGTGATAATGGAAACTGCATTAAGCAATGAGATGAGCCGTGAAGTCATAACAACACATGTATACAAGACATCTGTAACGGAACAGCATCCGGAAGGAATAACTTTAGTCAATAAGTTCTTCAGAAAGATAAAAGACGAAAAATGTGGTGGTACAGTGCTTGGTGCAAAAACAGGATTTGTAAATGAATCAGGAAACTGTGCTGTAAGCTATGAGCAGTCCGCAAGTGGAAGGACATATATTTGTGTAACAGCCGGAGCTCATGGTGCGATGAATTGTGTAGAAAATCATGAGGCTATATATTCAGCATATGCCAAATAAGTTTAAGTCAAAAAGAGAGTGATGATATGGACAAAAAACAATGTGTTTACGCAAAAAAATGCGGAGGCTGTGATTATCAGGGAATAGATTATAAGGAGCAGCTGGCCAAAAAACAGGCATACATGAAGAAGCTTTTAAAACCGGTCTGCCATGTGGAACCGATTATTGGAATGAAAGATCCTTTTCATTACAGGCACAAGGTTCATGCGGCATTCGACTGCACGAAACGGGGGCAGATAGTTGCCGGAGTATACAAAAAGAATTCGCATGAGGTGGTAGATGTAGAAAGCTGTATGATAGAGGATGAAGAGTGTGACCGTATAATACGTGACATTAAAGATATGCTCCGTTCATTCAAAATAAAAACATATGATGAGGATACAGGATATGGTCTTTTGCGTCATGTCCTTATCAGAAAAGGGTATGCGACAGGGCAGATCATGGTCGTGCTTGTACTATCATCACCGATACTTCCGTCAAAAAATAATTTTGTAAAAGCCATAAGAAAGAAACACCCTGACATTTCAACGATCGTGCTTAATGTCAATCAAAAGAAGACAAGCATGGTGCTTGGCGATAGAAATATCACATTATATGGCAAAGGATTTATAGAGGATAAGCTGTGCGGATGCACATTCCGTATATCGCCTAATTCATTTTATCAGGTCAATCCCAGGCAGACAGAGCTTTTATACGAAAAGGCTGTACATGAGGCTCATCTTACGGGAAAGGAATGTGTCATTGATGCATACTGCGGCACAGGAACGATCGGCATAATCGCAAGTAAAAATGCGAAAGAAGTTATAGGCATTGAGTTAAACCGTGATGCAATAAGGGATGCTGTGACAAATGCAAAAAGAAATAATGTAAAGAATATAAGCTTTTACAATGAAGATGCCGGCAAATTTATGGTTGAGATGGCAGAAAAAAAAGAGTCAGCAGATGTTGTCATAATGGATCCCCCGAGAACAGGAAGCACGGAAGAATTTCTTTCGTCGGTTGTTAAGCTGTCACCGAAACGTGTGGTATATGTATCGTGTGGACCGGAAAGCCTGCTTTCGGATCTTAAGTATCTGGTCAGACATGGTTACAAAGTAAAAAGGTGTACACCATATGACTGTTTTCCATATACAGCCCACATAGAAAATTGCGTTTTACTTGAGCGTACTAATTAGGTAAAATAATTATAAAAATTCATACAGCAAAAGATAATTCATGGAGATTAAAGATGGAGATACTGTATACATTTGACAAACACAATTATACGGATGATATGCCGGTGTTTGAGCGTTTTGCGGTAAGAGGCATAATAATCAGGGACGGCAGGATAGCCATGCAGCAGGCCGGTGAAGGCTATTATAAGATTTTAGGTGGCGGAATTGATGCGGGCGAAACGAACGAGGAGGCACTCATCCGTGAAGTGCGTGAAGAATCAGGGCTCGTTGTTATACCACAAAGTATCAGGGAATGTGGAAAAATAATTGAAAAAAGACTTGATATATTTGATAATAATACAATATATATGTGCCATACATATGTGTATTTCTGTGATGCTATGGAAGAACAGGTGGAAACAGAGATGACAGAGAGCGAAAAAGCGCTTGATTACCATCTTTCATGGGCATCACCAGAGGAAATAATCAAAGCAAACAGCAGATTTTGCGATAAGGAATGGATTGCACGGGATACCAGAATTGTTGAGTTGATACAGGAAATGTGTTAGAATAAAAGGCAAATAATTACTTATCGACGGAGAGGGAAGACAATGGACAAGAAAAAATTCGAAGAGATGAGCAAAGATCCGAGCTTTACAATGGAAGTGAAAAATCCGGAAGTAGAGGAGATGCTTGTTGAATATTCAAAGGACAAATCAGCAGAAAATCTCAATAAATTAATAAACAAAATTACAAAGTGCAGATTTTTAGTACCTGCAAATGTAAACGAACAGAAACAGCCAATGCCGCTTGTTATAAAAAACAGTAATGGCGAATCCTTTTTACCGATTTATACATCAAAAGAGCAGCTGCCAAAGAATAAAATATCTCCAGCTGTAGTCAATATGCCATATCTTGCAATAAACAATATGGCTTCAAAAAAAGAAACTAAACTTGACGGAGTAGTTTTCAATCCGTTCAGTAATAATCTTATTTTTAAAAGACCACTTGTTGAGAAAATAGAGACAGTTGAGAAGGCCAGAAGAGAAGGTAAAAAGGCGAAAACTGTACAGATGACAGAGCAGCAGTATGTTATTTTTGAGCGGATCCAGTTCGAGCATGTATTTTTCCCGACAAAGATGTATGAGGGCGGTCAGGAGTTCATAGACAGACTTTCTGACGAAAAAGAGCAGTATATTGATGAACTTTATGAGGAATCATATCAGCAGAAGAGAATGTACCCGTATCTGGATGAGGATTTCTCTGTAATGGTAATGCAGATCTCAGATGATCTTACTGTGGTAAGTGTAGACTTCCCAACAAGGGATTTTGCACCGGGATGTGCGCAGAGAGCATATCTTGCATGGAATAAGGCAGATAATGCCGGCAGATATTTTACTACAGATCTTACAAGGGAAAAGACGATAGAGCTTATAGAAATAGGTGCTGATCACAGCAGGATAAGCCATGGAGAGGCTCCTGTAGAGGGGGCAGAGCTTCAGACGATTATCGATCTTATAAGTGACGGGGAAAAACTTAATTAACAGATGGAGGAAAGCCTATGATAGATTTTTTGAGACGTATAAAGGCAGATTTTTTATTATCATCAGTGTTGTGTATTGCACTCGGGCTTGTTTTTATTATTTGGAGATCTGCAGTGCTTGAGATAATTGCAGGCATCCTTGCAGTGGGGCTTATTATAATAGGGGCAGTGTATATGTGCTGTTATTTCCTTAAAATAGTGACGAATGGGCTGTCAGTTGCAATGGGGATAATAGTATTTGCAGTCGGCATATGGTTTTTTGTCCAGCCGAGAGTGGTGGTCGATATTATTCCTATAGTCATTGGTGTCATGCTTATATTCCATAGTGTAAGGAGCATAATAGAGGCAGTCGATGCCAGAAAATACGGATATGGCGGATGGAATATAGGGCTGGTATTTTCGATAATAAGTCTCGTATGTGGAATAATCTGTGTCACAAATGCATTTGATCTAATGAAAACAGCTACTGCGATAGTTGGAGTTATTTTGATATTTAATGGTATTTCAAATATCTGGATAACCGGATGTGCGACAAGTGCCGAGAACAAATATAACAAAAAGAAAGAGTTTGAGGCGCAGTTTGTCGAGGATAAAGAAGATAATAGTATATAGAAAGAAGGCAGTATAAATGCGTCGTATGGAATTTAAGATGGAAAGACCCGGACTTACCAAGGTTGGAGATCATCTTAAAATAACAGAAGGTAAGCTTCCGACGTCATATTATTACACGATCGAGCACGCAATTGCGATGTCTGGAAATTATGTCGTAAGTGAGAGGCTGAAAAGCCGTGAGGGCGATGTCGTTGATGTAAGAGAGACGGAAAAAGGCTACTTTGTTACGATGGAGTTTGATGAATAATGACACAACAAGGTAAGAATGCGATAGATATGGTGCTGGCAGAGAGTCTTATAGAACTTTCGACAAAAAAGCCTATAGAGAAGATCACGATCAAAGAAATAACCGACAAGGCAGGAGTTATCAGGCCGACATTTTATAATCATTTTCAGGACAAATACGAGCTTATAGAGTGGATCATTAACCATGAGCTTCTCGAACCGATAAGACCGCTTATAGATGCAGGAATGGTTTTTGAGGCTATAGTCCTCATGCTTACAAATGTTTCAGCGAATGTTACATTTTACAAGAAAGCACTCAGGATGGAGGGACCGGTGACATTCAATGATATAGCCATGAAAGCAGTATATGAACTGTTCCTGGGCATATTAAATGAAAAATCATCCGGCAAAAAGCCTAAATATAAATGGCTCACACCGGAGGTTGTTTCTACTTACTATGCACAGTCATTATGCTTTATCACTGAGGGATGGATATCCCAGGGTGTGGGAGAAATTGAACCAAGGGAAATGGCAGAGGCATTTATGTATCTGATAAGCCGTTCAATGGAAGATGTGTTAAAAGAACTATAAAATTACAATTTCATACAAAAATTTATATATGTAAGTTCAGATATACAAAAACAAAGATTTGTATATCTGCAGTGACAGATCAAAAAGATTGAATATTTATTTATTCGGTCTTTTTTTTTATACTATCGTTGAATAAAAGAAAGAGTGGTGAAACATATGATTAAATTTGGAAAGGGAGTCGTTAAATCACGAATCCTAATTCTGATTCTTGCGTTTGCTTTACTGATACCAGCGGGAATCAGCTTTATCAACACACGAATCAACTTTGATATCCTCTCTTATCTGCCAGGTCAGATCGAGACTATGAAGGGTCAGGATATTATGGTGGATGAGTTTGGAACAGGAGCCTTATCATTTGTAGTCATTGAGGATATGGATGATCAGGATATCAAGGTTTTGGCTGATGATATCGAAGACCTTGAAGGAGTAAAGGATGTTATCTGGTATGGAACGATTGCAGATTCATCTATTCCAAGAGAAGCTCTTCCGGATGATCTATATGATTTTTTCAATAATGCAGATGCCGACAGCCAGCTGATGCTTGTCACATTCAAAGATACCATGGGATCAGATGAGACTATGGAGGCTATCGACAAGATGAACGGAATGGTTAAAGATCACTGTTTCGTAGCTGGAATGGGCGCTGTAAACACAGATACAAAAAATCTGACATTGCAGCAGGCACCTATATATGTACTTATAGCAGCAATCCTTTCAATGATAATAATGGGAATTACAATGGAGTCAATAGTAGTTCCTATGTTGTTCCTCTTAAGTATAGGAATGGCTATTATTTATAATCTGGGTACAAACTTCATACAGGGTGAGATTTCATATCTTACACTTGCACTCACAGCGGTATTACAGCTGGCAGTTACAATGGATTATTCAATATTCCTGTGGCATAGTTATCAGGAGCAGATAGAAAGATATGATGGCGATAAAAAACGTGCAATGGCACATGCGATATCCCACACTATAGTTTCTGTAACAGGAAGCTCTGTCACAACAGTTGCCGGATTCATAGCATTATGCTTTATGAGTTTTACACTTGGTCTTGACCTTGGTATCGTAATGGCTAAGGGTGTTATCATAGGTGTTATCGGATGCGTTACTATCCTGCCTGCACTTATACTTGCCTGTGATAAAGCAATCGAGAAGACAAAGCATAGAGTGCTTATGCCGGATATATCAAAAATCTCAGGCTGGGTAACAAAGCATTTCCGCCTGATAGCTGTTTTGTTCGTGATAATACTTATCCCGGCTTTATATGGATACACACATACAAATGTTTACTATGACCTTGCCGGAACAATGCCGGACAGCGCATACAGTAAACAGGCAAACGACAGATTAAATGAACAGTATGCTATGGGGGCAACACATATAGTCATTGCACCAAGCAGTATGTCAAAGGCTGACAGTATCAGCATGATAAATGAAATTAAAAAGGTTGATGGAGTAAAGATGGCAGCATCGCTTGATTCTATCATCGGACCTACGATCCCGGAGGAAATGCTTCCGGATAAAGTAAAAGATATATTTGAAAACGGCGATTATCAGATGATGCTTATTTCTTCTGAATATCAGACCGCATCTGATGAAGTAAATGATCAGATCACAGAACTAAATAAAATAGTAAAAAGTTACAGCAATGATGCAATGCTGATCGGTGAAGCACCTTGTACAAAGGATCTTATCAATATTACAGATACGGATTTCAAGCGTGTAAGTGCGATCTCTATTATAGCAATATTTGTAATCATACTTTTGGTATTTAAGTCAATTTCTTTACCTATAATACTTGTTGCGGTAATCGAATTTGCAATTTTTGTAAACATGGGTATTCCTGGATTTACAGGAACAAAGCTTCCGTTTATCGCAAGCATCGTAATCGGTACTATCCAGCTTGGAGCGACGGTCGATTATGCGATACTTATGACTACAAAATACAGAAAGAACAGATACACGGGAATGGAGAAACAGCCAGCGATCACAAAGGCTCTTCACGACTCGACGATGTCGATCATTGTCAGCGCACTCTGCTTCTTCGCAGCAACATTCGGTGTAGGACTTTATTCAAACATCGACATGATAAGCTCAATCTGTATACTTCTTGCAAGAGGCGCAATTATCAGTATGTTTGTAGTTATACTGGTATTACCTTCAATGTTCATGATATTTGACAGAGTGATTTGTGCAACTAGTATGGGATTTAAAAACAAGAACAGTAATTAGGATAATATAGGGAGGACGTAAATATGAAACTACCTGAATTAAAAGAAAGATTAAAAAATAAATATATCGTTCGTGTTGTGGCAGGTGTTCTTACAATAGCTCTTGTCGGAACAGGAATCGGAGCTACAGCAGTATTTGCTGATAAAAATAACAGCACAGAGGTTACATCAGAAGCTTCATCAGAGGCAAAGAGCACAGACGATATAGCGGATGATTTGTTAAATGGGATTTCATTAAAGGATAACGATGCAGACAAAGATGAGAGCGTGTATCTCATCTCTGATGCAAATGGAAATGTTGACAAGACTATCGTTGTAGATCATTTAAAGAACAAAGACAAAAAAGATACGATCGAGGATGCTTCCAACTTAAAGGACATCACAAATGTAAATGGTAAAGAGACTTTTGACCAGAACGGAGACAAGATCACATGGCAGGCAGGCGGAAATGATATTTATTATCAGGGAACATCTTCGGATGAACCACCGGTATCACAGAAGGTTACATATTACCTCGATGACAAGGAAATCTCTCCAGAAGATCTTGCCGGAAAATCAGGTAAAGTAAAGATCCGTTTCGATTATACAAATAATACAACATTCACAGAGACAGTAAACGGAGAGCAGCAGACTGTATCTGTACCATTTGCAGCTGTCACAGCACTTGTACTCGGCGATGGATTTAAAAATGTAGAAGTCACAAACGGAAAAGTTGAAGCTAACGATACTACAAATGTAGTTTTAGGATATGCACTTCCGGGACTTAAAGACAGCCTTGGAATCAAAGATGAGGATCTTGATGATGATGTGACGATCCCGGAGTATGTTGAGGTTACAGCTGATGTAGAAGATTTCTCACTTTCTACGGCAATGACATTTGTAGTGAACGCATCTGATTTTGTAAGCTCTGACGGAATCGATACATCAAGTCTTGATGATATGATAGGTGATCTTCAGGATGCAACAAAACAGCTTCAGGATGGATCTTCTACACTTGCTGATGGTGCAGACACACTTTCAGATGGTGTCGGAACTTTACAGAGCAGTCTTGGAACATTTGCTGACGGAATGGGTTCTTTGCAGGACGGACTTAAGAGTTATACAGCCGGAGCAAGCAAAATAAATGATGGAATCAATACATTAGGCAACAGTACAGGTTCTCTTGCAAGCGGTGCTACGCAGCTTAACAATGGCGCAAAGAGCCTTGCAGCAGGAACAGGTACACTCAGCAAAGGAGCAGCAACACTTGATGATGGAGCAGCAACACTTAAGAGTGGTGCAGATAAGGTAAACAGCGGTGCTTCAAATCTTAAAGACGGTGCTTCAAAGGTAAATGCCGGAGCATCAAGTCTTATGGATGGTGCAGTTAAAGCAAATGCCGGAGCATCAAGCCTTAAAGATGGTGCAGCAAAAGTAAATGCCGGAGCATCAAGCCTTAAAGATGGTGCAGCAAAAGTAAATGAAGGTGCATCAAGTCTTAAGGATGGCGCTTCACAGGTTGATGCCGGAGCATCAAGCCTCAAAGATGGAGTAGACAAGGTAAATGCCGGAGCAGCAAACTTAAAAGATGGAGCAGATAAGGTAAATGCCGGAGCATCAAATGTTGAAGCCGGAGCATCTGATTTAAGCGCTGGCGTGAATGAACTTGCAGCTACAGTATCTGGAATGCCGGAGACAATGAAGCAGGAGATAAATGATGAATTGGCAAAGAAAATGAAAGAATCGCCGGCATTAATGGGATTTTTGAATAACTTAGGATTTACGGAAGTTACAGTAGACAATCTAAAGGATGTTGTTTCAACATTGGAAGGTTCAACTGTTAAAGCTCAATTTATAGGTGCATTAGAGACGTATGAACATAAAACTGAGGATGAGGCAAATGGAATATATAATCAACTCATGAAGGGCTTATATCAGGCTCAGGGTTCAGTAGAATTATATTCAAAGGTAAGCACTCAGTTAGCAGACAAAGCAGAAGATATTACAAAACTTACAAAGGGAGCAAGCGACTTAAAAGATGGTGCCGCATCATTAGCACAGGGAACAAAAGACCTCGCAAGCGGAGCAGCAACTCTTTCAGATGGAACAGCAAGCCTTGCAGCCGGATCTAAGACACTTAAAGACGGAACAGCAAGCCTCGCAAAAGGAGCATCAGATCTTGCAGCCGGAACAAAGAGTCTTGCAGATGGATCAAGCACACTCGCAGCCGGAACAGCAAGCCTTGCAGATGGATCAGGAACACTTGCAGCCGGAACAAAGAGTCTTGCAGATGGATCAAGCACACTCGCAGCCGGAA
>CAJLRL010000031.1 GCA_905209075.1 uncultured Lachnospiraceae bacterium | reverse complement strand
AGGCAACGGACTCTGACTCCGTCATTTCAAGGTTCGAATCCTTGTGGGCCAGCTATAGAAACTTCTTAAGATATTTCTTGAGAAGTTTTTTTATTTATAAAAAATTGACCGGTAAGGCTTTTGTGATGTTTTTGTTTCTCATACCGCACCGGAGGACAAGGGGGATATTATGGACAAAAACTTTGAAAGGATATTAAATTTGATCGAAGAATCAGGAGCAAAAAAGAAGACAAATATTTCTATTCAGGAATATCAGAATATCATAAACAGAAGTATAACTTTATGGATGTCAAACGGAGTGGATGAGGCATTTTCTTTTATAAGAAGTTACTTCAACTTTGTAGGTTAGAGAGGTTATTATGGTTTTTTCATTTGACAGTACTATCAGATACAGTGAGGTTGATTCGAAGTGTGTCCTGACGCTGGAGGCGCTTACAAATTATTTTCAGGATTGCAGTGTTTTCCAGTCTGAGGCGTTAAATATCGGGATGGATTATTTAAAACACGAAAATATGGCATGGGTGCTTGCATCGTGGCAGATATGCATAGACAGACTTCCGAGGCTTGATGAGAAAGTGACGATTTCTACATGGGCTTATGATATGAAGGCATTTTATGGGTACAGAAATTTTTCAATGACAGATGAAAAAGGAAAAACTCTTGCGTATGCCAATTCTATATGGGTATATATGGATGTAAAAAATGCAAGACCTGTAAAAGTGCCGGAAAAAATGGTCGAGATATATGGACTTGAGCCTAAACTTGAAATGAATAAGGCAGAAAGAAAGATCCATGTGCCGGATGATATAGAAGAGGCGGGAAGCATTGTTGTCCCGAGGTTCTTTATAGACAGTAACCAGCATATGAATAATGAAAAATACATATTGATAGCAAAGCAGCTTCTGCCGGAAGAACTGGCTGTAAAAGAAATAAGGGTTGAATACCGTAAAGAGGCAAAGCTTGGAGATGAAATTTTTTCATATATATCAAGGGAAAATGAAAGGTATACGGTTTTGCTTGCGGATAAAGATAAAAAACCATATGCAGTGCTTGCATTTTTGATTTAAATATTATTGAATTAATAGGAGGACGGAAACACATGAAGATAGGACAATATCAGGAACTTGAATATATAAAAAAAGTGGACTTCGGAATATATCTTTCAAAGTCACAGACAGATGAAGAAAGAGTGCTTTTACCATACAAGCAGGTGCCGGAAGGAGTTAAACCAGGCGATAAGATAAAAGTGTTCATATATAAAGATTCCAAGGACAGGATCATTGCAACGACAAATACACCGAAGCTTACATTAGGTGGCCTTGCAGTACTTAAAGTAAAAGAAGTTGGAAAAATAGGAGCATTTTTGGATTGGGGGCTTGAAAAAGATTTATTTTTGCCGTACAGACAGATGGTCAGGAAAGTACATGAAGGTGATGAGGTTCTTGTGACTTTATATATTGATAAGAGCAGCCGCCTGTGTGCCAGTACAAAAGGAATATATGAGCTTTTAAGAACCGATTCACCATATAAAAAGGATGATACGGTAACCGGAAGAGTGTATGATTTTAGTGATAATTTTGGAACATTTATTGCTGTTGATGATCTATATTCAGCAAAGATACCTGTATATGAGAATGCAGATTTCTTAAAGCTTGGAGATGTCATTGAGGCAAAGGTTACAGATGTAAAAGAAGACGGAAAGCTTGATCTTACATTAAGGGAAAAAGCATATATACAGATGGATGCTGATTCGCAGAAAATTCTTGAACTGCTTGATTCGTATGCGGGAGTATTACCATTTTCGGAAAAGGCTAGTCCGGAGGTTATAAAGAGAGAAACCGGATTGAGCAAGAATGCGTTTAAAAGAGCAGTAGGTCATTTATATAAAGAAAGAAAAGTAGACTTGCATGATGGAAAAATAAGAAAATTATAATGCCACAGACGCCCATGGTAAAACTGATCATTGTGTGAACCAGGGGACGTTTAAAATATAGAAAGAAGGAATAGACATGAAAAAAGTGATAAGTACAGAAAATGCACCAGCAGCAATCGGACCATATTCACAGGCGATAGAAGTTAATAGAATGGTATACACATCAGGTGTGATTCCGGTTGTACCTTCTACAGGAGAAATCCCGGAGGGATCAAAAGAGCAGGCAAAGCAGGCTCTTACAAATCTTTCAAACCTGCTTGAAGCAGCAGGGACAAGCATGGATAATGTGATAAAAACAACTGTTTTTATTAAAGAAATGGATGATTTCGGAACTATAAACGAGGTTTATGCTACATTCTTTAAAGGTGATTATCCGGCAAGAAGCTGCGTTGAAGTTGCTCGTCTTCCAAAGGATGTAATGCTTGAGATTGAAGCGATTGCGATCAAATAAAACTATAAATAAAAAAGAATGTGCCGGGGCACATTCTTTTTTATTTAAATTGATACATCAATATTACTGCCAAGATAAGGGGTGACGGAATTTTCCATCATTTTTATGGTGCTTTCTGCCATAACTTCATTTAAATCCATAGCATTGCCAAGCATAGCAACGCTGGCAGCGTTTGTGAGTGTACCGGGGGTTGATGAGGTGACAGCTGTTAAAGCTGAACTTAATGCATCTATTTCCATAGTATCGCCTCCTTAAATGTTACAAATAAATTACAATCAATATGTAATATCTGAAACATGCTTTTTATAGGTAAATAGTATCATAACTAAGCAAAAATGACAAGAAAATGCTTGTAAAATCCGTTAGATTTGGGGGTTGACACATAAATGACACTTTGTTATAATTACGAAGTAACATTTGTAATAAATTTGTAATATTTCATTACAAATTGCGTACGGAGGTTAAAATGAAGGTAAAATATGTGAAAATTACAGCCGGAATGCTTACTGGATTAGCAGTTGCTAGTACAGCACCATATGGCGTACAGGCAGCCGGTCTTACAGCAGGAGTTGCGAGCTATACAAATAATGTAGTTGCATCAGCAAGTGCTCCTACAGCGGGAGTTACATCTGCGGTAGCAGACGTTATGTTAAAAGGGGATGAAACAACTACAACAGATACAGATGTTGCTTCAAACGAAGCAGAGACAGTTAAATCTGCATATGCTGATGTTGCTATAGCAAAGGTTCAGGATTATGTTAACGTCAGAGCAGAGAATAATGAGGATAGTGAAGTCCTGGGAAAACTTTACAATAACTCAGCAGCAACAGTTCTTGAAACAACAGATGACGGATGGTATAAAATCTCATCAGGATCAGTTACAGGATATGTAAAAAGCGAATATGTAGTAGTCGGTGACGATGCAACAGTAAAGAGTGCAGGACGTCGTGTGGCAACTGTTAATACAGAAACATTAAAAGTCAGAACATCTGCAGATGAAAACTCAGAAGTGCTTGGACTTGTAGCAGGAGAGGATGATCTTACTGTTATAGATGAGTCAGCAGATGGATGGGTTGGAGTGTCTACAGAAGATGGAACAGGATATGTTTCATCAGATTATGTATCACTTGATACAGAATTCACTTATGCAGAATCAAAAGAAGAAGAAGCTGCTAGACTTGCAAAAGAAGAAGCTGAACGTAAAGCAGCAGCTGAGGCAGCAGCTAAGGAAGAAGCAAAGAAAAATGCTGCTTCAGAGTCAAATAAGAGCAGCAAAGCTTCAAATGAATCAAAGAAATCAGAAGCTGTAGAAGAAACAGCAGATGAGGAAAGCTCAAGCAGTGATTCTTCATCAGAGGAAAGCTATAGCGCACCAAGTGGTTCAAACGGACAGGCTGTTGTAGATTATGCATGTCAGTTTGTTGGAAATCCATATGTGTATGGTGGATCAAGCCTTACAAATGGAACAGATTGTTCAGGATTTGTAATGTCTGTATATGCACAGTTTGGTATCAGTCTTCCACATAGCTCTTCAGCACTTCGTTCAGTTGGATATGGAGTGAGCGTAGATGATATGCAGCCAGGAGATATTATCTGTTATAGCGGTCATGTAGCAATTTATTGTGGCGGTAACACAATAGTACACGCAAGTAATCCTTCAACAGGTATTAAATATACATCACCTGCAAATTACAAGACAATTCTTGCAGTTAGAAGAATTTTCTAATTTAATATTGAAGTAAATATTGAAGTTCAGACACCATCTCATATGAGGTGGTGTTTTTGTTATGTAAAGCCCACAAAAGTTTAGTCCTATATATGCTTTGGCATAAATAATATCTGTTAGCATTTTGCACAAAAAAATACAGGTGCAGGATATACTATCGAAGTTATTGTTAATAATTGTGGATAACTATCCACAATCCACAAAAATAAAATGCCTTAATATGGACTTATGCACGGAGTTATACACTTTATCCACAAAAAATGTTGTCAATAAACAAACAATTGTTTTGTTTAGATGTGATAAAGTTGATCAAATTTTGTAAAAAAAGCAAAATAAAGTTGACATTTTTGTAGTGAAAAAAATCGCTGGAATGGAGCAAATTGTCACACAATTTATAAAAAGAAGTTGCGTAAATACAGCCTCTTTGGTATACTCGAATGTATGATTAAGAGGATAAATATTGCAGGAATAGAATTAGACAATTATACTGTCAGGGAAATGCTGATGAAAATTGAAAGGCATTTTGATGAAAATTCCTTTACAACAATTGAAGAGATAAATATGGACACCTTAAAGTTAGCCAAAAGTGATGCTGAGATTAAGGAGACAATAGAGAACATTACATATACCGTTATTGCCGATGCAGGGATACTCAATGCTGCCTCGGCTGAAAGTATGCAGAGAAAACATGAAATAGAAAATCATGATTTTTTCTTTGAATTATTGAAGCGGCTTGAGAGAAATCATAAAAAGGTATACATATTAGGAGAAAACGATGCAGATGCCGCTGAGGAGGAAAACTTTATAAAAGATGCATTTCCGAAAATAGATATAATTGGAAAAAGCAGCATTGCGCAGGACAGCGATAATTTTGAAAACGTTGTTAATGATATAAATGTGGCATCACCGGATGTTGTGCTGTCGTTTCTGGCATCACCATGTCAGGAAAAGTTTATTATGGAAAATAAAGATAAAATATCCACGAATCTATGGTATGGAATAGGAAATAATAAATTTATGGATAAAAAGCCGTCGTTTGTAAGCTGGCTGAAAAAAATGCTGGACGTTAAAAAGCTTACAAAAATAATCAATAATTACGAAAAGCAGGAAGAAAAATAAAATGGATTTTTTTAAGAAACCTTCACCTTTGGGGTCTTATATCATGATAATTATCGGAACAGGGATAATGGGGATATCATTACAGAATTTCTATGATCCGATAGGACTTGTAACCGGTGGATTTACCGGTCTTGCGATTGTAATAAAGACTGCGACAGCGGGTATTATACATGGTGGAATCCCTTTATGGTTCACAAACCTTGCGATAAATATTCCGGTATTTATATTGGCATATATAATAATGGGAAAGAAGTTTGTCGGACGTTCGCTTTTTGGAACAGTAATGCTTTCAGTCTGGCTGTATGTAATTCCACCACTTGATCTATCTCAGAATGATTATCTGCTGGCTGCAATATTCGGAGCTGTATTTTCAGGACTGGGAATGGGGATCGTTTTAAGAGGACATGGAACAACTGGCGGAACGGAAATGGTAGCAGCACTCATCCAGAAAAAGATAATAAAGCATTATTCAGTAGTGCAGATCATGCAGGTGCTTGATGCGATCATAGTATGCATAGGTCTTTACCAGTTTGGACTTAAGCCTACACTTTATGCGATGATAGCTATATTTGTTACGACAAAGGTGTCAGATGCAGTGCTGGAAGGATTTAAATATTCTAAGGCTGCATATATAATCACAGACAAACACGAGCAGATAGCAAAGAAGATCATGCATGATATCGACCGTGGAGTGACAGGGCTAAAGGCAAGAGGAATGTACACTGGAAGTGAGAAGCTGGTACTATATTGTGTGGTATCGCGTCGTGAAATCGTGCAGGTAGAGGAGATAGTTACAGAAATTGACCCTTATGCATTTGTCATTGTTAGTGATGTAAGGGAAGTCCTTGGAGAAGGATTCCAGGAATATTCGGAAGGAATATAGTAAAATTTACCTAATCATATAAGACTATACTAGAGGAAATGTGCAAAAGTTACACATTTCCTCTTTATTTTTTTGTGCGAATGTATTAAAATAATTAAAAGGTATTTATGAAAATAGTATAGAATTGCAATATTATCGGGGGAGAAGGAGAAAAATTATGATTTCCAATCAGATACTTCAGAATACAATTGATGGTCTTAAGGGAATTACTAGAACAGACTTATGCGTAATTGATGTAGAGGGAAAGATTCTTGCTGCAACATTTCCGGATGCTGAAAGCTTTATAGGGTCAGCACAGTCGTTTGTACAGTCACCGGCTGACAGCCAGGTGGTTAATGGATGCCAGTTCTTTAAAGTATTTGATGATCATCAGCTAGAGTACATTCTTTTGGCATATGGAGACAGTGAGGATGTTTATATGATTGGCAAAATAGCAAGCTTTCAGATACAAAATCTGCTTGTTGCCTACAAAGAACGTTTCGACAAAGATAACTTTATAAAGAATCTGCTCCTTGACAATCTGCTCTTGGTAGATATATATAATAGAGCGAAGAAGCTTCATATAGATATCGAAGTAAGAAGAGTTGTGTTTATCGTAGAAACAAATCGTGAGAAAGACGGAAATGAGCTTGAAAAGATAAGAGGTCTTTTTGGTGGAAAATCCAAAGATTTTGTCACAGCTGTTGATGAAAAAAATATAATCGTTGTAAAAGAACTTTCTGATAACGAAAGCTATGATGATCTTAAGAAGACGGCAGAAGTGATTTTAAATCTCTTCCGTTCAGATTCAAGTGGTGTACATATCTCATACGGTACTGTTGTGAACGAGTTAAAAGAAGTTTCGAAATCATACAAAGAGGCCAGAATGGCTCTTGATGTAGGAAAAATATTCTTCGAGGAACAAAACATTATTGCATATTCACAGCTTGGAATAGGAAGACTAATATATCAGCTGCCTATACCACTCTGCAAAATGTTCATAAAGGAGATCTTTGATGGCAGATCTCCGGATGATTTTGACGAGGAAATCCTTACAACGATCAATAAATTTTTCGAAAACAGCCTGAATGTGTCAGAAACATCCAGACAGCTTTATATACACAGAAATACTCTTGTTTATCGTCTCGATAAGCTCCAGAAGAGCACTGGACTTGATTTAAGAGTATTCGAGGATGCCATCACTTTCAAGATTGCCCTTATGGTGGTCAAATATATGAAATATATGGAATCAATGGACTATTAAGGAGAAAATAATGATTAAACTTGAACATGTCAGCAAGGCATATTCAGCAGGTGTACCTGCTGTTAATGATGTCAATCTGGAAATTGACGATGGAGAGTTTGTTTTTATAGTTGGCGATAGTGGTTCTGGTAAATCTACTATCATAAAGCTGCTTTTAAAGGAGCTTGAGCCGACAGAAGGTACTATTACCATAAATGAAAAAGTGTTATCAAAGATAAAAAGAAAGCAGGTGCCGAAATTCAGAAGAAATGTTGGTGTTGTTTTTCAGGATTTCAGGCTGCTTAAAGACAGAAATGTGTATGATAATATAGCATTTGCACAAAAAGTTATAGGAAGGTCAACAGCACATATAAAGAAACGTGTTCCACAGATGCTTGCTATGGTCGGTCTGGCAGCGAAATACAAATCAAAGCCAAGGGAGCTTTCAGGTGGAGAGCAGCAGAGAGTGGCAATAGCAAGGGCTCTTGTAAATGAACCGAGTATACTGCTTGCAGATGAGCCTACAGGTAATCTGGATAATAATAATGCATGGGAAATCATGAAATTACTTGAAGAGATAAATGAAAAGGGAACTACAGTTATAGTTGTAACGCATAATCTCGAGATAGTAAAAGTTATGAAAAAACGGGTGATCACCATCAAAAAGGGCGTAATAGTAGGAGACAGCAAGGAGGGTGGCGAAAATGACGCTTAATACTTTATTATATTCAATTAAGCAGGGCTTTAAAAATATCTTCCGTAACAAGATGTTCTCTCTGGCGTCTGTCGCCACAATGGCGGCATGTATTTTTATGTTCGGTCTGTTTTATATTGTTGTGACAAACTTTTCAAATATGGTAAAGGATGCAGAAGAGGGTGTTGCAGTTACAGTGTTTTTTGAAAAAGGAACAACTGAAGATGTGATCCTTGCAGACAAGGATCAGATAGAAAAAAGAGCAGAAGTAAGCAGTGTGACATATGAGTCAGCGGATGAGGCATGGAGTCAGTACCAGAAAGATTACTTTGCCGGATATGATGATGCGGCAGCATCATTTGGAGATGATAATCCACTTAGCAATTCAGCTAACCTTCAGGTTTATCTGAGTGATGTGTCCATGCAGGGGACACTTGTAAACTACATCAATGGTCTTGATGGAGTCAGAAAGGTTAACCAGTCTAAGGACGTGGCGAACACACTTACTGATTTTAACAAATTGATAAGTTATGTTTCAGCCGGAATAATCCTGATCCTTCTTTGTGTCGCAGTCTTCCTTATAAGCAATACTGTAGCTACAGGTATTGCTGTAAGAAAGGAAGAAATAGGAATCATGAAACTTATTGGAGCAACGGATTTTCTTGTCAGGGCACCATTTGTGGTGGAAGGAATTGTGATCGGATTTGTAGGTGCGGCAATACCTCTTGTCCTCTTATCTGTTCTATATGGACGAATTTGTGAATATATTGCAGAAAAGTTTAATTTTATAGGAAATATGATGACATTCGTATCAACAAATACTATATTTTCTACATTGATCCCGGTAGCACTTGCGTTAGGTGTTGGTATTGGATTTGTTGGAAGCTGTGTTACGATCCGGAAACATTTAAGAGTGTGATCACAGCGCAATTTTATAGCGGCCTTGCTCGGTAGGGAGTCTGGCCGCTATTACATTTTTATTATAAAAATAAAAGGAGATCAATAATGGATAATGAAAATTTAAACCCATACGATCAGATGATGCCACAGCCTGATGATCCGGATAAAAACAGTGAAAAGAATAAAGAACGTAAAAAGCATGGCTTTGCAGCAGGAGTTGGAGTCGGTGTGGCAGCAGGAGCAGCCGGAACGATAGTGATTGCCATAGTTGGTGTGTTTATATATATGGCGGTATTTGGACACACCTTAGGAGAGGGACTTACAACGGCCGGAAATGAATTATTAGACAGCAGTACAGTAAGTAAAGTCGATGAACTAAAAAGCTACATAGATAAGTATTATTATGATGATTATGATAAAGAAGAATTGCAAAACGGGATATTGCAGGGACTTGTGGAAGGACTTGGTGATCAGTATTCGTTATATTATACAGCTGATGATTATAAACAGCTGCAGGAGGCGACAACCGGAACATATTATGGTATAGGTGCAGCACTCAAACAGGATGCAGACACAAAGCAGGTTACGATCAAGAAAATATATTCAGGTACACCATCCGAGGAGGCCGGCCTGAAAGAGGGTGACGAAATCATATCAGTGGGTGATACAGATGCAACAAGTGAAGAGCTTTCTGATCTCGTAAAGGAGATACGAGGAGACGAGGGGACAACTGTCCATCTTAAGGTTTATCGTGCATCCACGGATGAAACATTTGAAGTTGATGTTGAAAGAAAGAATGTAGAACTCCCATCAGTTGAAGGCCAGATGTTAGATAACGGGGTTGCATATATGCAGATAAGTGAGTTCCAGACAAATACTGCACAGCAGTTTGGCGATATGTTAGATGGATTTGAAAATGCCGGCATGAAGGGACTGATAGTTGATCTAAGAGGAAACCCGGGAGGACTTGTGACGGCTGTTACAGATATCGTAGACAGGATCCTTCCGGCGGAGAAGGTTGGAGATCTTCCAGAAGGAACTGTGGTATACACAAAAGACAAATCAGGACACACAGAAACTTATGGACAGGATGATGGAAAACAGATAAACTGTCCTATAGTCGTACTTGTTGATAAAAATAGTGCAAGCGCATCTGAGATTTTTGCAGGAGCGATGAAAGACTACACAGAAGATGGTTATATTGATGCAACACTTGTCGGAACTACCACATTTGGAAAAGGTATCGTGCAGACAATATATCCGCTTGAGGACGGGGATGCGGTAAAGATCACAACATCAAAATATTACACACCAAATGGAAATAACATACATGGAGTTGGAATTGATCCAGATGTAGAAATTGAGTATGAATATACCGGTGATAAAAATGCAGATTATGATATGCAGTATGATAACCAGCTGCAAAAAGCAATAGAGGTAATGAATGAAAAACTTTGAAAGAATTATGAGAATATTGGCAGTGTGCTGGATGGCAGCAATATTTATGTTTTCAGCACAGCCGGCAGATGAATCACAAAAGCTAAGCGATGGTGTAAGCTATCGCTTAGTTTCGGTTATAGATAATGTTGCACACAAAAACTGGAATGATGAAAAGAAGGAAGAACTTGCGCAGATTATAGATTATCCGGTGAGGAAGGCGGCACATATGAGTGAGTATGCGCTTCTTACATTGCTGACATTTGGTGCGGTATGTACTAAAAAAGGCAAGCGGCGGTATATAATACCGATATGTATCACATTTTTATATGCATGTACAGATGAATTCCATCAATTGTTTGTAAATGGAAGAGCCGGAAGATTTACAGATGTCCTTATAGATACATCTGGTGGAGTTATAATGCTTTTAATAGTCTTTATAATTAGTCTTGCGGTTTTAAGACACAAAAAGTATAATTAAAAATATGTTAATAAAGAAAGAGGTGATTCTGTGGTAGAATTAGATAATTTTAAATCCGTTCTTAATAGTTACAAAACTCCACTGCAGGAAGTGAGGGATTCACTTTGACCTGGCTAACAAAGAACAAAAAATCCAGGAACTGGAAAGAGAAATGGAAGCTCCGGACTTTTGGGATGATCCTGTAAAGTCACAGGAAAAAATGAAAGAGCTTAAGAGTATGAAAGATGATGTTTCAACATATGCAAGCTTGTCAGGACAGTTTGATGATATTGAAACAATGATAGAGATGGGGTACGAGGAAAACGATGAATCTTTGATCCCTGAAATACAACAGATGTTAGATGAATTTGAATCTACATACGACAGCATAAGAATGAAAACACTGCTTTCAGGAGAGTACGACAAATGCAATGCGATTCTGCGTTTAAATGCAGGCGCAGGAGGTACGGAATCCTGCGACTGGGCAGCGATGTTATTCAGAATGTACTCAAGGTGGTCAGATAAAAAAGGCTTTTCTCTTGAGGTGCTTGATAGTCTTGATGGGGATGAAGCCGGAATAAAATCCATAACATTCCAGATAAATGGTGAGAACGCCTATGGATATCTTAAATCTGAAAAGGGAGTACACCGTCTGGTAAGGATATCACCATTTAATGCAGCCGGGAAAAGACAGACTTCGTTTGTATCCTGCGATGTCATGCCGGATATAGATGAGGATGTGGATGTCGAGATCAAAGATGAAGATATAAGGATCGACACATACAGGTCGAGTGGTGCAGGAGGACAGCATATAAACAAGACTTCTTCGGCTATCCGTATCACACATTTTCCTACAGGAATAGTTGTGCAGTGCCAGAATGAGCGTTCGCAGCATATGAATAAGGACAAGGCGATGCAGATGTTAAAGGCAAAGCTTTATCTGTTGAAGCAGGAAGAAAATGCACAAAAAGAAGCCGGAATCCGTGGCGAAGTTACTGAGATAGGATGGGGAAACCAGATAAGATCTTATGTGCTCCAGCCTTATACAATGGTGAAAGACCATAGAACAAATGTTGAAAGCGGCAATGCTGATGCGGTACTTGATGGAGATATAGATATTTTTATAAATGGGTATCTGAAATGGCTGTCACTTAAGGAGGAAAAATAGTTGAAATGGATCATTGCAGGCGTGATACTTGCTGGAATATTGTCAGCTGTACTTGTAGTAAGAGAAAAAGTAAGAAAGCTGTCGCAGTCAATTCTTGGAACGTCTGACATAGTAGAGGGAATAAACAGGATTTCTGATGATGTATCGAGAACTCCGAAATCTGTTTCGGGAATGACGAGGATAATGGAACCACAGATAAAACGTGACTTCCCGGAGTTCGTGTGGGAACAGTTTAAAAATAAAGCAGAGATCATGCTTGTATCGGCACTCAATGCCATTTCATCATCAGACATGGACCTGCTTGTACAGAATGCATCGGATGATGTGAAAGAGATAGTACGCAACAGGATAGAAATGAACGAAATGTCACAGACACTCGAACATTACGAGGACATAAAAGTTCATCAGACAGAAATTTCCAACTACAAAAAGGTTAATGGAAAATGTATAGTTTATATCCAGAGTGCAGTTTCATATATTTATACCAAAACACAGTCCGGAAAAATGATCGAAGGAACTGACCAGCGCCGGACACAGACAAAATATAATATGGAACTTGTATACATACAGAATGTGGATATGGCAAAAGGAAATAATTCAATCGGTGTGACATGCCCAAACTGCGGCGCACCGATTACAAATCTTGGATCAAAGTTTTGTGAATATTGTGGTTCCGGAGTGGAGCCTGTCAATATAAAAGTATGGTCACTTCAAAATTTTTGTGAGGTTGACTACAATCACTGTTAAGGAGGAAAAGAATGGGAATTATAAGAGCTGTGGCGAGTGCCATAGGTGGTGGATTTGCAGACGCATGGCAGGAAGTTATCGAGCCGGAAAATATGGGGGATCAGACAGTATACACAAGAGGTGTACTGGTAAATAGAGGAGAAAACAGAAAAGGAAGCAACAACATAATATCAAATGGTTCCATAGTAAGGGTTTATGACAATCAGTTCATGATCCTTGTTGATGGAGGAAAAATCGTTGATTATACAGCAGAGCCGGGATATTATCAGGTAAGCAATTCGTCTATGCCGTCATTGTTTAATGGGCAATTTGGGGATTCGCTAAAGGAAGCCTTTACAAGGGTTAAGTTTGGCGGACAGACACCGCAGGAACAGAAGGTTTACTATATTAACCTTCAGGAAATAAAGGGGATTAAATTCGGAACACGTAATCCGATAAATTATTTTGATACATTCTATAATGCAGAACTTTTCTTAAGAGCGCATGGAACATATTCTATTAAAATTACAAATCCTCTCCAGTTTTATGCAGAGGCAATCCCAAAGAATAAAGACCATGTAGAGATCACAGATATTAATGAGCAGTATCTTTCAGAATTCCTTGAAGCACTGCAGTCGGCAATAAACCAGATGTCTGCGGATGGAACGAGAATTTCATTTGTCACAAGTAAAGCAAGAGAACTTGGCAAGTACATGGCAGATACACTTGATGACAGCTGGAACCAGATGCGTGGAATGGAAGTTCAGAGTGTAGGTATCGCAAGTGTTTCATATGATGAAAAATCACAGGAACTCATAAACACAAGAAATGAAGGCGCAATGCTTTCTGATCCTGATATAGCCCAGGGATATATGGTGAAAAATATGTCTGAAGGAGTTAAAAATGCAGGAAGTAATGCAGGCGGTGCGATGCAGGGATTCATGGGAGTCGGCATGGGTGTTTCTTCAATGGGGAATATGATGCAGGGCTTTAACCAGATGTCGCAGAATCGTCAGAACGCACAACAGCAGGTACAACAGCCGTCTACTGCACAGATGCCTGTAAATGCTGCAGCCGCAGCATCTGCAGCAGAATGGACATGTGAGTGTGGAGCCAAAAATACGGGAAAATTCTGTATTGAGTGTGGAAAACCAGCGCCGGCACCAGCAAATTCATGGACGTGTGAATGTGGAACGGTAAACACAGGAAAATTCTGTAGCGAATGCGGAAAACCTGCACCGGCAGCAGAGTGGACATGTGGGTGTGGAGCAGTGAATAAAGGAAAATTCTGCAGTGAGTGTGGAAAACCAAGACCATAATAAAATATCTATGTTGCATTTAGTGGTTCTTTATGGTAGAATCTTTGAGTCGAGGACAAATGTCGGTGCAGG
Source organism: uncultured Lachnospiraceae bacterium (assembly GCA_905209075.1). Classification (GTDB taxonomy): domain Bacteria; phylum Bacillota; class Clostridia; order Lachnospirales; family Lachnospiraceae; genus Roseburia. The sequence continues at coordinate 13,861 of CAJLRL010000031.1, read as the reverse complement.
ACATACATACCGGCATTTTTGGAGGTAGCAAGGATGGCAGATAAATCAAACTACTATGTGGTACGTGAAAAGGCCGTGCCTGAAGTTTTATTAAAGGTAGTTGAAGCCAAACGTCTTCTAGATTCAGGAAAGCTTGAATCTGTGCAGGATGCAACAGAAGCGGTTGGTATAAGCCGGAGTTCATTTTATAAGTACAAGGATGATATTTTTCCGTATCACGAAGAGCGAAAAGGAAAGACAGTCAACATGGTAATACAGATGGATGACGAGCCGGGACTTTTATCGATCGTTTCAAAATCTATTGCAGATGAAAAAGCCAATATACTTACAATACATCAGAGTGTACCTGTAAACGGAATAGCATCACTTACTTTATCAGTTGATGTTTTCCCGGAATCGGATGATGTGGATGATATGGTAAAGGCAATCGAATCTGTAAAAGGAATACATTACGTTAGAATAATAGCCAGGGAGTGACAAGATGAAGATAGCAGTTATGGGCTACGGCACAATAGGATCAGGTGTTGTAGAAGTATTAGAGATCAACAAAGATAAAATCGCAGAGCGTGCAGGAGAACCGATCGAGGTTAAGTATGTGCTTGACTTAAGAGAATTTCCGGGGACTTCGATAGAAAACAAGATAGTACACGATTATAAGACGATTGCACAGGATCCTGAAATAGGCATAGTTGTCGAGACTATGGGAGGTGTAGAACCTGCATTTACTTTTGTAAAGGAAATGCTTGAAGCCGGAAAACAGGTAGCTACATCTAACAAAAATTTAGTTGCAGCAAAAGGTGCTGAGCTTATCAAGATTGCGCGTGATCACGGAGTTAATTTCCAGTTTGAGGCAAGTGTAGGCGGTGGAATCCCTATCATAAGACCTCTTAATAAATGTCTCACAGCAGATGAGATTGAGGAAATAACAGGAATACTTAATGGTACAACAAATTATATGCTTACAAAGATGGCTGATGAGGGTGCAGATTTTGATGAAGTGTTAAAAGATGCACAGGATAAGGGATATGCAGAAAAAGATCCGACAGCTGATATAGAAGGACATGATCCATGCCGTAAGATCGCAATACTTACATCGCTTATAGCAGGACAGCAGGTTGATTTCGAAGACATTCATTGTGAAGGGATCACAAAGATCACGGCAGACGATTTTAAATATGCAAAGGCAATGAACAGATCGATAAAACTTCTTGCTTCAAGCAGAAAAGCCGGCAGCAGCTATACATGTATGGTTGCACCTTATATGATCGACTCAGCACATCCTCTATGCGGAGTTAACGGAGTATTTAACGGAATATTCCTTCATGGAAATGCTCTTGGCGATGCTATGTTTTATGGAAGCGGAGCTGGAAAACTTCCTACAGCCAGTGCAGTTGTAGCCGATGTTGTCGATATGGCAAGACATCAGCACACAAATATATACATTGACTGGAAACCGGAAAAGCTTACACTTGTAAGTTATGATGACAGTGTAAATAGATTTTTCGTAAGAACAGATTCACCAAAAGAAGAGGTTGAAAAGATATTTGGAAATGTATCTTACGTTGAAAATGTTGTGGATGGAGAATATGGATTCACAACAGAAGCTATGGCTGAAAAAGATTTTGCAGCAAAAGCAGATAAGATCAATGTTATAAATAGAATCAGATTATAAAATATCAGGCATAAGATCCGCAGGAATGATCCTCCTGCGGATTTTTATGTGTTTTTTCTTTAAAAAATATAAAAAGTATGCTATGATAACTAAGTACATTATAAAGTTGTTCCGATATAAATTTAAAACCCAAATTGGAGATAATCAATGGTTAAAGGTTTATACACTGCCTACACAGGCATGCGAAATGAAATGAGACGTATGGATATTCTTGCAAACAATCTTGCAAATTCAGACACATACGGCTTTAAAAAGGAAGGTACGACATCACGCTCATTTGATGAGGAGATGGCGGTTAAATTAAAAGATACATCTGTTTATGGTCTGAATCAGAGAATTGGTGACATAACATATGGCGTAAAACTCGGTGAGAATTACACAGACTGGTCTGAGGGAAGCTATAAGGTCACAGACAATAATACTGATCTGGCTATAGGAGGCAATGGTTTTTTTGCCATAGCATTTATGGATAAAAACGGCAATACAACCATCAAATACACGAGGGATGGAGCGTTTAAGCTTAATTCAGAAGGGTATCTTGTCACAGCTGACGGTGACCACGTACTTAATGCAAATGGTGCTTTAAACAGTGATGCAGGACAGGCAAACTGGGTCAGGATAGATCCCAATGCTACATTTTCTGTTAACTCACTTGGATACATAACACAGAATAATCAGATCGTAGGTACTATCGGAATGGTAGATATCGATAATTATGATTACATAGAAAAGTATGGTGAAAACCTCTATAATCTTGTGGATGGAGGAAATGTTGTTGCAAGTGATGCTGAAATGGAGCAGGGAGCACTTGAAACATCAAATGTAAACGTTGTGAACGAGATGGTAAATATGATAACCATACAAAGAGCCTATGAGGCAGGACAAAAGGTTGTCCAGTCGATAGACAGTACACTCGACAAAGCAGTTAATCAGGTCGGAAAAGTTTAAGGAGAATGAAGCCTTATGATGAGAGCACTTTATACAGCAGCGACAGGAATGCGTGCTGAACAGACAAATGTAGATACGATATCAAATAATCTTGCAAATGTAAATACTTATGGATACAAAGCAGAGAGAGCGGAATTCAAATCTCTTTTATACCAGACAATACAGACACAGACAACATCCGGAAATGGCGATGCAAAGCCTGTCGGAGCGCAGGCAGGACTTGGAACAAGGGTTGCTGCTACAACATCGTTGTATACACAGGGAGCACCTACAGAGACAGACAATCCTACGGATTTTGCTATTCAGGGTGACGGCTTTTTTGCGGTAAGGGGAAGCGATAATCAGGTATACTATACAAGAGATGGTTCATTTACATGGAGCGTATCTGCAAACGGCAATACAATACTTGCGGATTCGGCAGGAAATCCTGTGCTTGACACAAATGGAAATGAGATAGCAGTTCCTAATGGAATATCATCTGAAAAGATGAACTTCAATCAGGATGGAACTATCGGATACTATGATAATAACGGCAATTTTGTCAACTTAAACCAGACAATGGCGGTATATCAGTTTAACAATCCGGCCGGACTTGAAAAACAATCCGGAAATCTTCTTGCCGCAACACCTAATTCCGGAAATCCCCTGCTCGAGGGACAGACAGCCGGACTTACAAGAAGTAAGGTCTTGAACAAATATCTTGAGGGTTCAAATGTCAACGTTGCAGATGAGATGGTAAATCTGATCGTTGCACAAAGAGCGTATGAGCTTAATTCAAAGGCTATCACGACATCTGATTCGATGCTTGAGACAGCAAATAATCTTAGAAGATAAGCGACATTGCAGCAGTTAGAGGAGAGATAAATGGATATAAGCGGTCTTACAACAGTGGCGGCAGATAATAAAGCAAGTGCAGCCGCAGACGCACTTACATCAAGTGCAGGTAAATTGTCATCTGCATCTTCGGATGACGAACTTTTAGATACTGTCAAAGATTTTGAATCATATTTTCTTGAACAGATAATAAAAGAAGTGAAGGATACTTTCACTATGGAAGATGATAGTACAAGTTCATCAATGTCAAAATATAAAGACTATTTCATGGATACTGCAATAGAACAGGTCAGTGACAAAATAATCGACCAGTCAGGACAGAACCTGACACAGCAGTTATATGAGCAGATGAAACGTAATTATAATATCAAATAGACAAAGATAACCTTCGACATTTATGCCGGAGGTTTTTGTTATACGGAGAAAAAAATTGGAAACTATAAATGGTTATGTAGATCATATTATTTTCAGGAATGCTGATAATGGTTATACGGTGCTTGTTCTTATTGTTGATGAGGAAGAAGTTACATGTGTTGGAAACTTTTCGGATATTTCTGAGGGAGAAAACATCGAGGCAAAGGGAGAGTATACAGAACACCAGACATATGGGAGGCAGTTTGCGGTTTCGTCTTTCGAGGAAAAGGAGCCGGAGGATGAAACAGCAATAGAAAGATATTTAGGCTCAGGGGCAATAAAAGGTATAGGGCTTGCGCTGGCTGCACGTATAGTAAGGCGCTTTAAAAAGGATACTTTCAGGATCATAGAGGAAGAACCTGAGAGACTTGCCGAGGTAAAGGGAATAAGCAGCAGGAAAGCTATGGAGATAGCGGATCAGGTAAATGCCAAAAAGGATCTAAGACAGGCAATGATATTTTTGCAGCAGTACGGAATAAATATGACACTCGCTGTAAAAATATATAATGCATACGGAAATGAAATATACAGTATACTAAAAGAAAACCCATACAAAATGGCTGACGATATAGAAGGTGTCGGTTTCAGGACTGCTGATGAGATAGCCTCAAGGGTAGGCATAAGAACAGACTCGGATTTTCGGATAAGAAGCGGGATTTTATATGTATTGCAGCAGGCATCGGCTGAAGGACATACATATCTGCCTATGGATGAGCTTACGAGACGTGCAGCAGCAATTCTAGAGGTAGATGCAGAACATATAGAAAAGCATTACATGAATCTTGCAATGGATAGAAAAGTTGTAATGCAGCAAAAGGATGACGTGACGCAGATATATGCAAACACGTTTTACTATATGGAATATAATACAGCAGCCATGTTAAAGCAGCTTGATGTTTCATATGATGTGCCGGATATAGAGATAGAGGAAACTCTGCGAAAGATTGAAAAGAAAACGGACATGAATCTGGATGAACATCAGGCAGAGGCTGTAAAGGAAGCTGTGCGCAACGGACTTCTTATAATAACAGGAGGACCCGGTACAGGAAAGACAACTACGATAAATACGATAATCAAATATTTTGAAATCGCCGGAATGGATATTTTTCTTGCGGCACCGACCGGAAGAGCGGCAAAGAGAATGAGTGAAACTACCGGATATGAGGCACGGACGATACATCGAATGCTTGAATTGAATGGTGGCATGGAGGATGGAAAGAGTGCCGGCTTTGAACGCAATGAGGGTAATCCGTTGGAAACGGATGTGATAATAATAGACGAAATGTCGATGGTTGACATATCACTTATGTATTCGCTTCTCAAGGCGGTTGTCGCAGGTACAAGGCTTATATTGGTAGGAGATGTAAACCAGCTGCCGAGTGTTGGACCAGGAAGCGTACTAAAAGATATAATAGATGCGGGCTGTTTTCATACAGTAAAGCTTACAAAAATATTCAGGCAGGCAAGCACAAGTGATATAATAGTAAATGCCCATAAAATAAACCGTGGGGAGGAAGTTGAACTTAATAATAAAAGCATGGATTTTTTCTTCCTCAAGAGATATGATGCGGATAAAATAATAAACGTGACACTCCAGCTTATAAAGCAGAAGCTTCCGAAGTTTGTGGATGCGTCAGAATATGACATACAGGTGCTTACACCAATGAGAAAAGGGCTCCTTGGAGTGGAGAGGCTTAACAACATACTTCAGGTATATTTAAATCCTCCGGGAAAAAATAAAAAGGAAAAAGAACATCGTGGAGTTATATTCCGTGAGGGCGATAAAGTAATGCAGATAAAAAATAATTATCAGCTTGAGTGGGAAATCCGCACAAAATATGGATTATGTGTGGATAAAGGTATGGGAGTTTTTAATGGAGATACAGGAATAATCGAGGAGATAAATGATTTTGCAGAGACAATGACAGTTACATTTGATGAGGGAAGAAAGGTTGAGTATTCCTACAAACTTCTTGATGAACTCGAGCATGCATATGCGGTTACGATACATAAGTCACAGGGAAGTGAGTATCCGGCAGTAGTCATTCCGCTGCTCGGGGGTCCCAAAATGCTTATGAACCGTAATCTATTATATACGGCAGTTACAAGGGCAAAGAAGTGTGTTACAATAGTTGGGGATGATGAAACATTTAATCTTATGATAAAGAATAATTCACAGCAGAGGCGTTACAGCGGTTTATGCGATCGTATCTGTGAACTGGGAAAGGAGTAAGTATGGAAATAAGAAAGATAAAGAGAAACGAAATACAGGATGCATGCAGGCTTTCACATATGGTATATGAGATTGCAATAAGGAGGAACAGACCGGCTGATGAGCAGACGCATAAATTTTTTTATGAATATATGACAGAGGAAAATATCAGTTCATGCTGTGACAGCGGGGAACTGATAATATGGGCGGCTTTTGATAAGCGTTTCATGGCAGCTGTATGTGCAATGACAAAAAGCGGACACATAACAATGCTATATGTCCATCCTCATTTTTTACGAAGAAGGATTGCAAAGAAACTGGTCACGAAGGCTCGCATATATGCAAAAATGGAATTGGGGCTGGATATGGTCACGGTAAATGCAATGCCACCTGAGACAGCAGGTTATTTCAGAAGGATCGGATTTACCGATATAAATCAATACACAGCGCCTGACGCACTGTTTATACCGCTTTCTGCTAAATCAATAAAACAGGTAGAATACGAAAAGAAAAAAGTTCCGGCGCCGGTGCTGCTTGGAATGTCACTAGGCGGGACAGGAGTTGTTTTTATATGCGGAATGATTTACTGTATATATAATGCAATGATATAAAAAACAGTTGAAAAATATGTTTGGGTATGATACACTTTTTACAATTTAAGCAGACAACTGAAATCATGGTGGGCATACTCTGCCCACATTTAAAAAAAAGAGATGCCCTCTTTTTTTTTGCGCAGACATAAGAAGTTGAATGCAACAAGATAATACGAAAGGGCAGGGTAAAGATGAAAGCATTTTTAATTCTTGAAGATGGTAATGTATTTACAGGAACCAGTATTGGTTCTACAAGAGAAGTGATAAGCGAAATCGTTTTTAATACTTCTATGACAGGATATTTAGAGGTACTGACTGATCCTTCATATGCAGGACAGGCTGTTGTAATGACATATCCTTTAATTGGAAACTATGGTGTGACACCGGATATGGAATCAGGACGTGCATGGCCTGACGGATATATCGTAAGGGAATTGTCACGTATGCCAAGTAACTTCAGATGTGAAGGAACTATACAGGATTTTCTAAAAAAATATGACATACCGGGAGTCGCTGGTATAGATACACGTGCTCTTACAAAGATCTTAAGAGAAAAGGGTACGATGAATGGAATGATCACTACCAATGAGAATTATGATCTGGATGAAATTATTCCAAAGCTCAAGGCTTACACAACAGGAAATGTAGTTGACAAAGTTACATGTGATGAGAAAAAGATTTTAAAAGGAAACGGAAAGAAAGTTGCACTGCTTGACTTTGGTGCAAAAAACAATATTGCAAAATCTCTTAACGCAAGGGGCTGTGAAGTGACAATTTACCCTGCTCATACTTCTGCCGAAGAAATACTTGCTGCAGATCCGGACGGAATTATGCTTTCAAACGGACCGGGAGATCCAAAAGAGTGCACACAGATAATAAAAGAAATCAAGAAGCTGTATGATAGCAATGTGCCGATTTTTGCAATATGTCTCGGACATCAGCTTATGGCACTCGCTACGGGGGCTGATACACACAAGATGAAATACGGACACAGAGGCGGTAACCACCCTGTAAAAGATCTGGCAACAGGACGTGTATACATTTCATCACAGAACCATGGATACGTGGTAGACACAGATAAATTAGATCCAAACGTTGCTGTTCCGGCATTTATAAATGTAAATGATGGTACAAATGAAGGACTTAAATATGTTGGTAAAAACATATTCACAGTGCAGTTCCATCCGGAAGCATGTCCTGGTCCACAGGATTCAGCTTATCTGTTTGATCGTTTTATTGATATGATGGGAGGTGCACAGTAATGCCAAGAAATTTTGATATTAAAAAAGTATTAGTTATCGGTTCAGGTCCAATAGTTATCGGACAGGCAGCAGAGTTTGATTATGCAGGAACACAGGCATGCCGTTCTCTTAAGGAAGAGGGAGTAGAGGTATGTCTTGTAAACTCAAATCCGGCTACCATAATGACAGATAAACAGATCGCAGATCAGGTATATATAGAGCCTCTAACAGTCGATGTATTAAAAGAAATCATACTAAAAGAAAAACCAGACAGCATCCTTCCTACACTTGGAGGACAGGCTGGACTTAACCTTGGAATGGAACTTGCAGAGAGCGGTTTTTTGGATGAACAGGGTGTAAGACTTATAGGTACTACTGCGGAGACAATCTTTAAGGCAGAGGATCGTCAGGCGTTTAAGGATACCATGGAAAAGATCGGTGAGCCTATCGCTGCATCACAGGTAGTAAGAAATGTAGAAGATGGTATCGCATTTACAAACAAGATAGGATACCCGGTAGTTCTCCGTCCTGCATTTACACTCGGCGGCTCCGGCGGTGGAATCGCACATGATGAGCAGGAGCTTATAGATATCCTTTCTAATGGACTGCGTCTTTCACGAGTAGGTGAGGTTCTGGTAGAAAGATGTATTGCCGGCTGGAAAGAGATCGAGTACGAGGTTATGCGTGATGCGAACGGAAACTGTATTACTGTATGTAATATGGAAAACATTGATCCGGTCGGTGTCCATACAGGAGATTCTATTGTAGTAGCTCCTTCACAGACACTTGGAGACAAAGAATACCAGATGCTCAGAAGTTCTGCATTAAATATCATAAACGAACTTAAAATCACAGGTGGATGTAACGTACAGTATGCATTAAATCCTGATTCGTTTGAATATTGTGTTATCGAGGTAAATCCACGAGTTTCACGTTCATCTGCACTTGCTTCAAAAGCAACAGGATATCCTATCGCAAAGGTTACGGCAAAAATTGCACTGGGTTACCATCTTGACGAAATAAAGAATGCTATTACAGAAAAGACATATGCAAGCTTTGAGCCGATGCTTGATTATTGCGTAGTAAAAATCCCAAGACTTCCATTTGACAAATTTATCACAGCAAAGAGAACGCTTACGACACAGATGAAAGCAACAGGAGAAGTAATGAGCATATGCGATAACTTCGAAGGCGCACTCATGAAAGCCATAAGGTCGCTTGAGCAGCACGTTGATTCACTTATGTCATATGATTTCACGGGACTTTCTGATGATGAACTTGACAAACAGCTTTATGTTGTTGATGACAGAAGAATCTGGGTTATAGCAGAAGCTTTAAGAAGAGGCGTTTCATATGACCATATATTTGAAATAACAAAAATTGACCGCTGGTTTATCGACAAGATCGCAATTCTTGTCGAGATGGAAAACCGCTTAAAGACAGAAGAGCTTACTGTAGAGTTATTAAAAGAAGCAAAACGTATAGAATTCCCTGATAATGTTATCGCAGGACTTACAGGAAAGAATGAAGAAGATATCAAACGGATGCGTTATGATAACGGAATCATAGCAGCATACAAAATGGTAGATACATGTGCAGCCGAGTTTGCAGCTGAGACACCATATTATTATTCGGTATTTGGAAGTGAGAACGAGGCAGCTGCGACAAAACCACAGAAAAAGGTACTTGTACTTGGATCTGGTCCTATCCGTATCGGACAGGGTGTTGAGTTCGATTATTGTTCAGTCCATTGTACATGGGCATTTGCCAAAGAGGGCTGGGAGACGATCATCGTAAATAACAATCCTGAGACAGTATCAACAGACTTTGATATAGCCGATAAGCTTTACTTTGAACCGCTTACTGCAGAGGATGTTGAAAGCATAGTAAATCTCGAAAAACCTGACGGAGCAGTAGTACAGTTTGGTGGCCAGACAGCAATAAAGCTTACAGAAGCTCTTATGAAAATGGGAGTAAAGATCCTTGGAACAAAGGCGGAGGATGTAGACGCAGCCGAGGACAGGGAACTTTTCGATGAGATACTTGAAAAAACAGGTATTCCTAGAGCTGCCGGCGGAACAGTATTTACAGCTGAGGAAGCAAAAGAAGTAGCACACAGACTTGGCTATCCTGTACTTGTACGTCCTTCATATGTACTTGGCGGACAGGGAATGAAGATCGCATGGAATGATGATGAAATCGAAGAATTCATTGGAATCATAAATAAGATCGCACAGGATCATCCTATTCTGGTAGATAAATATCTTATGGGAAAAGAGATAGAGGTCGATGCGATCTGTGACGGAACAGATATCCTTATCCCTGGTATAATGGAGCATATTGAACGTACAGGTGTACATTCGGGTGATTCGATTTCAGTTTATCCTGCACATACAATAAGTGAGAAGGCAAAAGAAACTCTTGTAGAGTACACAAAGAGGCTTGCACAGGCTCTCCACGTAGTAGGTATGATAAACATCCAGTTTATCGATATGGACGATGACATTTATGTGATAGAGGTAAATCCGCGTTCATCAAGAACTGTGCCATATATCAGTAAAGTAACCGGCATTCCGATAGTAGATCTCGCAGCAAGGATCATCATGGGCGAGACAATAAAGGGAATGGGATATACACCGGGACTTGCACCTACAGCAGATTATATAGCAATAAAAATGCCTGTATTCTCATTTGAAAAGCTTCGTGGAGCAGAAATTTCACTTGGACCGGAGATGAAATCAACAGGAGAATGTCTTGGAATTGATAAGACATTCAACGGAGCACTTTACAAGGCTTTCCAGGGAGCAGGAGTAGAGCTTCCTAAGTATAAGCAGATGATCATGACGGTAAAAGACGCTGATAAGCCGGAGGCAGTTGGTGTTGCAAAACGTTTTGAAAAGCTGGGCTACAAAATATATGCTACAAGAAGCACTGCAAAATATCTGCAGGAGCATGGAGTAAATGCACTCCGTGTAAATAAAATTTCACAGGAATCACCAAACGTTATGGATCTTATCCTCGGTCACAAGATCGATCTTGTTATCGATACACCTACACAAGGTAACGGCGATAAGAGCAGGGACGGATTCCTTATAAGACGTAATGCGATAGAAACAGGTGTTTACTGTATTACAGCAATGGATACAGCAAATGCACTTGCTCATTCACTTGAGACAGCATCAGAGAAAAAGACGCCGGTTGACATAGCAAAAGTTAAAAATATTTAATAAAACAAAGCAGGACAATTTATGCATATTATTTGTGTAAATTGCTCTGCTTTTTATATTGGTAAATTAGTACGGAAATTTTTCGTGGCAAAGCCGGCGGAAAATGATACGATTTTTGGTAATCTTCGTTAATATGACCGAAGATTGTAAATAAAACATGTGTGGAATATGCAAAATTTAATAGAATTTTGACAAATAATTAACTAAACTAATTGATTTTTATGCGATATTGTGGTACAATGACATTGTTAAAAAATTAACAGCACGTATGTGCAATACAATTTAAAGGAGATAATATAATGGCAAAGAAAGTTGTAATCGCAAGTGCTTGCCGTACAGCAATCGGCAAAATGGGTGGAGCATTAAGCAATACTCCAGCCGCAGATTTAGGTGCAATCGTAATAAAGGAAGCTTTAAACCGTGCAGGTGTTGCTCCAGAGTTAGTTGATGAAGTTAAAATGGGTTGTGTAATCCAGGCAGCTCAGGGACAGAACGTTGCCCGTCAGGCTTCTATCAAAGCAGGACTTCCAATTGAGGTTCCAGCTGTTACACTTAACGTTGTTTGTGGATCAGGTCTTAAATGTGTAAACGACGCTGCTACAATGATCATGGCTGGTGAGGCTGATATCGTTGTTGCCGGTGGTATGGAGAACATGTCAATGGCTCCTTACGCTATGACAAAGGCTCGTTTCGGATACAGAATGAACAATGCAACAATCATCGATACTATGGTAAATGATGCACTTACAGATGCATTCAACCATTATCATATGATGATCACAGCTGAGAACGTATGTGATAAATATGGCATCACACGTGAAGAGTTAGATGAGTTCTCAGCAAACTCACAGCAGAAATGTGAAGCTGCTATCGCTGCTGGTAAATTCGATGAGGAGATCGTTCCTGTACCAGTTAAAGTTAAAAAAGAAATGGTTGACTTCGTTAAAGATGAAGGACCACGTCCTGGAACAACAGCTGAGTCACTTTCTAAATTACGTTGCTGCTCTGGTAAAGAGGGCGGACTTGTTACAGCTGGTAACGCATCAGGAATCAATGATGGTGCAGCAGCAGTTGTTGTAATGAGTGAAGAGAAAGCTAAAGAGCTTGGTGTTACACCAATGGCTACATGGGTAGCTGGAGCACTCGGTGGAGTTGAGCCAGAGATCATGGGTGTTGGACCTGTAGCATCTACAAAGAAAGTTCTTGCTAAGACAGGACTTACAATTGGTGACTTCGATCTTATCGAGGCTAACGAGGCATTTGCTGCACAGTCAATCGCTGTAGCAAGAGATCTTGGATTCGATATGAGCAAGGTTAACGTAAACGGTGGAGCAATTGCTCTTGGACATCCGGTTGGAGCTTCAGGATGCCGTATCCTTGTTACATTATTACATGAAATGAAGAAGAGTGGAGCAAACAGAGGTCTTGCAACACTTTGTATCGGTGGTGGAATGGGATGTTCTACTATCGTTGAGAAGTACTAATTTTCTTTGCCAATAGATATATGAGGGGATGCAGGTGCATCCCCTTGTAGTGTGAATTAGTTTATTCACATCAGTTTATATATATGATTAAGTTATGTTGCAGAGGCTTAGCACTTAAAGCTTTTGCACCATAATATATTTTAGGAGGAATTAAAATGAAGGTTGGAGTTATCGGTGCTGGTACAATGGGCCAGGGAATCGCAAAAGCATTTGCACAGGTAGACGGATATGAAGTAGCACTCTGCGATATCAAACAGGAATGGGCAGAAGGCGGAAAAGACAAGATTGCTAAAGGATATGCAAGACTTGTAGCTAAAGAGAAAATGACACAGGAGAAGGTTGACGGAATTCTTGCTAAGATCACTCCTGGTTTAAAGGAAGACCTTTGTAAAGACTGCGACCTTATCGTGGAGGCTGCTTTCGAAGATATGAAGGTTAAGAAAACTACATTTGCTGAGTTAGACAAGATCGCTAAACCAGAGTGTATTTTCGCTTCAAATACATCATCACTTTCAATCACAGAGATCGGAAACGGACTTACACGTCCAATGATCGGTATGCACTTCTTCAACCCTGCTGATCGTATGAAATTAGTAGAGGTTATCGCTGGTGTGAACACACCTGCTGAGACAGTTGAGGCTATCAAGAAAATCGCTGAGGAGATCGGAAAGACTCCAGTACAGGTTAATGAGGCAGCTGGTTTCGTTGTAAACCGTATCCTTATTCCAATGATCAACGAAGCTGCTTTCATCAAAATGGAAGGTGTTTCAGACATTGCTGGTATCGATGCTGCTATGAAGCTTGGTGCTAACCATCCAATGGGACCATTAGAGTTAGGAGATTTCATCGGACTTGACATCTGCCTTGCTATCATGGATGTTCTTTATAATGAGACAGGAGACAGCAAATATCGTGCATGTCCACTCATCCGCAAGATGGTAAGAGGTGGAAACCTCGGTGCTAAGAGCGGTAAAGGATTCTATATTTACAATGCAGACCGTACAAAAACACCAGTTGACGCACAGTAGCAGCGTATTAAACCAGTCTCAGAGAAAATATATATGGGAAGCTTGCTTACCAATATGTGTTTTCTTTTGAGACATTAACGGAACCGGGCAGGCAGCCATGTTTGGCTGAACGCAAGGTTACGTAGGATTGCGACGCAATCCGTGGTTTTAAAATAAATGAGATTAAAACAAAATATAAATTTCAAGGAGAATAAATCATGGATTTCAC
>CAJLRL010000030.1 GCA_905209075.1 uncultured Lachnospiraceae bacterium | reverse complement strand
AGGTAGGACAGACAGGAAAGACTGTACGTCCACAGATTTACTTCGCAATCGGTATATCTGGAGCAATTCAGCACGTTGCTGGTATGGAAGAGTCTGATCTTATCATCGCAATCAACAAAGACGAAGATGCTCCAATCTTCGACGTAGCTGATTATGGCTTAGTAGGAGATTTAAAGAAAATCGTTCCTCAGCTTACAGCAGCTCTTAAAGAGGCAAACGCTAACGCATAATTTTGTGCAGATAGCTGGTATATACGCAATTAATTACATTACTTACATAAAGACCACAGCATTGCAATTTGTGATGCTGTGGTTCTTTATTGTATAGAAAATTTGTAAAATTTAGGTTATAATATAATAAAATAATTTTATGGGGGATATAAATGGATAAGAAGGTAAAAAATATTTTTAAATTGCTGGGAGGAATTCTGGCAGTCATTGCGCTTGGGGTGATAATTCTCGTTGTTGTGCTTACCATAACAGAATTTAAGCCGGATGATGTGGAAAAGATTTCTGTCGTGGCAGCAGGCTCAGAGGTACAAGACGTAGATATGGATGATGCAGATACGTTGGAAAATGGGGGCAGGCTTAATGTTAAAGAACTTTCGGATGGCGATAGTGTAAGGGTCATGACATGGAATACGGGCTATGCGGCACTTGGTGAGAATGCAGATTTTTTCATGGATGGCGGCAAAAGTGTAAGCAGTTCAGACAAAGAAACAGTGCAGGAAAATCTGGAGGCAATATCAGAACAGATAGAAGAAAGTGATCCGGATATCGTTTTTATGCAGGAAGTAGATGTTGACTCAAAACGTTCGCACTATATAAATGAATTGGATGCGATCACAGGAAATCTGACTGGATATAGCAGCTCATTTGCGGAAAATTATAAGACACTTTATGTGCCATATCCTCTTCCAACCATCGGAAAGGTGGATTGTGGTCTGGCAACATTATCAAAATACGAGGTAAGTGACTGTAAGCGGATTTCATTGCCATGCCCGTTTGGCTATCCGATGAGATTGTGTAACTTGAAACGATGCTTAATGGTAAGTCGTGTACCGATAGAGGGCAGTGATAAGGAACTGGTGCTTGTAAATCTGCATCTTGAGGCATATGATGATGGTGACGGCAAGGCAGCACAGACACAACAGCTTAAAAAGCTTCTGGAGGAAGAAACAGAAAAAGGAAATTATGTTATAGCCGGTGGAGATTTTAATCAGGAATTTTCTAATTATGACAACAGTGCATATCCTATTATAAATGATGATGTGTGGACTCCGGGGGAAATAGACACAGATGAGTTTTCAGACAACCTTTCATTTGTAACAGACAACAGCACGCCATCATGCCGCTCGCTTGACCGTCCGTTAAAGGGCAATGACGCATCACCAGACAAATTCCAGTATTATATGATCGATGGATTCATAGTATCGGATAATCTGTCAGTGGAAAGTGTCGAGACACTAGATCTGGATTTTAAGAATTCGGATCATAATCCTATCGTGATGGAGCTGACATTGAAATAGAGTTTGTTTTTATAGCTGTATGATAGGAGGAGAGTATGGGAGATTTTAGCAATAAGGATTTGTAGGAAAATTAAATAGACAGAAAGAAAGCACCTGTTCCTGTATTAGGATTAAAGTTGACAAGACAAAATCCAAGGAGGGTGCTTTCTATGATTAAGAGTATACAACAGTTTCAGAAAAAAGGGGTAAAAAAATTAGAAAAGATTTTTGAAAGTTATTCTGCTGATCTTACAAAGATAGCAGAAATGGTTCAGGGTGTTACGACAAATGTTGTCGAATTAGGATGCTCCATGATTGCTGAGGAATGGGAGTTTTATGATCAAGCACTTCGTAATCATCGGGAATTGAGAAAAGAATGGAAAATCATTAGTTGTGATAAGGTGTCAAGACTAACTTCTCTTGGAGAAGTTACGTATAAAAGAACGTATTATAAAAACAAGAAAACAGGTGAACGAAGATATTTATTAGATGACTTAATGGGTTTTGGATTGAAAGAAAGAATGACAGAAGATGCTGATGAAGATCATGTTGCATTACAGTATTTAGAGAAAAAAGGCGCTATTAAATTTTCATATAACAACACGTTTATGCCTAAATTAGTTTATGTTTATGAAGGTATAAATACAGAAAATGATCGGCATGAACTGGTTAATGTCAAATATTTTGGAGGAGGATGCCAAGGACCAAAAGGGGTCAAACAACTTTGGAAAGAAGTCTATGACTATATATATGATGAGGACAGCTTAGAAAAAATATACGTAAATGGAGACGGTGCTGGTTGGATTGAAAAAGGCGCTGAAGTGTACGCAAAAGCAACCTTTGTATTGGATAAATTTCACTTACAAAAATACATCATCAGTGCCACAACACATCTGAAAGATTTGGCAGATGACGTGAGAAATGAAATATGGGAGGCAATAAATGGAGGGCATAAAAAGGCTGCCAGTTCAATATTTGATCGGATCATTGATGTAACAGAATCTGAAAGCAAGAAGAAAAAAGTTGAGGCATCCAAGAAATATATCATAGGTCATTGGAAAGCAATCATGAAAGGTATCAAAAACCATCAAGACAATATTCATTGTAGTGCAGAAGGACATGTCAGTCATGTGTTTTCAGATAGAATGAGTTCAAGACCGCTTGGGTGATCTGTGATTGCCGCTGATAAAATGGCGCGTCTTCGTGTTTATAAAAAGAATGGGGAGGATATGCTACAACTAGTAAGATATCAACGCCAAGAATTACCACTTGCGGCAGGTGCTTAGGAAATAATCTGTTCTGCTAAAGATGTATTAAAGTCAGAACGAAAAAATAGGGATGCTTTAGGAAGTGTTGCTGATTTGCCGGGGTATACGATTCCATATCCACAGATAAAAAAGATAGCGGGTCTTAGAAATCAGATTTGGGGATTGTAGATAACAATAAAAAGTCGTATAGTAATTGTAGTTATTAATCTCTGCACAAGCAGGTTCTTAGGAATAGTCGGTCTATTTAATTCCTACAATAAACTTACGCAAACATAAAGATGTTTACTATTGAATTTAGTAAATATTTGTACTACAATTTATATAGGAAAGATGTCACAGGATGATAAAGAAAGGTAGGTATTAATATGGCTTTAATAAGATGTCCAGAATGTGGAAAAGAAATAAGTGATTCGGCACAAGTGTGTCCAAATTGTGGCTGTAAGACTGAGTTGGGAAATCAAAATGAAATTATGAAAACTTCTTTACTTGCGGATATGGGTTTTACAGTTTTAGGAATAATATGTGCTATATTTGCATTTGTAGCTTACTATACAGTTAGTACGGATGTATTTGTAGTGTTGATTATTTTGGCAGCTGTTTTATTTATTATTGGCTCAGTCTATGGAAGATTAATAAGAAAAAATAATAAGAAATAATATCTTTGATAGGGGTAAGATGAATAAGAAGATAATAACTATAATTTTAACTCTAAGTACTATGTTTTTTACAGTCGGATGTTCGTTTACAAATAATGAATCAAATGGGAGGGATAAGACTTATACATATAATGATTTAGATGAGAATCAAAAAGAAATTATAGATAATGTGTATGCTGAATTAGGTGATTGGGGATATACGTATGAGCCAAGTGCTATTCCGGCGAGTAAGATAAAGTTCTTTTATGAGGATTCGAAATTGATATTTGCGGCTTTTCATGATTATGGAAGTGGAAATGGTGGAGGCTCTTATTCAGTATATGAAATAGATGAGAATTCTGGAACAGTAAGTGGACATTCATATGACATACTAAATGAAAATGATGTATTAAATAAACGAGCTTTAGCTGTGGAACTTTTATCGGGAGAAAGTTTTGATGTTGAAGCTTCCGAAGATTCGCAAAAAGATATTTTGGCAAATTCATATGGTAAGGCTGTAAATAAGTAATAATATGACAATAACAGACTGGGGGGAATATTAAAAATGTGCTATTGCGGTAAATGTGGTACGGTTGTTGAGAAAGAACAATCAGAACATGTTTATGATGCTCTAGCATCAAAGAACAATAATGCTAGAGTATGGAAAATTATAATCCCTAGTCTTATTGTTGGAGTAATTGTAATATGGGGATTTATGCAATTGATGTCTGTATCTGATAAACCGTGTGACTGGTGTGGACATAGTCTGACTGTGGCATATAAAGAAAGCGATGGTTCTTACTCTTATGTTTGCAAGGAATGTAGAAAAAAATGTGCATGGTGTGGAAAAAAGCTACACGACATTATGAGAATATGATACATAAGGAATTTTTGGTATGTGAAGAAACTTACAGGGAAATGCATGATGATTAACAAATATGATTTGTGTATCATGAGAAAAATCTATGTTTTGCAAATATTGTGGAAATGAAGTCGCAGAGAATACAAAGTTTTGTACGAAATGTGGAAAGCCAATAGTTAATGAAACGGTTCAAAATAAAGTTCATACATTTGAACCAAATGAAATAATCCGGTCTAAAAATAAAAAACCATATGTAATTATTGGTGTATTAGTTATTATTGTTTGTCTACTTGTGTGAGGGGTATTTGGCTATTCAAAAATATCGTCTCAAGATATTGACAGAGGGTATACACGAGAATCAACAGTATCTGATGTTAAAAGAGCAGAGATGTTAAAATTGGATAGTTCTTTCAAACCAAATGTAAATTATATGAATGCTCAAACGGAAATATTCAACGAAGATAAGCAGATATATGAGTATAGATCAACTGGAGAAAAGACAGATAAAGTTTATTCCTTATATTATAAAAATGCCAAGATAAAGGGCGTTAAAGCTTCAAAAGGAATGGTGATTAAATTTGATTTAGAAACAGGATGTGTTAGTTCAGTTCATTATGGTTTGACTGATAAGGAATTTGATAAGTTTCTATCGAAAATGGGAGAGTCTGATTATAACGATAGTGATGGAATACGATGGAATAGCTCAAAACATGGGTGGATAGTTGCAATGTATTGTAATAATTTTTCGGAAGAAGATTTTCATGGTTCGGGATATGAAATAAGTTATTATTATTAGTGATTAAAATAAAATATAATTATATTCCTGCTTGTATCAGATATTTTTACCCCGGCGTAATCGCCGGGGATTTTTCGATTGTTATTTTTCACAAAATCCGATATACATAGCTTTATATTGTTTATAAATAAAGACGCTGTACTCACACCTGTCGTATTCATTCATAATATTGTGGATAAGAGTAGTGGACATGGTGTTAGTTTGTGTTAAATGAAGGATTTAGAACTAAATCGACAATTGCAACTAGCAATAGTTGCAATAAGCGCAAGCTGTTGATGATTATTTGCTAATATGTAAACAAGGAAAGGTTCCAAAGCTGGCATATAAAGGAAGCTTCCAGGTTATAATATCATCGGAGCTTCATAAGAAAATTGTTATATTATTTCAAACCTGTACGTGAGTATCCGACAGGCAAGGGCTTTGCGGATTTTGTTTTTATTCCAAAAACTGAGTATAGTTACGATTACGCGGCGCTTATAGTTGAGCTTAAGTGGGACAGCAGTAAAGAGGCAGCACTGGCGCAGATAAAGCAAAAGAATTATCCAAGTGCAATAGAAGAATATACTGGAAAAATTCTTTTAGTCGGAATAAATTATGATAAAAAGGCGAAAGAACATCAATGCGTGATTGAGGAATACCAGAAGTGATTGAAATACCCCCGACAGTTGTCGGGGGTAAATTACGCTCATTTTTATTTGTTATCAGAGAGTCCTAAGAGATAATCAGCGGACACATTGTAGTACCTACATAATGAAATTAAATGATGAATTGGGAGTTCATTAGCGCCTCTTTCGTATCGTGCATACATAGTCTGGGATGTTCCCAGATAATCGGCTATCTGTTGTTGAGTTTTATCGTTATCTTCTCTTAGATTGCGCATTCGTTGAATGTAATCCATATCCCCTCCATACATGCATATATAATCTAACATAATAAAGATATTTACTATTGAATTTAGTAAATATTTATACTATAATAATTTTATAAGTAGACAACACAATATTTAAACATATGGCAAAGCTAGGGAAATCTAGTGACGCAAAGCTATAGGGACTGTAAAATGTTAGCCAGTTGCAGAGGGATATTTAGAGCATCAATGTAGCAAAAAGCTGTATTGGTGCTTTTTAAATATAACTGGTAAAAAACCGGAAAGGAGGAGTTAATATTATGGCATATTGCAATAAATGTGGATCTCTATTAGATGATGATGGACGGTTCTGTGGTAATTGTGGAACACCGATTGATGGTATGGAAAGCGAAGCAGAACGATCATATGTAAGTCACGAGCAACATAAAAAATATAGGTGTTGGAAAATTATTATTCCGTGCCTTATTGTAGCGATGCTGGGAATATTTGGTATATCAAGAATGGTAAGAGTATCAGATAAACCGTGTGATTGGTGTCAACATAAGCCAACGATTGCATATAGGATGAGTGACGATTCATATTCGTATGTATGCAAAGACTGCAGAAAGAAATGTGCGTGGTGTGGGAAAAGAGCCACAAGACATTATGAAAATCTTGCTCATATGATGGTTTTTGTATGTAAAGATTGTTATGACGAAATTGTAAATGATTAAAGGAAGGATAATGGTATGAAAAAACAACTGTAAAATTTATTTTAACAGTGACATTAATGATAGGGTGTTCAGATAGAAGGCTCAAATAGTGGGTTGTATGATGATAGATATTTTAATTTCTATGCTTTAGATGATAAATATTATTTCTTATAGGATAGTGATTACAATGCTATTTTATTAGATAAAAACGCTGATGTAATGGATGTCGGGGATTTGTTTACATGGAATGATGATGCAATTGAACCATATTTTAATGGAGGCAAAATATTTGATGATACCACTATTGGGAGTAAAGATGGGCTTTTCATTATAAGAGAAAATGGTGAACAGTATGATGTATATAGGTTTGCGTCAGAAAAATAGTAAGAATAAAGGATTCAAGAGGTAATAGTCTTTTGAATCCTTTATAGTAAATAGAAAACAAAATTATAAGAGAGGTTTGAATGTATTTTAAATCAAATATAAAAATAATAGGAATTATTCTAATAGGATTATGTCTATCTGCTACAGCATGTGGCACAGACAAAACGGTAAAAAAGGAAGCAAATAAAATTTCAGACGCAATTGAATCGAAAGATTTGTCACTGTTAGATAAGATTATTAATGGGGTAGATGACTTATCGGAAGATGAGGAATTATCTGATTTTTTTGAAACTGATACTGAGCAGGAGAATGGATTAATGTATCAGATTATAGAGCAGGATACTGTTGAAGTTAAAAAAATTGGCGATAAGACTATTACATATAAAATTACAGCTCCGGAATTATCTGATTTATTTAATGATATGAGGAAAAATAATGTTACAGAAGAAAATGTGGATTCTTTTATAAAGGATTATATAGTAAAAGCTGATAAAGTAACAAATGAAGTAGAAGTTCCATACACATATGAAAATGGCAATTACTCGGCAGAGTATGGTTCGGAAGAATTTATTAATGCATTGACAGGAAACATGGTAACTGCATATCAGAATTTGATGCAGGATGTTGTAAATGAGATGGACACGGAGGAGTAGTATGAAGAGAATAATTAGTATTGTATGTTGCGTAATTATGCTTATGTCTTCTGCATATACAGTTTCTGCTACAGAGATAGGGGATATGCAGAATTCATATACTACGTTATCAGTGGAATTTTCTGATAATATCGGACAGTATGAAGATCTCGATATTTTGGTCAAAGATGAGCACGTTTATGCAAACGCAGAGCAGCTTGGAGAAAGATTAGGATATCAGGTTGAGGTGGGAAAAGATTATGCAGCTGTTTACAATAAACAATTTAGCAATTCGGTTCCGTACGGACTTACAACTTTTTACTATGACAGTAAAAAAGTAGGACATATGTTGTTCAATAAAATGGTAGATTACGAGGCACCAATTGAGACTATAAAAAATGATGACGGAGCATGGATTCCGTTAGAATTCAGTCTGTTGGTATTAAACAGTTCAGATGTTGTGCTGGATAATCAGGTGCATATTGAAATGCCGCAAAAGAATATAGTTGATCTTTATATGGATGTATTAAAAAATAAAGACAGATATTTATTTGACTGGAAAAATGATGCAGGAGCCTCTGACGGAGCCATATTCGCAATGGGTTCATCTGCGTATATAGTACAGCTGTTTAATGGAGTATTAGATACAGATGGGGCATCATGGCTTCAGCTGATGAATGGCTTCTGCTCTAATACTGATATATATGATGCAAAATATGCGCAGGATTTTGCAAAGATGTTCTGCACATATTCAGATGAAGAAATAAATCAAAGCGTCAGTGATATAAAAGAGTCTTTGAAACCTTTCAATGGTGACAATTGGGTTATTAAATCAATAAAAAAAATAGGAGATCTTTATGATGATAAAATAGGTGAATTATCTAAAATCAGTGAGGATTTAAAGACAAAAATTGATGCTGAAAACAAGGCATCTATGATTGCATATAACAAATCGTATCAGGAATTTGAAAAGTTATATGACAGAGCAGACTTTTTCTATGATGCAACTGATCCGTTTGTGCTTGCTTCTGATAAAGTTAAAGATGCAACCAGTTTTTTAGATGTGTATTATTCAATCTCTCAGATTGTTGGATATGCAAGTGAATTTAATAATCAGGATAAATTTGCAATGGAGTCACTTGAGACTTTTATAGATAATTCAGGTTCTCAAAGTATAATGTCTCAAAACATGAAAAATAGTATGAAAGACTACAAAAACACGTTACAGACAGATGTGGTTTCTTATTCTGCGTATAATTATTTGATGGATAATATGGGGGATTGGATAACTGATGCGTTAGATGTGTCATCTACTATACTTGATGCAAAATCAAAAGCGTTGTTATTAGCGTGGAGTTTATCAAAAGGAACTATGCCATTTTATAAAAATGGCTTGAGTAATACGGATTGTTTCCTGCAGAGTATGTATGCAGGGGTTGTACAAGCAGATACAATGAATATGTATATAACTAAGAGAAATGATGTATTCAGTGATTCTAAAAACATTACACCGGAGAAATTATATGAACTGTCAAAATATTGTTATGCATATTTGAAGAGCTGTTATATAACAAGAGATGCAGCAGTTGGTTCATTAACTGAAAAAACAAAAAAGGATAATCCGACTTATGCGAGTACGCAGGAAATGGTTAATAAGGAAATAGCAAGTTGTTTAGTAAAACTAAAGAATGCGGACAAAAACAATAAATATGGCTGCTATGGATTTTTGCCTGAGGATGATGATAAATATTTGGAAGAGTTTGATGATAGTACACTAGTACAAAGTATTAAAAATAATGCAGATAAAGATGATATATATCAAGAATTTATTAAAAATGAACAGTTTAATGATTATATAAATGATGAGTGGAAAGTAAATAAACCTTCACAATATAGTCTGCTTGATATTGATCAAGATGGAGAAAATGAATTGATTATTAGAGATGAGAATGTGGGATATTCAAATTTTGCTATTTTTAAATATGATAGTAGCAAACAAAAAGTTATCGGAATAGATATTGGGGAAATTTTAGGTTATGAAAATGAACAACCATATCATGTGTCGCATTTTTATGGAGAAATGTTATATTCACGTAAGTATAAGGCAATTGTATATCATGAAAATGGAGATCCAAATTTAAATCAATTTGTTTATGAAGTCATTGAAAATAATGTCTTGAAGTTGAAATTTTCAATTTTAGAATCTACAAGTAGAGTAAATGGAGAAAAATTTTATACGTTATACGAAAATAGTGAAAAAGAATTATCTCAATCTGAATATGAATCCTATACGGAAGATTTGGAAAAATTACAATGGGAAGATATCGAAGACAATGGAAAAAGCATTAAACTTAGTAGAAATGAGATATGTAATATAGTTCAGCAACATTACAATTTGTTATATAGCACGAATGAATTTAGGGTAAATGAGTATAATGACATTGAAGATGGTTGCCGTGTTATTGTGAGGAATGACCACGAAAATGAGCCTAATGTTTATTTTACAAGTGTAGATATTAATTTTGATACAGGTAATGCAACGGATGAACTTGGAAATCAGTGGAATATTTATATAAATTAAATTATGGGGAACAAAATATCTTTTCTAGTAATTTACGAAAAGGATATTTTGTTCTATTTCAGTATCTCGTTGCATATGATGTATTTAACTCCTTTATTTCACAAAAATTCAGCACATTTTACTGTTGTAGGTACTTTTGGTTTATGTTAGAATAACTTCGTCCGAGGAAACGGAGGAATCGGATTTCGAAAAGTTAAGAACTTTAGCGCCATGCACCGGCAGGTACGGAAAATATGTCGGTTAACGAGGTTTCAGGTTATCGAATTTTCGGCGGATGCCTGGACGCATATATGGATGCGTATCTTCTTGTACAATGTTATGTGAATTTTAGTATTGTACTGGCCAAATATGATGGAGACATCAAAACAAAGCGGAAGAACCATATAAAGTCATGTAGTTGTTCAGAAAAGAACAGTTACGGAATTTGTACATTTAAAATTATATATTGAAAAGGAGATCTAACACTATGTGTGGAATTATAGGATTTACAGGTCGTTTAGAGGCACAGAAGATTTTAACGGAAGGACTCGCAGCGTTAGAGTATCGTGGATACGATAGTGCAGGTATCGCATATTTTAAGGATACAGGCAAGATTTCTATCCGCAAGACCGTTGGAAAGGTAAAGGATCTTCTCGCTATCTGCGATGATGACAACAATTCAACTTGCGGGATCGGACATACAAGATGGGCTACACACGGCGGAGTTACAAACGCAAACGCTCATCCTCACAAGGTTGGAAATGTTGCACTCATCCACAATGGTATCATCGAGAACTATCATGAAATCGTAAACAAATTTGATCTGGCAGATTCTCTTGTATCAGAGACAGATACAGAGGTTGTAGCTGCACTTATAAATAAGCTCTATGACGGAGATCCGAAAGCGACTCTTAAAAAGGCTGTAAAGGAGATCACAGGTTCATTTGCATTTTGTGTAATGTTCAAGGATCAGCCGGGAAAGATATTTGCTATCAGAAACGTAAGCCCGATGGTTGCGACATATTGTGATGATGGTGCTTTTATCGCATCTGATCTTACAGCTTTTATCAAATACTCAAAGCGTTATTTCATCGTACCTGAGTATGCGATCATGACTATGACAGCAGACGGAATAGCGATTGAGGATCTCGAAGGAAAGACAGTTGAGCCTGAGTATCTTGAGGTAAACTGGGATGTAACAGCAGCTCAGAAGGACGGATATCCACATTTTATGATCAAGGAGATCCATGAGCAGCCGGCAGCTATCACAAAGACTATCACTCCAAGGATCAAAGATTCACTGCCTGATTTTTCAGAGGATGGAATACCTGATTCATTTTTCGAGGATGTAAATGACATCACAGTTGTAGCCTGTGGTACAGCAATGTATGCAGGAATGGTCGGAAAGACAATGATCCAGAACCGTTTTCACATCCCTGTAACTGTTGCTATAGCATCAGAGTTTCGATATGAGGAGCCTGTTATCACAGACAAATCAATGGTCATCTTTGTATCACAGTCAGGAGAGACAATTGATACTTTAGAGGCACTCCGTCTTGCAAATAAATACACAAAGAAGACTCTATCTATCGTAAACGTAAAGGGCTCATCAATCGCAAGAGAGAGCAACTATGTGCTTTATACACACGCAGGTCCTGAGATCGCTGTTGCAAGTACAAAAGCTTACACAGTACAGGTTGCAAGCTTCTATCTCTTAGGCTGCAAGCTTGGACTTGTATCAGGCAAAATGACAGAGGCGCAGGCAAGAGAATTTGTAGAGAACCTTCAGGAGGTTCCAAATCTCATCGAGTCAGTTATCACACAGGCACCTGACATCGAACAGCTCACAAAGAGAATGGTTAATGCAACAAATGCATTCTTTATCGGACGTGGACTTGACTATACACTTTGTATGGAAGGTGCACTCAAACTCAAGGAAATTTCATATATTCACGCTGAGGCTTATGCAGCAGGCGAGCTTAAGCACGGAACTATCGCACTTATCAGCGAGGGAGTTCCTGTTATCGCAGTTGCTACACAGAGCCATGTATACAGCAAGGTTATCTCAAATATCCGTGAGGTAAAGGCAAGAGGAGCTTATGTCATCCTTCTTAGCAAGGATAAGGATATCACAGACAAATCTATTTGTGATGTTCACATCAGCCTTCCTGAGACATCAGATGAGTTCGCAATATTCGAGTCAGTTGTAATATTCCAGCTTATCGCTTACTACACATCAACAGGAAAAGGATTAAATCCTGACCAGCCGCGTAACCTTGCAAAATCAGTTACAGTAGAATAAAATCTTTCCCCGGCAAATGCCGGGGATTTTTTTGTGGAAATTTTGTTAAAAAAATAACAAAAACTGCTTTACACACCTATAGTGCGGTGGTATTATAAATGAACGCAGGTTACTCAGATGAGAACTCAGCAATTATACAATTTTGCATGTGCGGGCTTATGCTGAGATAAGACAGCAGGCTTATAGGAGGAGACCATAACAGGCTCTGACCAAAAAGGAGGAAAAGCAATGCGCAATTCAAAAACAAACGAACTTGTTCTTACAGGTTTATTCACTGCCATTATCGTTATTATGGCATTCACACCACTCGGGTATATCCCGCTCGTAGTCATAAATGCTACGATCATTCACATTCCGGTAATCCTAGGATCACTTTTCTGTGGACCAAAGAAGGGTGCTTTTCTTGGATTTGTCTTTGGATTTACCAGCTGTTTAAAATCTACAATAGCAGGAACATCTTTATCATCTTTTGTATTCTCACCGGTGCTTGCAGCATCGTTTGCTGGTACATCAGGTATATTCAAAAGTATTTTTATAGCATTTGTTCCGAGAATCCTGGTAGGTGTTGTACCATACTTTGTATACATAGGAATCAAAAAGGTTCTTTTATCAGAGAAAAAGAATCTTTGGGGAACAATACTCAATGGAGTAATGTCAGTATTCCTTGCTTTTGGAGTATATGCTTTCTTAAATAAGATGGCAGGCTCATTGACGTCTGCAGCATGTATGGGCATCGGTATTGCAGTAGGTATCGTTGTATTTGCAGTTGTTGAAGCTGTATTTGTAAGGAAAAATGCACAGGTTATCCCATTCGTATATGCAGGTGTGGCAGGAGCCATGACCAATACAATCCTTGTAATGGGTTCGATTTTTGTACTTTATAAGGATGCATACGCAAAAGCAATCGGTACAGCAGGGGATGCAGTGCTTGGTATTATTGGAGGCGTTATCAGCTTCAACGGTGTAATTGAGGCGATTGTCGCAGCTATAATCGTATATCTGGTAGGTCTTGTACTCAATACGATCAAGCCTATCGCAGTTAAATAATTAAATATAAAGTTTATACCAATAATGTTATTGTAAAATTGTATGCAGGGCGGGCTTCCTTGAAGTCCGCCTTTAAAATAAAGTACGGATAACGATGAAATAATCAGGGATAAAGGAGATCATTATGAATGAAATAGATATAATGGATATAGGAGGCTTTAAAGCAGGACATGCCCAGGATGAGAAAGGAATAACCGGATGCACAGTATTACTTTTTGACAAACAGGCTCCGGCGGGGGTTGATATAAGAGGCGGAGGACCGGCTTCACGAGAGACACCTCTTCTTAATCCGGTTGCAGATGCAAAGGGCATACATGGTCTTGTACTTTCTGGCGGATCAGCATTTGGACTGGATGCGGCAGGCGGAGTCATGAAGTATCTTGAGGAAAGAAATATAGGCTTTGATGTCGGAGTTACAAAGGTTCCGCTTGTGGTACAGTCATGCATTTTTGATCTTGTGATCGGGGACAAAGATGCCAGACCTGATGGTAAAATGGGTTATGAGGCATGTGAGAATGCAACATATGACAATTTTAAGCAGGGCAATTACGGCGCCGGAATGGGAGCAACAGTTGGCAAATACATGGGCAGGGAATGCAGCATGAAAAGCGGCATAGGCTCGTATGCTGTGCAGATCGGAGAATTAAAGGTCGGAGCAGTGGTTGCTGTAAATGCACTTGGCGATATCTATGATATAGATGCCGACAGGAAGATAGCAGGGGCATTGGATACAGATGGAAAACTGTTTGATGATGAAACTGCATATTTTAAAGCGGCAGCCAGTATCCAGAATATGTTTACAGGAAATACCACAATTGGTACAATAATTACAAATGCCGGGCTTGAAAAAACTGCGCTTAATAAAGTAGCTTCAATGGCACATAATGGATATGGAAGAGCCATAAGGCCTGTACATACTATGGCAGACGGCGATTCAATCTATGCAGTATCAGTGGGGGATGTGGCAGCAGATATAAATCTCGTAGGTCCGTTAAGTGCATATGTAATGGCAAAGGCTATAGCAAGCGCTGCAAGAAGTGCAAGATCAATAGACGGATATAAGGCGGTTTGTGATCTGTAGTCCGGATGCAGGAAAAATGAGCAAACACAAAGGTGGAGATTAAATTATGTTAAAAGGAAAAACAGTAGTTCTTGGAGTAACAGGAAGCATAGCAGCGTATAAGATTGCAAATCTTGCAAGTATGCTTGTTAAACAGCATGCCGATGTCAATGTCATAATGACGCATAACGCAGCAAATTTTATCAATCCTATAACATTTGAAACGCTTACAGGAAATAAATGTCTGGTTGATACATTTGACAGAAATTTCCAGTTTAACGTAGAGCACGTGGCGCTGGCAAAGCGGGCTGATATATTTATGGTGGCACCGGCATCAGCAAATGTGATCGGGAAAATGGCAAATGGAATAGCTGATGATATGCTTACCACAACGATACTTGCGGCAAAATGTCCTAAGCTTGTATCTCCGGCGATGAATACGAACATGTACGAGAATCAGATTGTGCAGGACAATTTGAAAAAACTTGAAAATTATGGCTTTGAAATAATAGATCCGGCGAGTGGATATCTTGCCTGTGGTGATACGGGAGCAGGAAAAATGCCAGAGCCGGAGACACTTTTTGCATATATAATGAGAACTATTGCATGTAAAAAAGATATGCAGGGAAAACACGTACTTGTTACAGCGGGAGCGACAATGGAAAAGATTGATCCTGTACGTTTTATTACAAACCATTCTACAGGAAAGATGGGAAAGGCATTAGCAGAAAACTGTATGCTGCGTGGAGCTAAGGTAACACTTGTTAATGCATCTGTATCAGTTGAACCGCCTATGTTTGTAGATGTCGTAAAAGTAAGTTCTGCTGCTGAGATGTCAGAAGCAGTAAAATCAAAAGCAGATGAACAGGATATAATAATCATGACGGCTGCGGTAGCGGATTTCAGACCATCGCATCCGGCTGATGAAAAAATAAAGAAAAAGGATCAGGGAACGGACAGCATAATAGAGCTTGAGAGGACAGAGGATATTCTGGCATATCTTGGAGCACACAAAAAAGAAGGGCAGAAGATATGTGGATTTTCAATGGAAACGGAAAATATGCTTGATAACTCAAAGGCTAAGCTTGCAAAGAAAAATGCGGACATGATAGTGGCCAATAATCTAAAGGTTGCCGGAGCAGGATTTGGCACAGATACAAATGTTGTTACGCTCATCACCAAAAACGGCTGCCGGCAGCTTGAAAAAATGGATAAATCAGAAGTTGCAGAAAAAATCATGGACGAACTTATTTAAACATATTGGTCAAACACTGGATCAGTATCAGGATCAGGAAGTTTACCCGTTATTTCCATGTACATACATGTGATCGTCTGCTGATAATATGGTTCGATCCAGAGGAATCCAATTCCAAGGGAAAGTATTCCAAGTACAAACATTCCGATAAAGCTTAATTCGATATAAATAAGACGCAAAACGTTTCCTTTCATAAGAGAAACCGCTTTTGTAAGGCATTTGAATACGCTAAGCTGTTCATTCGTGATAAGAACATAATAGTAAAGCGGAAGTGTCAACGAAAGTATGATCATAAGAATGGCAGATGTTGCTATAAGAGCAATGTCTGTCATTATTTTTTCATAGGAAAAACCGATAAAAATTCTGGCGATGATCATAGGAGCCTGTGCTATTGTGGAAAAAACAAAGTAGAGTATTGCGCCACCGAAAAATCTGTCCGAATGGTTCTTTATGCAGAAAAAGACATCCGTTGCACGTACCGGTTTCCTGTTTATAAGCATGATATGCATATGGATAAGTCCTATCTGCAAAACGCTCATGATCAGGGAGATAAGTATTTCAGCGACATAGTACATGATTTTTTGCGCTGTAGTTGCGTATACTGTGTCAAGAAGCATTGAAAAAGGCAGATCTATCACAAAACTTATCAGTACGATAAGAAGGAAACCGCCCATCATGTTTTGGTAATTTCCGGTGAGATTTTGTCGTGCAATTCGTTTTAATTCTTTTGATCTTAATTTATTCATGAATTTATATCTCCTAAAAATAATATATGAAAGTATTGTATCATTAGTTGAGAACTTTTACAAATTAAAGTATAGTATATGATAACGCCGATCTATAGGTATCAGCCGCAGGCTTATCATGTGTGTGAACACATGATATATGGTTTACAATAAGCAATATACTGTAAGGAGAAAAAATGCAGACGGATAAAAAACTGGATAAATATTTTTATATAACAGGCTGGATAGTTATCGCACTTATCACAGTACTTGTCATGATCGTAAAGATAAATGGAATTGGAATATTACACAAAATGCCGCCATGTGCTTTTAATAAGGTCACAGGACTTTATTGTCCGGGATGTGGAGGAACAAGGGCGACGATTGCACTTTTCAGGGGACAGATAATCAGATCATTCAGGTTTCATCCGTTTGTTCTGTACGGATTTGTTGTCGGTGGATGGTTTATGATATCACAGACGATACAGAGAATTTCTAAGGACAGGATAAAGATAGGAATGCATTTCAGACCAGTTTATCTGTGGATCGCACTTGCGATCGTACTGGTAAACTGGTTAGTGAAAGATGCATTTATTTTAATAGGCGGAATTGATCTGCTCGATTAAGTCATTGTAATCAATGCCGATCATGTCTGAATAGGCATTTAAGATTCCTGACAGGCTTCCATATTCATGAAGCATATAGACTATTAAAACGGTGTAGAAACATATAGAGATTAGGACACTTACAAGTCCGAGTACAAAACAAAACATGGCGCGGCTGCTCATAGATGATGCTCCTCCTTTTGACAGAAGTGCAAACAGCATTGAAAGAGAACCGCAGATAATAGATACATTTAAGCATGTACATGAAGCGATAGCAATTATTCCGAGAACAAGGGAGGCGGTTTCCATCTCCTGGGAACGCTTATTGTTGAAATTTCGAGGGTCATTATAATTATATCTGTTATAATCGTACCCACTATAATTATCATTGTTATAATCCATAATAGTTACAGGCCTTTAAATCCAGGCAATCCTTTCTAAAAACTTGATTTATAAATAGCATTGATTTTATTGTAGCACTTCATTTATAATAATGGAATAATAAGTTGCAGGTCACACTGTTAGGTATGAACAGTAACAGCAGCACAGATATTAAAGAGGTAGAAAAATGGATATTATTGCAACAATTGCACAGGAACTGGAAATTAAAAAAAGCCAGGTTGATGCCGCAGTAAAACTTATAGATGAGGGAAACACGATTCCTTTTATCGCACGATACAGAAAAGAAGCAACAGGTGCTTTAAATGATGAGATTCTGCGTAATCTTTTTGACAGACTTACATATTTAAGAAATCTTGAAGAAAAAAAGAAGACTGTGCTTTCAAGCATAGAGGAACAGGGGAAACTAACTGAAGAATTAAAAGCCCAGATCCTTGCAGCCCAGACACAGGTTGCGGTGGATGACCTTTACAGACCATATAGGCCAAAGAGAAGAACGCGTGCGACGATCGCAAAGGAAAAAGGGCTTGAGCCACTCGCAAATACGCTGATGGAGCAGAAGCTTTCTGTCTCTGCGCTAGAAGAGGCAGCCGGGTACATAAATGATGATAAAGAGGTAAAAACTGCGGAGGATGCGCTCGCTGGAGCAGCAGATATAATTGCGGAGGCAATATCGGACACAGCTGATTACAGGACAAGGATCCGTGATCTTACTATGGAAAAAGGCCGTCTTACATCCACAGCAAAAGATCCGGAAGCAGAATCTGTATATGAGATGTATTATGAATTTGACGAGGCATTGTCGAAGGTTGCAGGACACAGAACCCTTGCCATAAACAGAGGCGAAAAAGAAAAAATATTAACGGTAAAAATCGAAGCACCGGTGGATGACATTATTGCGTATCTGAAAAAAAAGGTTATCACAAATGATAATCCGAATACGAATGATGTCCTTGCAGGAGCCATAGAAGATGCGTATGACAGACTCATTGCACCTGCTATTGAGCGTGAAATCAGAAATGATCTCACTGAAAAAGCAGAAGATGGAGCCATAAAGGTATTCGGAAAGAACTTAGAACAGCTTCTTATGCAGCCTCCTATCACAGGACAGGTTGTACTTGGCTGGGATCCGGCATTTCGTACAGGCTGTAAGATCGCAGTTGTAGATCCGACAGGAAAAGTGCTCGATACTACAGTTATTTATCCAACTGCGCCACAGAACAAAGTTGAAGAAGCAAAAGCTGTAATGAAAAAGCTTATATCAAAATACAACGTAACGCTTATATCTCTCGGAAACGGAACTGCCTCAAGAGAGTCAGAACAGGTTATAGTGGAACTTTTAAAAGAAATACCTGTAAAAGTACAGTACATAATAGTAAATGAAGCCGGTGCTTCAGTATATTCTGCAAGCAAACTTGCAACAGAGGAATTTCCTAATTTTGACGTAGGTCAAAGAAGTGCCACATCTATGGCGAGAAGACTTCAGGATCCTCTTGCTGAACTTGTAAAAATAGATCCGAAATCGATCGGAGTAGGTCAGTATCAGCACGATATGAACCAGAAGAAGCTAAGTGAAGCATTGGGTGGTGTTGTGGAGGATTGTGTAAACAAGGTCGGTGTAGACTTAAATACAGCATCGGTTTCACTTCTTGAATATATTTCCGGTATATCAAAGACTATAGCTAAAAATATAGTTACATATAGGGAAGAAAACGGAGAATTCACATCAAGATCGCAGCTTTTAAAAGTATCAAAGCTTGGACCAAAAGCATATGAACAGTGTGCAGGGTTCATGAGGATAAATGATGCAAAAAACCCGCTTGATTCAACAGGAGTACATCCGGAATCATACGATGCAACAAAGAAAGTTCTTGAGAAGCTTGGTTATACAATGGATGATGTAAGATCAAGAAACGTGGTGGGGATATCAAATAAGATTTCTGATTACAAATCGCTTGCCGCAGAGGCTGGCGTCGGCGAACTTACACTCCGTGACATCGTAAAAGAACTCGAAAAACCTGCCAGGGATCCGCGTGAGGATATGCCGAAGCCAATTCTCAGGAGTGATGTTCTCGAGATGAAAGACCTTACACCTGGTATGGTATTAAAGGGAACCGTAAGAAATGTCATAGATTTTGGGTGCTTTGTCGATATAGGAGTTCATCAGGACGGACTTGTACATATATCAGAGATTTGTGACAGATATATAAAGCATCCATTGGAGGCGGTAAGCGTTGGTGATATTGTGGATGTTCAGGTTATGAGTGTGGATCTCAAAAAACAAAGGATCCAGCTTACTATGAAGATAGGAAACGGAAACGATCCAAAAGATAAAAAGAAAGATAAGGAATTGGCAGAAATTAAAAAACAGTCAGCCAATAAAGCATACTCAGATAAAAATAAGAGCAATAAGAACAATAAAAATAATGGAAACAAAAAGCCTCATTACATAAAAGGCAAGAAAAATAATTTTTTTGATAACATTATTTTAGATAATTAGTGGAAAAATACCTTGACAAGACAGCCAAGGGTGCATATTATAGTGGTAACAAAAACATAGGAATTCTTGGGGCAGGTGGATACATGATATCCTGTAAGTCCGTATTTTAGGGCAATTAGAACGATAAAAAATTGAATGGTGACGATTTGGTGACAAATCGCATAGAAGACTGTTGTATCTTTGATACAGCAGTCTTTTTTTTCAAAATTGAAATGCAAGAAAATATATGTTATTATCATACTATGAAGGTAGTTAGGGTGGTGAAAATAATTGGGAAATAATTTAACTAATGAGCAGCGCCATGAGAATATGTTAAGGCAAATCAAAAATTTTAGATTGTTGGATGATGATTTCATGACAACATGCTTTAAAGAAAATACAGAAGCCGTGGAACTTGTATTACGGATTGTTTTAGAAAAGCCGGATATAAAGGTTGAAGATGTGAAGACACAGTATGATTTGAAGAACATAAGAGGTCGTTCTGTCAGGCTTGATATATATGCTGTAGACAGTGAGAATAAAAAGTATAATATAGAGATTCAGAGAGCAGATAGTGGAGCAGGAGCTAGAAGAGCCAGATATAATAGTAGTTTGATAGATGGCAATATTCTTCCTAAGGGAATCTCTCCGGACAATATATCCGACACATTTATTATATTTATAACTGAAAATGATGTTATTGGTGGAAATAAGCCTATTTATCACATTGACAGGTATATCAGAGAGCTGAATGAGTACTTTAACGATGGTACACATATAATTTATGTAAATGCCGATTATAAAGATGATTCAGACTTAGGAAAACTAATGCACGATTTTACAGTTAGAGATCCTGATGAAATGAATTTTATACAGTTGGCTAAAGTCACAGACTATTATAAAAATGACAAGGAGGGAATAAAAGCTATGTGCAAAGCGATGGAAGATATGATAACAGATTATGTTACAGAAGAAAAGAAGAATTCAGCTATTAGAATGCTAAAAGATGGAGTGTTGTCGGAAAAGCAAATTTCCGTCTACTCTGGGTTGCCAATGGAAGTCATTAGAAAGATTGCTGATGAAGAGGGAATGTTAGTAAAATAAAGAGTGAGATAATGAGTACTGCCGTATCAGATTGATACGGCATTTTTTTTACAATGAAGATTGTTCTCTTATAAATTGATATATAGATAATTTAGGAATGCGCCAGGTGGATTTACCTATACGCATTCCTTTTAGTTTGCCTTGATTTAAAAGCTCATATATACGGTTTTTGCCTACCATTAGCAGAGAAGCGGCTTCTTCCACGTTAAGCAAAGTCATATTATCTTCAAGAGATTCTGTATAGAATATAGTATCATTGGTTAGATTCTTCATGCTTTGTCAGCTCCTTCCTCATTATTGTTTATAAGGATGTTTATAGAATAATAATCAAAAAAATAGTATAAAAAGTGATATATAGGGGAAGTCTAATTCAAGCTCTTGTAGGGCAGAAGGACTTTAGGTTACATATAATGTGTACAATCATCTTGGTGACAAATTGGTGACAAAATGCACGTAAAAATGCCAAGTTATGCCATTTGAAAAAATATCGTAACAACATAGGATATCTTCTAAAAAGCCTATAAATATAAGGAACCCCCCTTGACAACATCCTACAAACTGCATATTATAGTGGTAACAAAAACATAGGAATTCTTCGGGGCAGGGTGATACGATACATATAAATGTTATAGTAGATTCCCGACCGACGGTGACTCATTTATGAGAAGTCCGTGAACTGCCGCTGGCAGCCGATCCGGTGAAAATCCGGAACCGACAGTATAGTCTGGATGTGAGAAGAACGCCGTGACTTTAATATCACAGCAATGATGCGATAAAAACCCCGGAAATATCCGGGGTTTTTATGCGTGGAAAGAATTCCTTAAAAAGGAGATATAAAAATGGACAAAACAACAAAAACAATTACATCAAACAAATCAAAGATCGGAACACGCTACATGGCAGGCGTGGCAATGCTCAGCGCACTTGCATTTGTACTTCAGTACCTTGAATTCCCAATTCCGATAATGCCAGGTTTTGTGAAATTTGATTTTTCAGATCTGCCGGCATTACTGGGAGCATTTGCATATGGACCGCTTGCGGGAGTGCTTGTAGAATTTATAAAAAATCTGCTCCATTGTGCAGTAAGCCAGAGCGCAACAGTAGGTGAATTGTCAAACTTTATTTTAGGCGCAGTATTTGCCGGAACAGCAGGACTTATATACAAACACAAAAAGACAAAGAAAATGGCAGTGACAGGGGCGCTTGCCGGATCATTGTTAATGGGAATAATCAGTTTTCCATCAAATTTATTTATAGTATATCCATTTTACAGAGTAGCATATTCAATGGATTATCCTACTATAGTAGGATTTTATAAGGCAATTCTTCCATCAGTAAATGAATTATGGCAGTGCCTGTTGATATTTAATCTTCCGTTTACAATAGCAAAGGGAGTTATATCTACTGTAATAGCAATGCTTATATACAAACCACTTTCACCAATATTAAAGGGAAGAAACCGGTAAAAATCTAAACGATCAGTTAAAGAGAAGGGACGCATGATTGCGCCCCTTTTCTTTTATGAACTGTAATGGTATAATAAATTACAAATACGGATCACTGGGGGAAATATGAAGACAAAATTCGATGTGAAAATAACAGAAAAAGATTTATTTCAATTCAATATGGAACAGGCATACAAGGGGAGTCAGGGAATATTGTCTATTCTGTTCTTTATTCTGCTTTGTGCAGCAGCAGTAATGGGATTTATGAGAGGGCAGATATTTTATAGTGTGCTCTATATCATAGTTGGTATAATCGTTATGGTATATGTACCATTATCATTAAAGGGAAGGGTAAAAACAGTCATCAAGACAAACAAAGTTTTTAGTGAGCCCCTTCATTTTGAAATTGATGAAAAGCTGATAAAGGTAAGTCAGGGAGAAGAGACTGCTGAACTCCCATGGAATCAGGTGTATAAGGTTACAGGAAACAAAAAAAGAATACTTATTTTCAGCAACAGACGTAATGCGTATATCCTTCCGGAAGAACAACTTGGAGAGGAATTTTCAAAGGTAAAAGAAATTGCAACAGAAGTTGTAGAAAAATATCGTCTCAAAATAAAATAATAATAGATATGGATAAGGAACAGATATGGAAAATACTAAACAAATAGAGAGCTTCTCGGCAGAAGATACACATGCCCTGGGAAAAAAATTAGGTGAGAATGCAAAACCGGGAGATGTTTATACACTGCTTGGGGATCTCGGAGTGGGAAAGACAGTCCTCACACAGGGAATTGCCGATGGACTTGGGATAAAAGAGGCTATATGCAGCCCTACATTTACAATTGTACAAGTATATGACGAGGGAAGGATGCCGTTTTATCATTTTGATGTATACAGAATCGGCGATATAGAAGAGATGGATGAGATTGGCTATGAAGACTATTTCTATGGTGATGGTCTTACGATGATAGAATGGGCGAATCTCATAGAAGAAATACTTCCGTCAAAGAGAAAAGAAATAACGATAGAGAAGGATCTTGAAAAAGGATTTGACTATCGAAGAATAACGATAAAAGAGGTTTCATAATGAAGATTTTAGCATTAGATAGTTCTGGCCTTGTTGCCAGTGTAGCAATAGTATCGGATGATGATCTGATAGGAGAGTATACCGTTAATTATAAAAAGACACATTCGCAGACACTTCTGCCTATGCTGGATGAAGTTGCAAAGATGGTTGAACTTGATTTGTCTACGATCGATGTGATAGCCGTGTCAGCAGGACCGGGATCGTTTACAGG
This sequence comes from uncultured Lachnospiraceae bacterium, assembly GCA_905209075.1. GTDB lineage: Bacteria > Bacillota > Clostridia > Lachnospirales > Lachnospiraceae > Roseburia. The sequence goes on along the minus strand of CAJLRL010000030.1, from coordinate 4,800 downwards.
TCTTAGGATCGGTTCAGCAACGGCGAAAGGACTGGCGTTGGCATTGAATAAAGAAATAGTATCAGTTCCAACGGTAGATGCGCTTGCATATAATATGTGGGGCTGCCGTGATCTGGTATGTCCGCTTATGGATGCAAGGAGAAATCAGGCATATACAGGACTTTACGGATTTAGTGATGGCAAAATGGATACACTTATTAAACAATGTGTAGTACAGATAGATGAGATAATAGACAAAATAAATAAAGAAGGTCAAAAAGTAATATTTCTTGGTGATGGAGTACCGGTATTTAAAGAATATATAAGGGAAAACATTACCGTGCCGTATGATTTTGCCCCGGCAATGTGCAATAAACAGAGGGCTTCAGCAGTGGCATGCCTTGGGCAGATACTTTTCGGGGAAGGAAAGGCTGTATCGGCGTATGAGCACAAACCGGAATACCTAAGACTTTCACAGGCTGAAAGGGAGAGACAGGAAAAGGAGCGTAATTTTCAAATATGTTAATAAGACCCATGGAACCAGAAGATATAGAGGCGGTCGCGGCAATAGAGAGCCAGAGCTTTTCAATGCCATGGTCACAAAATGGCTTTATGGAAGCCCTCAAAATGGAACATAATATAATCCTCGTAGCAGATGAAGACGGGGAAATATTAGGATACGAATGTACATATGTTTCGTTTGAAGAGGGGGAACTTACAAATATAGCTGTAAAAAAAGAATTCAGGAGAAGCGGGATAGGCCAGCTTCTTATCAGGGAACTGCAAAAAAGTGCAGCTTCATCAGGTGTCGAGCGCATTGTACTTGAAGCAAGAGAGTCCAATGATGCAGCAATAGGACTTTACGAAAAAATGGGGTTTGCAAAGCTTGGAATCAGGAAAAATTTTTACGAGAAACCTGTGGAAAATGCGGTGATATTGTCGTACACAGCGGAGGATTATAGATGTTAGATGTATGTTTACTGGGCACGGCGGGGATGATGCCGCTGCCGCACAGATGGCTTACAGCACTGGTGCTTAAATACAACGGAAGCCATTTACTTATAGATTGCGGTGAAGGAACCCAGATCGCAATGAAAGAAGCTGGCGAGAGTTTTAAACCGATAGATATATTATGCATTACACATTTTCATGCGGATCACATAAGCGGTCTGCCGGGACTTTTGCTTACAATGGGAAATGCTGACAGAACAATGCCTCTTACTATAATTGGACCGAAGGGTCTTACAAAAGTGGTTTCGGCACTTCGGACAATCGCACCTGAACTTCCGTTTGAAATAAAATGTATCGAATTAAATGAACAGGATGAATATTTTGAAATAAATGGATTTTGTATACATGCGTTTAAAGTAAAGCATAATGTTATATGTTATGGTTATTCTGTCGAAATAAAACGTGGAGGAAGATTTGACGCTGAGGCGGCGAGAGCAAAGGAAATACCTGTAAAATTCTGGAATCCGCTCCAAAAGGGAAATACAGTGGAATGTGAAGGAAAGATATACACTCCTGACATGGTGATAGGACCACAGCGTAAAGGAATAAAAGTCACATATTGTACAGACAGCCGTCCGCTTGACCATATAGTCGAAGCTGCAAAAGCTTCGGATCTGTTTATCTGCGAGGGAATGTACGCAGAAAAAGAAAAACTTGCTAAAGCTAAGCAATATAAGCATATGACATTTTACGAGGCAGCAGATATGGCAAAAAAGGCACAGGTTCAGGAACTTTGGCTCACACATTTTTCACCATCTCTGGTAAAAGCACAGGATTATATGCCGCAGGTAAGAAAAATATTTGAAAATGCACATCTTGGCAGTGATGGAAAAAAGGCGGAGCTTATATTTACGGAGGATTAAAGTATGAAAAAAACACGTATAGTAATATTAGCCATAGTGATCGTGGCTGCAATCTGCACAGCTTTTTATATTGTAAATAACAACTCAAAAAAAGAAAGTGCAAAAGAAGCTGAATTGACGGAAATACAAAAAATAACTACACGTAATATGGAGAAAGACTATCCGGCAACGCCGAGAGAGGTTATCAAATTTTACAACAGGATCGTTAAATGTTATTACGGCAGACAATATTCTGATGATGAGCTTGAGCAGCTTGCTGATCAGGCACTTTCAATGTTTGATGATGATCTATTAAAAAAGAATCAAAAAGAATCATACATTGAGTCTGTGAAAAGTGATGCTGCACAGTATGAGGAGGATAATAAATCCATTTCACAGACTGATGTCTGCGATAGCAATGATGTAAAATACATGACAGATAATGGCGATGATATAGCATATGTCACAGCCTCATATTTTATCAAAAACGGCAGTTCATATACAAAGACATATCAGGAATATGTATTGCGTAAAGATGGTGACGGAGACTGGAAAATACTTACTTTTTATAAAATAGAAGGAGAATCATCAGAGAGCGATGAGTAATGACAATAAAGAAATAAAGATACTTGGTATTGAAAGCTCATGTGATGAAACAGCAGCATCAGTTGTTGTTAATGGGCGTGATATGAGGAGCAATGTTATTTCATCACAGATTGCGCTTCACACATTGTATGGCGGAGTTGTACCGGAAATAGCATCAAGAAAACATATTGAAAAGATAAATCAGGTAATAGAACAGGCACTTAGTGACGCATCAATGACACTTTCCGACATAGATGCAATAGGCGTAACATATGGTCCGGGACTTGTAGGAGCATTACTTGTCGGAGTAGCAGAAGCAAAAGCGATCAGTTATGCAGCGGACATACCACTTGTCGGGGTGCATCATATTGAAGGGCATATAAGTGCAAATTACATAGAAAATAAAGAACTCGAACCACCATTTTTATGTCTTGTGGTATCGGGAGGACATACGCACCTTGTTAAAGTGGCTGATTATGGCAGATATGAGATACTTGGAAGAACAATGGACGATGCAGCAGGAGAAGCTTTTGATAAAGTGGCGCGTGCAATAGGACTTGGGTATCCGGGAGGACCTAAAATTGAAAAAGTATCCCATGAGGGAGATCCATATAGCATAGAATTTCCGAGAGCAAAAGCGGGAAATGGGGAATATGATTTTAGTTTCAGCGGACTCAAGTCAGCTGTATTAAACTATCTGAATGGATGTAAAATGAAAGGAATAGAAGTAAATACAGCAGATGTTGCAGCATCATTCCAGCAGGCAGTCACCGATGTACTTGTTGGACATGCTGAGCACGCAATAGAACAGTTTAAAATTGATAAGTTTGCAATAGCGGGCGGGGTGGCATCAAATGGTGTCATACGGCATGCTATGGAAGAAATGTGTAATAGAAAAGGAGTAAGATTCTATCATCCGTCGCCTATACTTTGTACGGATAATGCGGCTATGATAGGAGCTGCAGCATATTATGACTTTATCGCAGGAAAAAGAGCAGGACTCGATCTGAATGCGGTACCTAATCTGAAGCTTGGCGAATAATTTACATTAAATCAGGAGACAGTGATGAGCGAAAAATACACAGCGATAGTTTTATCGGCCGGAAGTGGAAGCCGTATGAAAAGCAGTGTGCCAAAACAGTATATGGATCTGCTTGGAAAACCGGTCTTATATTACAGCCTTTTTGCGTTTCAAACTAGTGATGTGGATGAAATCATACTTGTAACTGGTGCGAAAGATATAGAGTATTGCAGAAAACAGATAGTAGACAAATATTCACTGACAAAGGTAAAACATATAGTTCCCGGAGGGGATGAAAGGTATAAATCCGTATATGAAGGTTTAAAAGCTGCAAAAGGGGCGGATTATATACTTATACATGATGGTGCAAGACCTATGCTTGACAAAGATATAATAACCCGATCTATGATATCCGTAAAAAAGGACAGAGCATGCGTTGTGGCGGTGCCTGTAAAGGACACGATAAAGATTGTGGATGAGGATAATTATGCAGTTAGTACACCTGATAGGAGTACATTGTGGCAGGTACAGACGCCGCAGTCTTTCGATTATGGAATTTTAAGCGCTGCATATAATAAAATATATGAGGATATAGAATCAGGAAAAAATGTACCAATGATAACAGATGATGCAATGATAATAGAATATGCAACTGATGTAAAAGTACGGATAATAGATGGTACATACAAAAACATTAAAGTGACAACACCAGAAGATATGGGGGTTGCAGAGGTCTTTTTGAAAAAAATGTAAAAAAAATGAAAATTACTGTTGACATGTATGTACAATGATGGTAATATAAATTCTGCGTTGAGCAAGACGCAAGACAACAGAACAGTTATTTGATAACTGGTACACGCAGAGGTATCGAAGTGGTCATAACGAGGCGGTCTTGAAAACCGTTTGTCCGCAAGGGCGCGTGGGTTCGAATCCCACCCTCTGCGCTTTCTTTTTCCTTAAAAGTAAATGAGAAAAAGAAAAATAAAAAAGTTCTTGACAAACGATAAAGAACTTGATAAAATAAACAAGCTGTCGCTCAGATACAAGATTTGAAATCTTGAAAATAAATCAAAAAAAGCTCTTGACAAATGAAACTGAGTATGATAAAATTAATGAGCTGCTTACAGCGAAAAACAAAGAACATTGATAACTGAACAGTGAGAAACCTTGAAAGATTTTGAGAATCAATCAAGCAGATCTAAAAAGATCTGACGAACGCTTCGATTTAATCGAAGACCTTTAAAACAGTAAATTCTGATTAATCAGAATGAACGAATTAGCCAAGTTTAACTTGACTGAGATTAAACTTAAACATGAGAGTTTGATCCTGGCTCAGGATGAACGCTGGCGGCGTGCTTAACA
>CAJLRL010000029.1 GCA_905209075.1 uncultured Lachnospiraceae bacterium | reverse complement strand
TTAAATTTTAATAAAACATGATATAGAACCCGGCACGAAAAATGTGCCGGGTGTTTTTTATTAACAATTTTTAATGTCAGAAGTTATAAGAATTTATTGTATTTTGCATGGAGTGTGTTAAAATATATAAAAAGCAGTTTTTCTATAATTGCCTGCACAGTCGTTGGCACATTTATAATGTGAGACACAGGGGTGTCGTCTGGCGATAAGGGGGTGCAGTGATCGTATATCTTTAATTTCTATCATATTTTCCTGAAAGTTCTGCTTTTATTGTACCAATTAATAAGTTAAAGCAGGACAAAAATAGAGCATTGATGTTGTACAATGTGATGAACGGGTCGCATTATGACAATCCAGATGATGTGGAGATGGTCACACTCGATGGAGGAATATCGCTATCAGTGAGAAATGATGCAGCGTTTGTCGTGGATGCCCGGCTTAGCATATATGAGCACCAGTCGACGATCTGCCCAAATATGCCGGTCAGAAGTCTGATTTATTTTACCGTTATACTTAGTGAAATACTTAATGAGAAAAATAGCAAAAGCAAGACTGGAAAAAACATATATGGTAAACGTCTTGTCAGGATACCTACACCGCATTTTGTGGTTTTTTATAATGGAGAAGAAGACCAGCCAGATGTTCAGGAACTAAAGCTTTCAGATGCCTTTGAAAAGCCGACAGATGATCCGAAACTTGAGTTAAAGTGTATCGTGTACAACATAAATGCAGGTAAAAACCGCCAGATTCTGCAGAAATGTGTATGGCTTGATGAATATATGATGTTTGTCAATAAAGTAAGAGAATATCATTCAGGTAAGTCATATGAGGAACTAGGAAATGATATAGAACTAGCGATAGATTATTGCATAGATAATGATATAATGAGCGTAAGCGAATTATATCTGCGCGAATGCGCATAGGTATCAGCCGCAGGCATATCATGTGTGTTAACACATGATATATTAAAAGATTTCCTGAAAACTCATAGAAGTGAGGTGACTAAGAATATGCAGTTAAATTATAAATTTGACAGACAACTTGAACTTGAAAGAGCCGATGCGCGTGAGGAAGGACTGGAAGAGGGGCGAAAAGAAGGCAGAGAAGAAACTCTAAATCTGATTAATAAATTAAATGATATATTATTGTCTGAGGGAAGAGTTGAAGATTTAAAAAGGTCGATTAATGACAGAGAATATCAGGCGCAGCTTTTAAAAGAATATAGATTGTAAAAGTCATACACAGACCAGTAGATTGCATTGAATCTACTGGTCTTTATTAGTCTTTTGACTTAATATTGATTAGAAAATTATAGGTACTTATAGAAGTTTTTTTGCGGTAAACAGCGTGGAATAACAGAAAAGCACATTATTGCGTTGATAAGGAAATATAAATGTGATAAAATGCAAACAAAAAGGGAGGTGCTATTATTGATAAAGGTTAATCCTTATAGACCGGGAGCTGGATTGAAACCTATGTATATCGCCGGGAGAGATGATGACATTAAAGAGGTCAGACAGATTTTTGAAGCGATGACAATTGGTGTTCCGGTGAGATCCATGATATACAGTGGATTAAGAGGTGTTGGAAAAACAGTTTTGATAAATAGATTAGAAGAGATTGCTGATGATTATGGAATATTTCATAACCATATAGAGATAGAAGAAAAAAATGATTTTATTTCTCAAATTGCAGAGTGCGCTCAAGATTTCTTAAGAGAGGTCAGCACAAAAGAAAAATTTAAAAATTTGATTAAAAAGCCATTAGAGGCGATAAAATCATTGGTAATTTCTTTTAATCCGAGTAATACTACTTTTTCAGTTTCATTACAAGATAGAGAATTATACTTGTCAAATAATTTAACTCAAAGCCTGACGAAAGTTTTTGTGACAATTGGCGAAACCGCCCAAAAAGTACAAACACCTGTTTGTTTTTTTATTGATGAAATTCAATATATGAAACAGGAACAGTTAGGATCATTAATTGCTGCATTGCACAGAACAAATCAATTAGGCTATCCGGTTATGGTTATAGGAGCAGGACTTCCTAGAATATATAAAATGTTATCTGATGAAAAATCATATTCAGAAAGATTATTCGCATATAAGCAAATTGGTTCGCTAACACTTGAACAGTCGAGAAAGGCAATAGAAGAACCAGCTAAGAAATTTAATATTGATTATTCGGATGAGGCAATTGAAAAAATTGTGGAAATAACAAAAGGATATCCATATTTTATTCAGCAGCTGTGTCAAATCGTATATCAAAATACAGATAAGGACTTAATAGAAGATTCTGATATTGAATATAATACAAATAGTTTTTTAAATACATTAGATAGTGGATTTTTTAAAGCAAGATATGAACGATGTTCAGAAAGCGATAAAAAATTTGTTTTTGCTATGGTAGAATGTGGCGAATTGCCATGTACAATTTCTAATGTGGCTCATAATTTGAATAAAGACGTAGGATCTATATCTACGATAAGAGCACAGTTGATTAATAAGGGTATTATTTATCCTGTAAGATATAAAGAACTTGATTTTACTGTTCCGGAATTTGCAGGATTTATTCAAAGACTTGATGAATACAAACAATGGAAAATTTAAAGGTAAAATCGAAAAATACTAAGGAGAGATGATACAAAAATTTATTATGATAACGATAAAGTGATGTTCCAGTATACATCTGACAGACGCATTTATATATAATAAAAACAAAGATGATGGAAATGGCCATTCGGGCATAACATATACGGTTAATGATAAACAGTGCAGTGAGTCAGAGTATAATGAGGCATTGCAGCAATTAGTACAGAAAATATCGTTTACAGATATAAACTTTGAAACGATGGGGAGAAGTGAATCTCCACGGGATTCAATAAAAGGTTATCATCAGGCTGAAAAATAAGTGAAAATAATAAGGGTAGACATATCTGTATCATATGGTATACTTCTTGTATAAATATACAGAAATGAGGAATATTATGAAATTTACAAAAAAGAAGACCTCTATCATAGTGTTTATGCTGTTACTTATTGTTGTTATAACCGGCATCAGTGCATGCTCGAATGATAACAGTAAAGCAGGGAAAGAGGTAAAAAATGCCGGGGATCTGTCCGGAGCAAAAATAGGAGTGCAGCTTGGCACGACAGGAGATATCTATGTTTCGGATTATGAGAAGGATGGATCGGGAACCAAGGTTGAAAGATACAATAAGGGTGCCGATGCAATCCAGGCACTTAAGCTTGGGAAAATAGACTGTGTGGTAATTGATGAGCAGCCGGCACTGGAGTTTGTAAAGCAAAACACCGGGCTTAAGATTTTAGATGATGAATTTACCAAAGAGGATTATGCATTATGTATAGGAAAAGATAATCCGGAACTATTAGAAAATGTAAATACAGCCCTTGAAAAGCTCCAAAGCGATGGAACCATAGATTCAATCATAAACAATTATATAGGTTCAGATTCTCAGATAGGAAAGACTCCTTATGAGAAAAAGGATGTAGAGAGAAAAAATGGTACATTAAAAATAGGAACCAATGCTGAGTTCCCACCATACGAATATTATGAAGATAATCAGATAACAGGAATAGATATAGACATTATGCAGGCTGTATGTGATGAGCTTGGAATGGATATGCAGGTTGAGGATATGGCGTTTGACTCGATAATAGCTGCCATCACATCAGGTAAAGTCGATGTCGGCGCATCCGGTTTTACTGTAACAGAGGATAGAAAGAAAAATATCAATTTTACAGATTCATATATTACAACAAAGCAGGATATTATTGTAAAGGACGGAAGCAGCGGTTCAAAAATCGGGTTAAAAGAAAAGTTATATGACAATTTTGTGAAAGACAGCCGATATATGTATATCGTAAAAGGTCTTGGAAATACCGTAGTGATAACACTTTTTGCCGTTATGCTTGGAATAATCCTCGGATTTCTTATAGCGGTTGTAAGGACCAGTCATGACAGAAACGGCGGTCTTACAATTTTAAACGGCTTATGTCAGGCATATCTTACGATCATACGTGGAACGCCTGTCATGATCCAGCTTCTAATAATTTACTATGTGATCCTTGCATCGGTTACAAACAAGATCCTTGTTGCGTCAATTGCATTCGGACTTAATTCAGCAGCATACGTTGCTGAGATAGTGCGTTCGGGAATTATGTCAGTTGAAATCGGACAGTTTGAGGCTGGACGGAGTCTTGGACTTAATTACAAACAGACGATGACGTCTATAATTTTGCCGCAGGCAGTTAAAAATATCCTTCCGGCACTGCTGAATGAGGTTATAAGTCTTTTGAAGGAAACGTCTATAAGTGGCTACATCGGACTTATGGATCTTACAAAGGGCGGCGACATCATAAGAAGTAACACATATGAAGCGTTCCTTCCACTTATTGCAGTTGCAATTATATACCTTGTGATCGTCATGATATTAAGCCGCTGTGTGAGCAGACTTGAGAGGAGACTTAGAAATAATGAACGATAATGTTATTCTTGAAATAAAAGATTTACACAAAAACTATGAAAAACAGGAAGTGCTTAAAGGAATAAGCACAAATGTGAACAGGGGAGATGTCATAGCGGTTATCGGACCATCCGGATGTGGCAAATCTACATTTTTACGTTCACTTAATCTTCTTGAGGTGCCTACAAAAGGTCAGATACTTTTTGAGGGAACAGACCTCACTGACAAAAAGACAAATATAAACGTAGTAAGACAGAAGATCGGAATGGTTTTCCAGCAGTTCAATCTTTTTCCAAACATGACGATAAAAGATAATATAATGCTTGCACCTGTAAAGCTGGGAATCCTTTCAAAGGAAGAGGCTTCGCAAAAAGCGGATGAACTTCTTGAGAGGATAGGACTTGGTGATAAGGCGCAGGCTTATCCGATGCAGCTTTCAGGAGGACAGAAACAAAGAATTGCTATAGTGAGATCTCTTGCAATGAATCCGGATGTGATATTGTTTGATGAACCTACATCTGCTCTTGATCCTGAAATGGTAGGTGAGGTGCTTTCTGTAATGAAAGAGCTTGCCAGGTCAGGGATGACTATGGTTGTAGTTACACATGAGATGGGATTTGCAAGGGAAGTGGCAAACCGCGTAATGTTTATAAACGAGGGCGTTATAGCAGAAGAAGGGACACCGGACGAAATATTTTCAAATCCTAAGAGTGAAAGATTAAAAGAATTCTTATCCAGAGTATTATAATTTTTAAATAGACAGGCTGAAACATAAAGTCTGTCTATTTTTATGTTTTTTTGACAGAAGTATGCTGTTTGATATATAATAATAGTAATAAAGTCACTGTTTCACATAGGCTGATGGTAATGTTTTATGCATATAATATAGAGCAGATATAAGAACAGATATAATGGAGGGAATGCGATGGTACTTCAGGAACTTGAAGTGGGCGAAGAACTTGAGCTTAATATAAAATGGGGCGGCCTTAAATACGAACTTAAATCAAAGGTCGAGATCGTGGATGCAGACAGCGTTCTTATCAATCCATATACATATGGAGGAAACACGGTTGATTTTTCGTCAAGTTCATTCAGGGGAATAGTCATAGATGTAATAGCCAAAAATCATAATGGAAAAAGATATAAGTGGCCGGCTGTAAATGTTTCTACAGTAAAACGTTTCGGCAGATCATATTATCTCATAAATACAAGCGATTATAAAAAGCTTGCAAAAGAAAGCGAAAGGAGAAACCAGGACAGGGTAAAGATAGGACTTCGCTGCGTACTTTCGATATATGGCGATGATGGCATGTATTATGGAATCATTAAAGATATCAGTCAGGGAGGGGTGGCATTTATCCCTGAGATGGATATCGCATACGAGGGAAAGCTTATAGAACTTCAATTTGCAGATTCAGTAAGGGGACATGAATTCCAGATACGTTTTAAGATAAGAGTTGTCCGCAAGGATATGGAGGATGGAAAGATCCTATATGGATGCAGGATCGTAGAAGCGCAAAGAGATGCACTTGCGTATCTGTACTTAAAAACTGTTGATTCAAGAAGCAAAAAACAAAGCAGGGAGGAATAATAATGGACAATATGGTGACGAAAGAAGAACGTGTAAACCAGCTGCGAACAAAGATAAATTCACGTTTATATAAGGACAATGAGCCAAAACTAAAAAGAGCAAATAAAATATTCTATATTACATATCTTTTAATGCAGCTGGGAATGCTTGGCAATATATTTTTTCTTATTTTTGTATATGGCGGAACTGCATTGATGTATATAGGTACAGTGTGGTCAATAGCCGGTATGGTGGTTTGTACAGTGTTTTATTTACGTGATCAGGCGAATCCAAATATGAGCAATATATGTATTCTGCAGTTTATCGTTACATATTTTATAGCAATAATAATAAATGGAAATGATTGCATGATGTTTTTCCCAATTCCGCTTCTGATTGCGCTGATGACATACATGAAGCGCAAAAAGATGTATATTGCAGCAGCAGGAATAGCTATTGCGGCATTATTCCGCTATATCGGGGTAATGGCAGGAGTGATAGCCAGTGATAGCAGTAGAAATGCAGAGACAGTCATGTTTATGGTTTTGTGTTTATCACTTGCTGTATTTTGTATCGCAACAAAAATTTCGTGGAAGTTTAATCATGATGCAATGTATTCAATGCGTGATGAACAGGAAATCCAGAAAATTATAATGGAAGATGTGCTTGATATAGCAAAAGGGGTAAAAGAACAGACAAAGGATGTAAATGCAGCGCTGGATGAATTATATGATTCGGCTCAGAATATTGATTCGGTTGTCGGGGAAATTTTTACGGGAACAAATAGTACTACAGAAAATATCATGAACCAGACTGTAATGACACAATCCATACAGGATGCGATCAATGATGTGGCTGCAAGAAGCAAAAGGGCAGCCGGCAAGGCAGCGGATTCAATGGATAAGGTTATTGAGAATACAGATAAGGTAAAAATCCTAAGCGAACATTCGGAAAGCATCGCGGACACAAATGGAAAAGTTATCGTTTCAATGGAAAATCTGCAGGAAAAGGCAGGAGATGTAAAAACTATAACGGATATGATACTTAATATTTCAAACCAGACCAATATGCTTGCACTTAATGCATCCATAGAGGCGGCAAGAGCTGGTGAGGCTGGAAAAGGTTTTGCGGTAGTTGCGGAGCAGATAAGACAGTTAGCAGAGCAGACAAGAAAGTCTACAGAAAATATTACAGAAATTGCAGAGCAGCTTAGTGCATATTCAAGAGAAGCTTCAGATTCTGTGAATGAATCAATAGAGGCGGCTAAAGAACAGAATGCCATTATCGATGAAGTATCGGAAGGTTTCGGAATTATTGATGACAATATGAAAGAACTGACCGAGGAAATGACCAACATAAATGACATGATAGAAGAACTCAAAAATTCAAATAATGCTATTGTTGACAGCATAAACCAGCTCTCTGCCGCAAGTGAGGAGATTACTGCTAATACAGAGGAAGCATCGGAGATTACCGAAAATAACAGAAAGAGTTCGAAGAACGCAAAGGATAAACTCCAGAGTGTACTGGAGTTCTCAGACGGACTGGATAAGTACATAAAATAGCTTGTAAGAACTTGACTTTATTTATTTAAAGTGCTAAAATTGTGCACTACAAATAAATGTACTCTCGGAATCTTCTAAATGAAGTATTCTGAGAGTACATATGATATTCCGGAGGAAATTTCTTTGAAATACTATGCAGTAAAAAACGGCAGGAAGCCGGGAATCTATAAAACATGGGATGAATGTAAAGCTATGGTAGATAAGTTCCCGGGAGCTGTTTATAAGAGCTTTAAAACATTAGGAGAAGCAAAAGAATATTTCGGGGATACAGATCCTTCTAAAGGAGAACCGTCAGAAAAGAATGATGCAGGGGCATATGCATTCGTAGATGGTTCGTTTAATAAAGCAACAGCAACATATGGCTATGGTGGATATCTTTTTACGGGAACAGAAAAAATAGTTCTACAGGGTAATGGATGTGATCCTGAAATGGCAGCCATGCGTAATGTTGCAGGAGAGATACTTGGCAGCCGTGCAGCAATAGAAAAGGCTTTGGAACTCGGCATAGAAAAACTGTCGGTATATTATGATTACATGGGAATAGAAATGTGGGCCACTGGCGGGTGGAAACGCAACAAGGCGGGAACTATAGGCTATTATGATTTTATTCAGTCCGTTAAGGACAGGATAGATATCCGTTTTGTAAAAGTAAAAGGACATTCAGGAGTAGAGGGAAACGAAGAGGCGGACAGACTGGCAAAACAGGCGGTTGGAATCGAATAAAAAGGAATAGGAGAACAGGATGAGCACATTTAACGTAGAACTGAAAAGAGTGGTGGATGATACATACGATATAGAGATAGGATATGATTTATCGTCGAAGCTTGTTAGTGATATAGACGCAGGGCTTGTTGGAAACATCAGAAAGTTTGCTGTGATCACAGACACAAATGTAAAAGATGGATATGCACTCCCGCTTTGCGAGAAAATAAAAAGAGCAGGATATGCGGTTGATCTGTTTGTGTTTCCAGCTGGCGAAAAGAGTAAAACACGCGAGACAAAGGCAAAGATCGAAGACGCTATGATAGAAAAGCATTTCAGGCGTGACTGCTGTATTATCGCTGTAGGAGGCGGAGTAGTTACAGATCTTGCCGGATTTATTGCGGGAACATATGCACGAGGTATTCCATTTATAAATTATGCTACGACACTTCTTGCGGCGGCAGATGCATCTGTAGGAGGAAAGACTGCGGTAGATACACCGGTAGCTACGAACCTTATCGGACTTTTTAATCAGCCGGCAAAGGTTTATATTGATATTGCTGCATGGAAGACACTTCCTAAAAGACAGATGTCAAGTGGTATGGCAGAAACGATCAAACACGCATGTATGGCAAGCCGTGATATGTTTAAGTTTATAGAGGAAAATCTTGATGACATATTCTCATTCCAGAAGTTTGCCTGTGAGTACATAGCAGAAAATAACTGCAGAATAAAATATAACGTTGTCATGAAAGACGAAAGAGAGAGCGGTTTAAGAGAAATATTAAATCTCGGACACACTGTTGGAAGGGCTATAGAGACAGTTAGTGATTACAAACTTCTTCATGGAGAAGCATTGAGCATCGGTATGATCGCACAGGCACAGCTGTCATCAACCTTAGGATATATGTCAGATGAGGAAGTAAAAAGGGTTACAGAACTGTACGAAAGAGCAGGACTTCCTACAAAGATACCTGATTATATAGATCGGGAAGCCCTTGTAAAGAAGCTATACACTGACAAAAAAGTACGTGACGGAAAACTCAGGTTCGTTATCCAGAAAGGAATCGGAGATATCGTTGAATTCGCACCAGGAGTATATGCAAAACCGATAAGTGAAGATCTTGCGAGAGAGATTATCATGGAAATTTAATGTCCGGCGATCACATGATCACCGGACCGTGGGTAAATTCATTAGTTGCATCATTTTTGCAAAGCCTGTTGTAAATATCTGCGGCAAATATATCATTTGAGATAAGTTCATACGGAGCATCAGCTACCTTTGTTATTATTGGAGCTGATGCTTCTTTTTTTATAGCATGAAGAAGTGGGGCAGCACTCTTTTTGAATCCAAGGATACGGATATATGGATTTTGCAGCAGATCATCATCTTTTATGTCAAGCATGATATGGATCAAGACCCTTGAAATTCTTGAATATGTGTAATTTTTACTTTTGATCAGTTCGCAGAATTGGGTAAAATTTTTATATTTATAAAGGTTTTTACTGATCTTTCGGGATAACTCCTCATTGCAGTCACTGAAATTTCTGTAGCCTTCATTCTTTAAAGAAAGAAGCTTATAGTATAAAAGCTCACTGATATCATTTTCGAAAACAAATGAATGATCTTTTGTATATTCGTCTATTATAGCAGAACATTCTTCCGGGATCATATTTTCCGTAAGCCTTGCACCGGACGAGGATAAAAGATTACGGATTGCAGTTGCAGAAGGAAAGCTTTTCATATGGTCAGTATCGTGATAGCCGCTTCCTATGCGTTTAATCGGAAACCCTGTGATCTTAGTATCAAGCAGTGCTTTTTCGTATTCGACCGCAAGGATATTGTTTGGAGAAGAAATGATTTCTGAAACTGCAGATTCACATACAGTGTCATATCCACGTAAAACATGCAGAAGTGATTTTGTGCGGGCAGCAGGATAACTCATGCCTGATTTCATATATTTTTTGAGAATATCAGAAAAAAGCTGGGGTTCATCATGAAGAACGGAAGCGATTTCCTTGATAAGTCCGTGCTCATTGTTTTCAACACCATAACAAAGAGTATCGATAACAGAACAGCTGTCAAGGATAGAGATGGCACCTTTTGCAAAAAATTCGGCAGATGATGATGCAAAAGAAACAGGAAGTTCGAGAACAAGATCGGCACCACATGATAATGCCATTTTTGTCCGTGTGTATTTGTCCATTATGGCAGGCTGTCCGCGCTGGACAAAATTGCCGCTCATTATGATGACTTTATAATCGCAGCCTGTTTCTTCTGAAACCTTATTTAGCTGATATTTATGTCCATTGTGGAATGGGTTGTATTCAGTGATAACAGATGATACTTTCAAAATAAATCTCCTTTGCTTACGTATGTGATACGTCTGGGCTGATATCTGTGCGCATTTGCACATGATGCAGATACGCTATGCTAATTGTATCATATTTAAGACTTGTATGCTAAAAAAAAAGGGGTATAATGAATATAAGTATGTAAAGCAGTCTGCGGTATATTTTGACACGCAGATTGTAAATGTAATTAATTTTGGAGGAAACAAAAATGAACGTTTTAGTAATTAATTGTGGTAGTTCATCTCTTAAGTACCAGCTTATCAATTCAGACTCAGAGGAAGTCCTTGCAAAAGGTCTTTGCGAGAGGATCGGGATCGATGGAAGACTCGTATATCAGAAAGAGGGTCTTGACAAAGAAATAACTGAGGCACCAATGCCTACACATAAAGAGGCAATCCAGATGGTGCTTGATGCACTCGTAAATCCAAAGACAGGTGCATTGGAGTCACTTTCACAGATCGATGCTGTAGGACATCGTGTAGTGCACGGAGGAGAAAAATTCTCTGACTCAGTAGTTATCACAGAGGAAGTTATAGCACAGGTAGAAGAGTGCAATGATCTTGCACCGCTTCACAACCCTGCAAATATCATCGGAATCAGAGCATGCCAGGCACTTATGCCAGACGTACCTATGGTAGGTGTATTTGATACAGCATTCCACCAGACAATGCCTGCAAAAGCATACCTCTATGGACTTCCATATGAGTACTATGACAAATACAAAGTAAGAAGATACGGATTCCACGGAACAAGCCACAGCTTTGTATCAAAAGAAGCAGCAAATTACCTTGGAATGGATTTAAATGATTCAAAGATCATCGTAGCTCATCTTGGAAATGGTGCTTCAGTAAGTGCTGTAGTAAACGGCAAATGTGTAGATACATCTATGGGACTTACTCCACTTGAGGGTCTTGTTATGGGAACACGCTGTGGTGATATTGATCCTTCGATCATGGAATTTATCGCAAAGAAAGAAAATCTTGATATCGAAGGCGTAATGAATGTACTCAACAAAAAATCAGGTGTGGCAGGAATGTCAGGTGTGTCAAGTGATTTCCGTGATCTTGAGGCAGCTTACAATGAAGGAAACGAGCGTGCGATAGAGGCAGTAGAAGTATTCAGCTACAGAGTTGCAAAATACATAGGAGCATATGTTGCAGCCATGAATGGTGTTGATGCAATAGCATTCACAGCAGGAATTGGAGAAAATACTTCATTCGTAAGAGAAAAGATCATGGCATATCTGGGATATCTTGGAATAAAGATCGACCACGTACGCAACGACAAGGCACATGGAATAGAAACACTTATCTCAACAGCTGATTCTAAAGTTAAAGTATGTGTAATCCCTACAAATGAAGAACTTGCAATCTGCCGCGAGACAGTAAAACTTGTCGGTTAATCATAAATGTGAAAAAAATGTGGATAAAGACAAAATAAATGTTGACAAATACCACACTCATATGTATAATTTTCAAGGTGTGGATAGGAGAATACTGTGATGATTGATATATCAACCATTGTAAAATCTATTAATAAAGAAACAGATTTAACTGCTGTATTAGGATTTGAATCTTTTTCTTCGAGATTAGGAGATTTTCCTATTCTGAAAAAGTCCCCGATATCACTTCATATAGCAAATCAGGAAAACGCATGTGTGCTTATTACCGGAAGTGCTGATATAGAGGTTTCGATACCGTGTGACAGATGTTTGGAAGAAGTTCCAACAAAAATACATCTCGACATAGACAAAAAGCTTGATATTACAGACGGCGGACTTGTGGATGGAGAGATGGAGGAAACTGACTACCTGATTGGATTTGAACTGGATATAGACAAACTTGTCTATTCCGAAATTCTGGTGAACTGGCCAATGAGAGTTCTGTGCAAAGACGATTGCAAGGGCATTTGTAAAGTCTGCGGGATGAACTTGAATAAGGGCACCTGCAATTGCGATAGTTTTGTACCGGATCCAAGAATGGCAGCATTCCAGGATATATTTAACAAGTTTAAGGAGGTGTAAACAAATGTCAATTTGTCCAAAGAATAAATCTTCTAAGGGAAGAAGAGATAAGAGAAGAGCAAACTGGAAAATGTCTGCTCCTACTTTAGTAAAATGCAGCAAATGTGGAGAGCTTATGATGCCACACAGAGTTTGCAAGAACTGCGGATCATATAATAAAAAAGAGATCATCGCTCAGGACTAATAGTAGTGAATATGTAAAACAGGAGGATAAGCAGCTGCTTATCCTCTTTTTATGTCATAAACTTGATTTATATGTGAACTTATAGTATATTTTCATATAGATATAGGAGGAGTACCAATGCAGACAATTACAAAAATTGCACTTGATGCGATGGGCGGTGACAATGCCCCGGCAGAAGTCGTAAAAGGTGCAGTAGATGCGGTTAAGGCTAGAGACGATATAAAAGTATTTCTTGTTGGACAAAAAGACAGTGTACAGGCAGAACTTGAAAAGTATACATATCCGTCAGAACAGATAGAGCTTATTGATGCACCGGAGGTTATAGAGATGGCAGAGCCACCTGTTATAGCAATAAGGAGAAAACGCCAGTCATCAATTGTTGTCGGAATGAATATGGTAAAACAAAAGGAAGCAGATGCTTTTGTATCTGCCGGAAGCTCAGGAGCAGTTTTAGTAGGCGGACAGGTGATAGTAGGAAGAATAAAAGGAATCCAGAGACCGCCGCTTGCCCCTCTTATTCCGACAGAAAAAGGAATATCGCTTCTCATAGACTGTGGGGCAAACGTTGATGCAAGGGCAGAGCACCTTGTCCAGTTTGCAAAGATGGGTTCTATTTATATGGAGCATGTTGTAGGAAGAAAAAATCCAAAAGTAGCAATAGTAAATATCGGTGCAGAAGAAGAAAAAGGAAATGCTCTTGTAAAAGAGACTATACCGCTTCTTAAAGAATGCGATGATATTAATTTTGTCGGAAGCATCGAGGCGAGAGATATTCCAAAAGGTGATGCGGATGTTATAGTCTGCGAAGCGTTTGTCGGAAATGTCATATTAAAGCTGTATGAGGGCTTGAGTTCAACACTTATAGGTGTAATAAAAAAAGGTCTTATGAGCACATTAAAAAGCAAAATAGGTGCAGCGCTTGCACTTCCTGCTCTTAAAAAGACGATAAAAGCTTTTGATGCCACTGAATATGGCGGAGCACCATTGCTTGGATTAAATGGGCTTGTGGTAAAGACACATGGAAGTTCGAAGGCAAAAGAAATCACAAATTCGATATTCCAGTGTGTTACATTTAAAGAAAAAGAAATAAATAACAAAATCAGAGAAAATATAACAAAAGCTCCTGATACAAATAAAGAAAATTAAACTAGGACAGAGAGGTAATTATCATGGAATTTGAAAAGCTTAGAAAAATTATTGTTGAGGTTCTTAACGTAGACGAGAACGAGGTAACTATGGAATCTACATTCATTGATGATCTTGGAGCAGATTCACTTGATGTATTCCAGATCATTATGGGACTTGAGGAGGAATTTGATATCGAAATTCCAAACGAAGAAGCAGAAAAGATCGTGACAGTCGCAGATGCTGTGGAGCAGATCAAAAACGCACTCAATGCATAAAAGGCAGAAATCCGGTAAAAGCCCTTTTTATAAGGGCTTTTACTTAATATAAAAGATACAAGGAGTATAGAATGTCAGACTTAGCAGAATTTCAAAAAAGAATCGGATATCAGTTTAATAATTTAAATCTGATAAGACAGGCTTTGACACACAGTTCATATGCAAATGAAAAACATATGAAAAAACATTCAGATAATGAGAGACTTGAATTTCTAGGTGATGCAGTACTTGAGATAGTCTCAAGTGAATTTTTATATATAAATTATCCGGATAAGCCGGAAGGCGAGCTTACAAAGCTTCGTGCAAGCATAGTATGTGAACCTACACTGGCACTTTGCACGGAACCATTAGAACTTGGTAAATACCTTTATCTTGGAAAAGGTGAGGATCATACAGGTGGAAGAAAACGAAAATCAATACTTTCAGACGCATTAGAGGCAGTTATAGGAGCAATCTATCTTGATGGTGGTTTTACTAATGCAAAAGAGTTTGTACTTAGGTTCATAATGACAGATATAGAAAACAAACAGCTCTTTTATGATAGCAAGACTATTCTGCAGGAAGTTGTCCAGGGAAAACATGAGAGTCTTTCATATGAACTCGTGAATGAATCAGGACCGGATCATGACAAGAATTTTACGGTTGACGTTCATATAGATGGGAAAAAGATAAGCTCAGGGACTGGACATACAAAAAAGGCTGCCGAACAGCAGGCGGCATATCAGGCACTTCTTGTGCTGAAGGATAAGGAGTAATTTGATGTATCTTAAGAGTTTGGAAGTACATGGATTTAAATCATTCGCAAATAAAATAGTATTTGATTTCCATAACGGGATAACCGGTATAGTAGGTCCTAATGGAAGTGGAAAAAGTAATGTTGCGGATGCCGTCAGATGGGTGCTTGGAGAACAGAGTGCAAAGCAGCTGCGAGGTGCATCGATGCAGGATGTGATCTTTGCGGGAACAGAAAACCGTAAACCTCTCAGTTATGCTTATGTAGCTATAACACTCGACAATTCGGATCATAAGCTTCCGGTAGATTTTGAGGAAGTTACGGTTGCCAGAAGGGTGTACCGGTCAGGAGAAAGTGAGTATCTTATAAACGGAAATCCTTGCAGACTCAAAGAGGTTTCAGAACTTTTTTATGATACAGGAATTGGTAAAGAAGGATATTCCATCATTGGTCAGGGACAGATAGACCGCATATTAAGTGGAAAACCAGAGGAAAGACGTGAACTTTTTGATGAGGCGGCAGGAATCGTTAAATTCAAAAAACGTAAAAATACAGCCCAGAAAAAGCTGGAAAGTGAAAGAGACAATCTTGTACGTGTAAATGATATATTAGCGGAGCTGGAGCGTCAGGTAGGTCCCCTGCAGAGACAATCAGAAAAAGCACATACATATCTGAAAAAGAGAGAAGAATTAAAACAGTATGATGTGAATATGTTTCTTCTTGAATCAGAAAGAATCGGTGTGCAGCAAAAAGAAGTCGAAGAAAAATATCGTATAGCTGATGAACAGTTAAAAGAAGCAAATGCATCATATGAAAAAATAAAAAACGAGTATGAAAAGCTTGGAAATGATATGAATGCCATGGATCTGCAGATCGAATCTATAAGAGAATCGATAAACAACTCGTCATCAGCAAAACAAAAGCTTGAAAGTCAGATCCAGATTTTAAAGGAACAGATCCACACTGCACAGACGACAGATGAGCATTTGCAGAATCGTCTGGATTCTATTGAAAAAGAAAAGCACGAGAGGCTTGAGAACCGCAAAAAATATGATGATCGTAAGGCAGGGCTCGATGAACAGCTTTCTGATATAAAGGAAAAAGAAAAGCAGGCGAGGGAATACTACGAAAATCTTCAGAAAAAGATATCGGAATGTAATGCAGGCATTGAAAAGGAACAGAATGAACTTATCAACCTGTTACAGGAGAGAGCGTCGATACAGTCAAAGCAGCAGCGTTTTGACACAATGCTTGAGCAGGTCAACATAAGAAAAGCGGAACTGACCAAAAGACTTTTGGACAGAAAGACAAAAGAAAGCAGTCTTGATGAAATCTTAAGCAGCACAAAAGAACAGTATGACTGTGTTACGTCTGAGATAGAAGACATCAGAAAAGAAGAAGAAAAGCTGTCCAAAGCTGATAAGGACTGGCGCTATAAATCAAAAGAAACCTCAAGGCTTATCGAGGATGCGCAGGCTAAGTTCCATAAGGCTGAGTCAAAGCTTGAATCTTTGAAAAATATCGCAGAAAGATATGATGGATATGGAAACAGTATAAGAAAGATAATGGAGCAGAAGGCTGGCAATCCGGGAATACTTGGAGTTGTGTCTGATCTTATCCAGGTTGATAAAAAATATGAGACTGCCATAGAGACTGCTTTAAGCGGAAATATTCAAAATATCGTTACAGAAGACGAAGCTACCGCCAAAAAGATGATAAGCTACCTTAAACGGAATCATTTCGGTCGTGCTACATTTTTGCCGCTTACAAGTGTAAAGGCAAACCGGAATCCCAAAAATGAGGCTGCACTTGGGGAAAAAGGTGTGCTTGGGATTGCAAACCGTCTTGTGAAATGTGAGCCAAAATATGACGAGGTGGTTGCATATCTGCTGGGCAGGGTTATTGTTGTTGATACTATTGACAATGCTATCGCACTTGCAAAGAAAAACCACTATTCACTGCATATTGTGACTGTTGAAGGGGAATATCTGGCTCCGGGTGGATCGATGACAGGTGGAGCATTCAGAAATTCATCAAATCTGCTGGCACGTAACAGAGAAATTGAAGAACTCGAAAAGATTGTGGCGGATACAAAGTCGCAGCTAGAAGAACTGCGAAACAGAAAAGATGAAATAGCAACAGCTATTGCTCTTGGAAGTGACGAGCTTGCAGAAATAAGAGAAAAACTCCAAAAAAAATACATTGAGCAGAATACTGCCAGATTAAATGTAGAAAGAGCAGATCAGCAAAGACGTGAGAGCGAATCGGCATATGACGGGCTGAGAAAAGAAAATGAAGAAATAGAAATACAGCTTTCTGAGATAAATCAGGGAAAAAAGCAGACAGCAGAGCTTTTAGAACGATCAAAACAGCGTGAGGCAGAACTTGAAGAAGCAGGCAAAAAGTACAGTGAGGTTCTCGAACAAAACAATAGATCAGAACAGGAAGCTTCCGACAAGGTGGCAGCAATATCGCTTGAAAGTGCAGACATTTCAAAAACTCTTGAATTTGTAACCGAAAATATAGAGCGTATCAATTCAGAAATTGAAAAATTTGATGCCGAAAGAGATGAAATCATAGCAAATGCATCACTGGCAAAAGAAGATATAAGTAAAAAACAAAATGATATCGAAGAGATAAGAAAGACATTAAATGCATCCGAAAGCAGCAATGCAGAACTTGATGGAAAGCTCAAGGAATGCTTAGAAAAAAAAGAACAGATGTCTGCCGAATACAAAGGATTTTTTACAAAGCAGGAGGAAGTATCTAAACATCAGGCGGAACTTGATAAAGAGATTTTCAGGCTTAATAACCAGAAAGAAAAATTAAGGGAAGCTGATGAATACCAGACAAATTATATGTGGGAGGAGTATGAGCTCACGCCACATGCAGCTGCGGAATTAAGAAATGATGCATATGATGATTTAGGCGCATTAAAGAAATTAATAGCGCAGATAAAGGATGATATCAGAAGGCTTGGCGATGTAAATGTCAATTCCATAGAGGAATACAAAGAAGTATCAAAACGATATGAATTTTTAAAAGGGCAGCATGATGATCTTATCGAGGCCGAAAAAACCCTTGTCGGTATAATAGACGAACTTGATACGGGAATGCGCAGGCAGTTTACAGAAAAATTTGCCGAGATACAGAGAGAATTTGATAAATCATTTAAGCAGCTGTTCGGAGGAGGACATGGAACTCTTGAACTTGTGGAGGATGAGGATATTCTTGAATGTGGAATAAGGATCATTGCACAGCCACCTGGAAAGAAACTACAGAATATGATGCAGTTATCAGGTGGGGAAAAAGCCCTTACGGCAATTGCGCTTTTGTTTGCCATACAGGCGCTTAAGCCATCACCGTTTTGTCTGCTGGATGAGATAGAGGCAGCACTGGATGATTCGAATGTATCGCGATTCGCAGGTTATTTAAACAAGCTTACGAAAAACACACAGTTCATAGTAATAACACATAGGCGAGGTACAATGGCAGAGGCAGACAGGCTGTATGGTATAACGATGCAGGAAAAGGGTGTTTCAACACTTGTTTCCGTAAACCTTATCGAGAACGATCTGAGTGAATAATACAAAGTACAGTATAAAATGCAATATTTTACAGCTGAAATGACAGATAACTGCGTATAAACAGCCAAAATGACAGGAGGACACAGGCAAATGGAAGAAAAGGAAAAGAAACCGGGATTTTTTAAAAGGCTTGTTTCAGGTCTTACAAAGACTCGTGATAATATTGTTTCCGGGATAGATTCACTTTTTAGTGGATTTTCACATATTGATGATGATTTCTATGAAGAACTTGAAGAAATCCTCATAATGGGGGATCTTGGAGTAAGGGCGACTGAAAATATCATCGAAGATTTACAGAAAAAAGTGAAAGAGCAGCACATAAAAGAGCCGGCAGACTGCAAGCAGCTTTTGATCGAGAGCATAAAAGACCAGATGAAGGTTGAGGAAACCGCATATAGATTTGAAAACGAAAAATCGGTAGTGCTTGTTATAGGTGTAAATGGTGTTGGAAAAACTACCACAGTAGGAAAACTTGCCGGAAAATTAAAAGCCCAGGGCAAACGTGTTGTTATTGCAGGAGCCGATACATTCAGGGCAGCGGCTGGAGATCAGCTGAAAGAATGGGCAAACCGTGCAGGTGTTGATATGATAGGTGCAGCAGAGGGGGCAGATCCGGGTTCTGTTGTTTATGATGCAACACAGGCAGCGAAAGCCAGAAATGCAGATGTACTTCTTGTGGACACTGCGGGAAGACTCCACAATAAAAAGAATCTGATGAATGAGCTTGGTAAAATAAATAAAATACTTGAGAATGAGTATCCCGATGCTTATAGGGAAACGCTTGTAGTTTTAGACGCTACAACAGGTCAGAATGCGCTTGTCCAGGCAAAGGAATTTTCTGATGTAGCAAAGATTTCAGGAATCGTTCTTACAAAAATGGATGGAACAGCAAAAGGCGGGATCGCAGTAGCTATACAGTCTGAGCTTTCTGTACCTGTTAAATATATAGGTGTAGGTGAAACGATTGATGATCTGCAGAAATTTGATTCAGATGAATTCGTAAATGCACTTTTCGATGTGAAAAAAGATGACGTACAGGAATAAATCAAAAATAGGAGAAAATGATATGCTGACATTGGACAAATTTGAAGAGGCAAGTGAAAAGGTTAAAGAAGTCACACTTGAGACAAAACTTGTATACAGTGACTTCTTAAGTGAACAGACAGGGAACAAAGTATACTTAAAACCAGAAAATATGCAGTTTACGGGTGCATACAAAGTAAGAGGTGCATACTATAAGATCAGTACACTTACAGATGAGGAAAGAGCAAAGGGACTTATAACAGCATCCGCAGGCAATCATGCACAGGGTGTGGCTTATGCAGCAAAATGTTATGGCTGTAAGGCTGTTATCGTAATGCCGACAACAACACCTCTTATAAAAGTAAACCGCACAAAAAGTTATGGCGCAGAGGTTGTTTTATATGGGGATGTATATGATGAAGCATGCGCAAAAGCATATGAACTTGCGGAAAAAGAAGGATATACATTTATCCATCCGTTTGATGATCTGGCTGTTGCAACAGGACAGGGAACGATTGCGATGGAAATATTCAAAGAGCTTCCGCTTGTTGAGTATATACTTGTTCCAATTGGAGGGGGCGGACTTGCAACAGGTGTATCGACTCTTGCAAAGCTTCTGAACCCAAAGATAAAGGTTATAGGAGTTGAGCCGGCAGGCGCAAACTGTATGCAGGAGTCATTTAAAAATGGCAAAGTTACAACACTGCCTACTGTAAATACGATTGCGGATGGTACAGCGGTAAAGACACCGGGTTCAAATATTTTCCCATATATACAGAAAAATCTTGATGATATAATTACAGTCGAAGATGACGAATTGATCGTTGCGTTCCTTGATATGGTAGAAAATCACAAAATGATAGTAGAAAATTCAGGCCTTCTGACTGTTGCGGCATTAAAACATCTTAATGTAAAAGATAAACGGGTTGTATCTATATTAAGCGGTGGAAATATGGATGTCATAACAATGTCATCTGTTGTGCAGCAGGGACTTATTTTCAGGGACAGGATATTTACTGTATCTGTTCTTTTACCTGATAAGCCGGGTGAGCTTGCAAAAGTTTCGCAGACGCTTGCAGATGTACAGGGCAACGTAATAAAGCTTGAGCATAACCAGTTTGTTACAACAAACAGAAGTGCTGCGGTAGAACTGCGCATAACACTTGAATGTTTCGGAACGGCACATAAGAAACAGATTCTTGATGCACTTCAGAAAAAGGGATACAAACCAAAAGTTGTAAGAACAATGATTTAAAAAGAAAATACAAAATGTCAAGTAAAAATACTTGACACCATATGTCAGCTATGGTATTATCCTATAGGTTCGTAAATATATGATATTTATTCCACTGGGAAAGACTTGATATGGAAGAAAAACTAGAGCAGACATATTTATATGATTTTTATGGCGAACTCTTAAATGAGCATCAGCGCCAGATATATGAAGATTTCGTGTTTAATGATCTCTCACTTGGTGAAATTGCTTCGGAGGAAGGAATTTCAAGGCAGGGAGTTGCGGATATGATAAAGCGGTGTAATAACAAGCTGGAAGCATATGAAAAAAAACTCCACCTTGTAAAAAAGTTTGTATCAATACGTGATGACATTAAGAAAATACATGAGCTTACATCAAATTTTGAAAAATCCCAGAATGAACAGACAATGACAGAAATAAAACTTATTTCGAATCAGATACTAGAGGAGCTGTAATATGGCATTTGACAGTTTATCAGAAAAACTGCAGAACGTTTTTAAAAATCTCCGGAGTAAGGGAAAACTTACCGAGGATGATGTTAAGACTGCACTTAAGGAAGTTAAAATGGCTCTTCTTGAGGCAGATGTTAATTTCCGTGTTGTAAAACAGTTTACGAAGAGTGTTCAGGAAAGAGCAATCGGAGCGGATGTGATGAATGGTCTTAATCCGGGACAGATGGTGATAAAGATCGTAAACGAGGAAATGATCAAGCTTATGGGGTCAGAAACGACAGAAATTGCATTCAGACCCGGCAAGGAGCTTACTGTTATAATGATGGTTGGTCTGCAGGGTGCAGGTAAGACGACCACGACAGCAAAGATTGCAGGAAAGCTTAAGTCAAAAGGCAAGAAATCATTGCTTGTTGCATGTGATGTGTATCGCCCGGCTGCTATAGAACAGTTAAAGATAAACGGAGAAAAGCAGGGTGTTGAGGTTTTCTCTATGGGAGATAAAAATAAGCCTTCCGATATAGCGAAAGCTGCAATAGAACATGCCAGAAAAAATGATTTTAATGTTGTGATCATCGATACTGCAGGACGTCTTCATATAGATGAGGACATGATGGCAGAGCTTATTGAAATAAAAGAAGCAACAGATGTATATCAGACACTGCTTGTGGTTGATGCCATGACAGGTCAGGATGCTGTAAATGTTGCAGGAACATTTGATGAAAAGATAGGAATCGATGGGGTTATCATCACAAAGCTTGATGGTGACACAAGAGGTGGTGCAGCACTTTCTATAAGAGCTGTCACAGGAAAACCTATTCTTTATGCAGGAATGGGAGAGAAGCTTTCGGATCTCGAACAGTTCTATCCGGATAGAATGGCTTCAAGAATCCTCGGAATGGGAGATGTGCTTTCGATGATTGAAAAGGCACAGGAGAACATTGATGAGGAACAGGCTAAAAGACTTGAGCAGAAAATGCGAAAGAATGAGTTTGATTTTGAGATGTATCTCGAATCAATGAGCCAGATGAAAAAGATGGGTGGTCTTTCAAGCATCATGGGAATGATGCCGGGAATGGGACTTGGAAATGGAAAAATGCCGGATATTGATACGGATCAGGCTGAAAAAGGAATGGCACGCACGGAGGCGATGATCTATTCCATGACACCGGAAGAAAGACGTAATCCAAAACTGTTAAATCCAAGCCGCAAAGCGAGAATAGCAAGAGGTGCGGGTGTTGATATGGCAGAAGTCAACAAGCTTGTCAAACAGTTTGAGCAGACGAAGAAGCTTATGAAACAGATGCCCGGTATGATGGGCGGAAAAAAAGGACGCCGTGGCGGTGGACTTGGTGGAATGTTTAAAGGACTTCCATTTTAGAATTATCAGTTAACAAAAGTAATATTACTTTTGATATAAATTTAGAAAACCTATGAGGAGGTGAAACGACAATGGCAGTAAAGATCAGATTAAGAAGAATGGGACAGAAGAAAGCTCCTTTCTATAGAATCGTAGTTGCAGATTCCAGATCACCTAGAGATGGAAGATGTATCGAAGAGATCGGAACATACGATCCAACTAAGGATCCTAGCGAGTATCATGTAAATGAGGAATTAGCTAAGAAATGGTTATCAAACGGCGCACAGCCAACTGAGACAGTAGCTAGAATCTTCAAGAGTGCTGGTATCGAGAAATAGGATAAAGAGGTGGCGTAATGAAAGAATTAGTTGAAGTAATTGCAAAATCTTTAGTTGATTATCCGGATGAGGTTAATGTAACTGAGACCGAAAACGAGAAAGCAATTGTTTTGGAATTACGTGTTGCACAGTCTGACATGGGCAAAGTGATCGGCAAACAGGGACGTATAGCAAAAGCAATCCGTTCTGTTGTCAAGGCCGCAGCCTCTAAAGAAGACAAAAAGGTTATTGTTGAGATAGTACAGTAACACTTGGGCATCTCATTGTGAGATGCCTATTTTGTTATACAAATAAAAATTAGGAGAGACACATGGAAGATTTACTTCAGGTTGGTGTTATAACAAGCACACATGGAATCCGTGGGGAAGTTAAGGTATTTCCTACAACAGATGATGTATCGAGATTTAAAAAACTTAAAAATGTAATATTGGATAACGGAAAAGAACACAGGGATCTTGAAATAGAATCGGTAAAATTTTTCAAAAACATGGTGATTCTTAAATTCAAGGGAATTGATAATATAAATGATGTAGAAAAATATAAAAAAGCTCCACTTTTTGTAACAAGGGAAAACGCAGTACCTCTTGAGGAAGGCGAATACTTTATTGCTGACCTTATAGGACTTAAGGTTGTATCGGACGAGGGAGAGAATCTTGGCATTATAGATGATGTACTTCAGACCGGCGCAAATGATGTGTACATTATTAAAAAGGATAACGTGGAAGACCTGCTTGTTCCGGCTATACATGAATGTATAAAGAATGTGGATATAGAGGGTGGAACTATGCAGGTTCATCTGCTCGCAGGTCTTAGATAAAGAGAAAATATACAGCGGAAAGATGATTTGATTGTAAAGGATTAGGGATTTACTATATGAATTTTCATGTTTTGACATTGTTTCCTGAAATGATTGAGCAGGGGCTTTCTGAAAGTATTACTGGCAGAGCCTTAAAACAAAATATTATATCTTTAGACACAGTTAATATAAGAGATTTTGCAAACAATAAGCACAACAAAGTTGACGATTATACATATGGTGGAGGCGCCGGTATGCTTATGCAGGCAGAACCTGTATATGGTGCGATAAAAAGCGTTACAGATAAAATAAAGCACCAATGCCGTGTTATATACGTTACTCCGCAGGGAAAGAGATTTGATCAGCATATGGCTATGGATTTTGCAGGAAATGAAGATCTTGTATTTCTTTGCGGGCATTATGAGGGAATAGATGAGCGCGTTTTAGAAGAAACAGTTACAGATTATGTTTCTATTGGGGATTATGTGCTGACCGGCGGTGAGCTTGCTGCTATGGTCATGATCGATGCTATATCAAGGCTTGTTCCAGGGGTACTTCATAATGATATATCTGCGGAGACTGAAAGTTTTCATGGAAAATTGCTTGAATATCCGCAGTACTCAAGACCTTTTTCATGGCATGGCAAGGAGGTTCCGGCTGTTCTTATGTCCGGAAATCAAAAGCAGATCGATGCATGGAGGCTGGAACAGTCAATAATGCGTACCAGGCAGCGCAGACCAGATCTGTATGATGAATATCAGAAATTAAGCAAATGCAGAGAATTTTTGCTGGATAATAACAAATTATTACATATAGATATGATCGAACTGATAAACAGAGGCCGTGCAGAAATAATTTATGGAGAAGATGATGAATATCTTCTTCGGGATATAAATACAGGAATAGGATTTCACACAAAACCAGAAGGGGCAATTGCATTTGCCTTTGATATAGAAGATAATATGAAACCTGCATGTATAATACTTCATCAGACAAAATATATAAAACAGCTTGAAGAAGCCGGCTACAATAACAATGCCGTGTGTAAGCAGGCTGTGTGGACACGCAGAGAAAAAATGCCGGCCAGGGGGCTTTATAAAACAGACACAGGCATAACAGAAGACGGGTATACAATAAAACTTCTCGGCAGAGATGATTTTGAGGCTGCAGCAAAGCTGTACAAGGGGTTTGACGGTGATGGATATCTGTATGACAGAATTATGGATGGTGCAGTGTATGGGGCATTTGACATAGAAAGGCTTATAGGTGTTATCGGGCTGCATGAAGAGGGAAGCATTGGCATGCTGTCGGTAGATCCTGAATATAGGAGGAAAAAGCTTGCAATGGCACTTGAAACATATATCTTTAATCTGGCTATAGAAAAAGGTCAGATCCCATATGGCCAGGTGATCGTCGGAAATGAAGCATCAATGGCATTGCAGAAAAAACTCGGACTATATTTTTCGAAGACAGATATTGTCTGGATGGAAAATAAAAAAATATCGGTAGAAAAATAAAAAAATCTTGATTTTAGGACAGATTTATGATAAAGTACCAATGTTGTGAATAAAAGTGATGGTCCTCTGTTGTGAAAATAGTAGTAGCATTAAGAACGTCAAAGTAAATAGGAGGTCACAAAATGAACGCAAGTGAAATTATTAAGAGCATCGAGAACGAGCAGTTAAAAGCTGAGGTACCTGAGTTTTCTGTAGGTGATACTGTTAAAGTATACGGAAAGATCAAAGAGGGTAACCGTGAGCGTATCCAGGTTTTCGAGGGAACAGTTATTAAAAAACAGAACGGATCAAACCGTACAACATTCACAGTTAGAAAGCTTTCTAACGGTGTAGGTGTTGAGAAGACATGGCCACTTCATTCTCCAAACGTAGAGAAGGTTGAAGTTGTCCGCAATGGTAAAGTACGTCGTGCAAAACTTTACTACTTAAGAGATCGTATAGGTAAAGCTGCAAAAGTTAAAGAGCTCGTAAAATAATATCGGTCACGTAAGACTCCGCATCCAATGGGTGCGGAGTTTTTTTGTCCCAAATAATCAGTATAAATTTGACCTAATGTTTAAGTAGTACAAAAAGCATAAAAAGTATATAAAAGTCAGACAATTTAAAAATAAATTTAAAATTATCAAAAAACATATTGACAAATATGTAAAATGGATGTATTATTAAACCATCAAAAGGAGATAGAAAATAAAAATAAAAAGAAGAAAAGAGGTAGATTCCAATGCAGAGTTTATAGATGACATAAAAGCTTATAGGAATTATAGAACGGAATTAGAAATCTGGAAGCCGAGCCGAAGAGCAGTAATCGCACAGATATATTAGCAAATAGGATAATACGTTGAACCAATTCTTATAGGAAGAAAATTTAAAGATAAAATCTCTTCATAAAGAGTTTACATAAATGTAACCGGAAGGAGTGATTTTATGAAAGGCAGAGATCCATAGTTGGATATACAAGCCAGAGCAGTACATAGGAGTAAAAGGATATTTAAATATATAAGTTCGGACGAAAGTGTTTATAAGATATGAATCCTGAATGTACAAAAGAAAAATGAATAGGAGGTTATACAGTGAAACTTACGGAACCAATAGTCTAGGGGCTGTCTGATTTATGAAAAAGAATCGGGCAGCTCCTTACTTATTTTAGAACTATTATTTATGTGAGAATATTTTAGAACTATTTTGTTTGGTTCTATGTCAGTCTATTTTCAAAAAGTGTGGGATGCGGTTTTCAAAAACAGTATAATATTTAAAGCCAGCATCTTTTAGTATGTCGGGAACTTTGTCAAAATCATATGCGACGTGCCCGGGCTTGTGTGCATCTGCACCGACAGTGATTATTTCACCCCCAAGTGAATGGTATCTCTTTAAAATTTCTTCTGTTGGATTTGGGTGTCCAAGTCCATATTTGAATCCGGCAGTATTTAGTTCTATGCCACGTCCCTTATCAATGATCGATCTTAAAATTTCATCGATCACATCTGAATATTTATCATAAGAATAAAATTTATTCTTGTTTGGACCATACCGGACAACATAGTCTATATGACCATATACATCAAAATCAGTATTTGTATGAAGATTGTCTAGGATAGATTCAAAATATTCCGTGTATGCCGCATCTTCACTTCTGTTTTTATAGAAATCTGGATAGTAAGGATCAGTTCCATTTACTACATGGGATGATCCTATTACAAGATCAAAAGGATATTTTGAAGTCACATTATTATTTTTATCTGTAATATGTGGCTGAAGACCGATCTCGATGCCCCAGTGGATTTTAAAATCCGGGTGCGAATGCAAAAATTTATCTTTACATTCGGATATTTTTTCACGATAGCCATCAAGATCCAGATCAAAAAGACCTGGTTCTTCTTTATAATCATAATCAAGGTGATCTGTAAAACAGATACCATCAAGTCCTTTTGTGATAGCAGAATTTATCATATCAGATGGTAAAGCCTCACTGTCACCGGAAAAAATACAGTGCATATGCTGGTCCCACATAACAAGTCCTCCTTAATCATATTGATGTACTCTCGGAATCTTCTTTAAACGAATAATTCTGGCTATATTTCCGATATACTGCTTCCATTTTCTCGTCGTACACACCGTGTACGCACTGCGAAAATGTCATTGTATATCAAAAATCTATCTCAGAATTCTTCATTTAGAAGATTCCGAGAGTACATTATTATTAAATATAACAAGTGCCGTTAAAAGTTTGAAAATTATAAAAATATGTTATATATTCCGACAATACAGAATATCAAGACAAAGGTACGCCTTTATATCTGTTAAGTCTATCTGAAAAAGCTATATTGTGCAATAACAATTTGTGAAGAATGTTGAAAATTGTACACATATAAAAACATATAGTGAAAAATTTAACAAACACAAATAAAAAGACTTGAACCTTTTCAAATAATTAGGTATAATAAATACAGCTTAGGGCGCAAGTCCTAAAAATACTTTTTACAATTCTAGGAGGAATTAAAATGGCAGTAAGAGTAGCAATCAACGGATTTGGTCGTATCGGACGTCTTGCATTCAGACAGATGTTTGGAGCAGAGGGATACGAAGTAGTAGCAATCAACGACTTAACAAGCCCAAAAATGTTAGCACACTTATTAAAGTATGATTCATCACAGGGTAAATACGAGCATGCAGATGAGGTTTCTGCAAGCGATGATTCTATCACAGTTTGTGGTAAGGAAATCAAAATTTACGCATTCCCAGATGCAAACAATTGCCCATGGGGAGAGTTAAAGGTTGACGTTGTATTAGAGTGCTCTGGATTCTATACATCAAAAGAGAAAGCTCAGGCTCATATCAACGCTGGAGCTCGTAAAGTAGTTATTTCTGCACCAGCAGGAAATGACCTTCCTACAATCGTTTACAATACAAACCATGAGACATTAAAAGCTTCTGATACAATCATCTCAGCAGCTTCTTGTACAACAAACTGCTTAGCACCAATGGCAGATGCACTTAACAAATTTGCACCAATCCAGTCTGGTATCATGGTAACAATCCATGCTTACACAGGAGATCAGATGACTCTTGACGGACCACAGAGAAAAGGTGATCTCAGAAGATCTCGTGCAGCAGCAGTTAACATCGTTCCTAACTCAACAGGAGCAGCAAAGGCTATCGGTCTTGTTATCCCAGAGTTAAATGGAAAATTAATCGGATCTGCACAGCGTGTTCCTACACCTACAGGATCTACAACAATCCTTACAGCAGTTGTTAAAAAAGCTGGTGTTACAAAAGAGGATATCAATGCAGCTATGAAAGCAGCAGCTAACGAGTCATTCGGATACAACGAGGATGAGATCGTATCTTCAGATATCGTAGGAATGAGATATGGTTCATTATTCGATGCTACACAGACAATGGTTAACCAGGTTTCTGATGATCTGTACGAGGTACAGGTTGTTTCTTGGTATGATAACGAGAACAGCTACACAT
>CAJLRL010000028.1 GCA_905209075.1 uncultured Lachnospiraceae bacterium | reverse complement strand
ACAAATGGCTTATCGGACATCCTGAAGGTGGACTTCCTGAGGGATCATACATAGGACTTACAGGTGAAAATCTGGATATCAGTGAGAGTTAAATGATTTATGTCAATTTAGATCTTCTATGATAATTGATACGGCTTAATGACAGAAACTGTCATTAAGCCGTTGTTTGTCAGTTAGTCAAGGCTGATTCACATTTTATAGTCCGTCACCTTGCAGCATTTTTCGTTGAAACCTATACAACTGTTTAAATATTATCTGATCCTTTGCTTATTTATGCTGCCATCTCTGCAACTGGCTATCGATCATTCCCGAATCACTCGGATGTGACGCATGGATAGTCGATTTAACATATATTGCAGGCATCTTCCTTACATATTTTGTAGTACATAAATTCATTGCTCCTGCCATGTCAGACATATTTATAAAGCCCGATCCAGAGCTTATCCCAATATGTATCATGCCATTTTTCTATTATATTTTTGACTATGCCACAACTGTGTATACTAAACTTCTATACACGGGAAACCACCTCATAGTCGAGTTTGTGCCATTTCTCATGTGCATCTGTTTTTTGATATTCTGTGTTGTCTACTGCCGCCAGTCTGAACGTCAGCAGCATATATCCACACAAAATTACCTGATGCAGATCAAACAAGCACAGCTTCAAAAGGAAATGGAAAATATGCAGAGGAATGAGAAAAATGTTTCCCTGCTGCGGCATGATATGCGGCATTTTCTGACTAATATTGCCACACTGATTGAAAATGAAGAATCAGCAAAAGCTTTAGATTACATACATGAAATCGTAAAAACAACAGAAAAAACTATCAATAAAAGATATTGTACAAATGATATCATAAATGTAATACTCATGTCTAATGCTGATATTTTCAATGAAAAACATATAGCTTTCAATCATTCAATAGCTGTTCCCAAAAGACTCGGAATTTCCGATATAGACATGACGTCCATATTGCAAAATGCACTCGAAAATGCATATAATGCTGTATTAGCTCTTGAGCCTGATAAACGATTTATCAATCTCTCAATGAAATGCAAAAACGATAAACTTTTAATCTGTGTGGAAAATCCATATGACATGCGCCCCAGAATTGAAAACGGCATGCCTGTCACAGACCAAAAAGGACACGGACTCGGTACACACAGTATCCGTCAGACTGTCGAAAAGCTAAATGGCAGCTGCCAGTTTTATGTTACTGACAAATTATTTACTGTAAGAATGATCATATAAAAAAACTCCCCAAATATGGGAAGTTTTTGTTTAGTAAATGTCGTCATAACTATTAAAATCATAGTCGTCATACATTTCATTATAAATATCATCATACATATGGTAGTATGTTGAATTATTGTTCATTTCCTCTGACGAAAATGCGATAATACCGATCACAAATAATATCGTAAGTATAAACGCTATTCCTGATGTCACAAAACCTACTATTGAAAATACTTTATTTTTATTTTTTACGATCTGAAGTATTCCAAGAATTACACTCGCTATAGCCATTGCGACATTAACACATGTACAAAATAACAGCAGTGACGCAATTCCAAGACACATAGATGCAATCCCAAGTGCTATCTCATCGCCTTTTTCTTTTCGTGCATACTGATTCTGATACACTGGCGGCACCTGCTGATACTGCATCTGTGGATTCCCATAAAATGGTGGTGTCTGCTGTCCCTGCATCTGCGGTTCTCCATAAAATGGCGGTGTCTGCTGTCCCTGCATCTGCGGTTCTCCGTAAAATGGTGGTGTCTGCTGTCCCTGCATCTGCGGTTCCCCGTAAAATGGTGGTGTCTGCTGTCCCTGCATCTGCGGTTCTCCGTAAACCGGTGGTGTCTGCTGTCCCTGCATCTGCTGTTCTCCATAAACCGGTGGTGTCTGCTGTTCTGTTACCGGTGTATTTTCCTTCATAGATTCATCCATATTTTCTTTCATAACCTCTGCACCTCGTTATTATATCTAATTTATTAATTGATATTTAGATTGTATCACATTTAACAAAGAATAACACTATTTTTAATGTGCAAAATTCCTGATACGTATCCCGTCAATGATTTTATTACAGACTAAGGTGTATACCGATGATATAACATTTATCCCTACTCTGAGTGCTACCGCCATTGGCATTCCGAATAATGCTGAAGCTATTGATAAGGCGCCAAACGTATTAAACGCAGTCTGCCATCTGTATCCTGCCGAATATCCTACTCCTATACCGCCTATTATTCCGATCAGACTGTACATTGATTCTGGCAGCACCAGATAAAGCACAATAAATAATGCAGCTCCTACTACATTAAAAAGTCCCCTGTCCTGTGCACGGCCTGTGCAGTCCTCTGTAAACGGCAGACATACTGACATACATGCAATTCCTGCCCACATAGCCCTTGGAAGTCCAAGCGCTGAAACGATAAACATAGCACTTGAAACAATGACAGTCAGCCTTATGTACCATATATTTCTCGCTGAATGTATATCAAATTCACGGAATAAATCCATAAATGTTCTGCGATATGGACGGTTTTTCTGATTCTTATAGAAAACAGCCATGCATATGATCATTCCTGCCGCAAGCCCGGCAATTCTTAAGATATAATCTTTTCCACTGACATCATATCCGTAAAGAAGAAGGTATCCAAGAACAAATGTAGAGTGATTATACATGATAACATTATGGCATCCTAAAATCATAAGCAGCATTATGCACACAGAATTAACAACAAATGCTCCTGCCGGTGGAAGCATATTCGAAAGCCTCGGACCTGCCATAAGTATCGCAAAAATCCCCGCTATACATATAAGCCCATGGCTTGTCCTTATTCCAAAATCAGCCTGGCGCAGTACTAAAAGTGCAAGAAGCACTGTAACCCCGGCAACACTGTTGCCATTTCCTGTAAGTTTGCTGTATATTGTGACAACAGCAACACAAAATGCCATAACAAGGTATACTTTAAAATTGTATATAAGTATATGCCGCCTTCTTTCCTTTTTGTCTGTTGTGTTCTTTATCAGCTGCTTTGAGCCGGTCGAACTAAGCTGTAATTCCTGATAAAATGTCATGTAAATTCTCCTTTCGCCCTTAATGTACTCTCGAAATCTTCTAAATGAAGAATTCTGAGATAGATTTTTGATATACAATGACATTTTCGCAGTGCGTACACGGTGTGTACGACGAGAAAATGGAAGCAGTATATCGAAAATATAGCCAGAATTATTCGTTTAAAGAAGATTCCGAGAGTACATCTTAAATAAAGCGAAGAGTAATATACTGCAAAACCTATGGTAATTCAACAACTTTATACTTTTTTAATGTTTTATATTTTTTTAAAGTGAAATTTCATCAATAAGCTTAAGCTCTTCTTCCGTAAAATCCGCAGCCTGCATGACTTTAAGATTTTCGAGTATCTGCTGTGGTTTTGATGCACCGATAAGCACACTTGTCACGTCATCATCCTTTACCACCCATTTGAGTGCCATCTGCGCAAGAGTCTCCCCTCTTTGAGCCGCAAGCTCATTCAAACGTCTGATCTGATCCAGACGGGCTTCAAGCTGATCCTTATGTAAAAACCTTCCATCAGTCATAATTCTGCTGTCATCAGGAATTCCATTAATGTAGCGGTCTGTAAGCATTCCCTGTGCCAAAGGACTGAAAGATATAATACCCTTTTTGCACTCTCTTGCAGCCTGTTTCAAACCATTATTCTCTATAGTACGGTTAAATATATTGTAAGAATTCTGGTTAATGATATATGGACATTTCAGCTCATCAAGTATACTGCAGGCTTTTTTCATATTCTCTCCGTCATAATTTGAAAGTCCCACATACAATGCCTTACCACTTCTTACTATCTGGTCAAGTGCCCCCATAGTTTCCTCAAGCGGAGTCTCTGGATCCATCCTGTGATGATAAAATATATCAACATAGTCTAATCCCAGACGTCTTAGACTCTGGTCAAGGCTTGCTATCAGATATTTGCGGCTTCCCCAATTACCATATGGACCTTTCCACATATCAAATCCTGCCTTTGTGCTTATAAGCAGTTCATCTCTGTATCCGCCAAAATTCTCTTTTAGTATCATTCCAAGATGCTTTTCTGCGCTGCCATACTCAGGTCCGTAATTGTTTGCCAGATCAAAATGTGTTATACCATTGTCAAATGCAGTAAAACACATCTGCTTCATATTGTCATATGATGAAAAATCTCCGAAATTGTGCCAGAATCCAAGCGATACTACCGGAAGCTTAAGGCCACTATTTCCGCATCTGTTGTACTTCATTGTGTCATATCTTTTTTCATTTGCTGTATACATATTTACCTCCCATTTATACCAAATGATTTATGTTAATGTCATTGTAGCACCTAAAGTATACTTGAACGCAATACACAAAACATATATAATATGCTAAAACAAATCGACATTACCGTGTAAAGCTGTATTTACCGGGAAGTTTAAGTGACTAATATATTTGATCAAGGAGAATTTTATGGAAACAGATAAGGTATACACCATACGGGAAGTTTCTGAAATGTTCAATATTCCAGTGTCTACTCTTAGGTACTACGAGGACGAAGGACTACTTACAAATGTCGGCCGGTCATCCACTAACCAGCGTATATACTATGAAATGCATATAAACAGACTCAGGTCCATATGCTGTTTCAAGCGTACTGGAATGTCTATATCCCAGCTTAGGGATTTCTTCAATTTTGAATCAGATGAGGATAATTCTATTGATGACATGATAGCACTGTTAGATTGCCAGAAAAAATCTGTTGAAGATAAATTAAAAGAACTGCACGCGGACTATGACCACGTGCAGAAAAAAATACGTTTCTATACAGATATTAAAAAAGCTATTGAAAATAATCTTCCAAAACCAAACTGGCTTGACTACAAATAACATATACAAAAACGTCAGCAGCTTTTATACTACAATTTTCTATTCAAAAACGATGCAACCTCAAATTTAGTGGGAATTGCAGGTATGCCGCCTCTCTTTTGTACGCAAAGAGCCGCAACAGCATTCCCTGTAACCGCGCATTCATATATTTCTTCCCATTCAAGCTCTTCGAGGCTTTTGCCATATGAAAGGTATTTACTTAAAAAGCCTCCCCAAAATGAATCACCTGCACCTGTTGTGTCAATTGCTTCAATCTTAAAGCCTGGCACAACGCTCTTCTGATCGGCTGTTGCAATAAGCACACCATCCTCGCCAAGCGTGATTGCAACAAGCTTTGGACCATTGTTGAGCAGACTCTGTGCCGCACTCATGTAATCCGAGGTGTTTGTAAGAAGAAGGCTTTCCTCATCTGATACCTTCATAAAATCAACAAGAGGAATAACCGATTTCATTGTCTCTACAGCTGATTCCTTGTTCTCCCAGAGTGTTGCCCTGTAATTTGGGTCATATGATATGAGTGACCCTGCCCGTCTGGCAATCTGTACTGCTTCAAGTGTGGCCGTTTTGGCTGGTTCATCGGTAAGCGATAATGAGCCAAAATGAAAAATCCGGCAATTTTGCAGCAATTCTCTATCCAGATCTGCTGCTGACAGCTGTGTATCAGCTCCAGGCTTTCTGGAAAATGAAAAGTTTCTTTCTCCATTTTTGTCTATACCGACAAAAGCAAGTGTTGTAAAAAATCTATCATCCACGATAAGTGAATCCGTTCCTATACCTTCTTTTTGGAGAGTCCG
Source organism: uncultured Lachnospiraceae bacterium (assembly GCA_905209075.1). GTDB lineage: Bacteria > Bacillota > Clostridia > Lachnospirales > Lachnospiraceae > Roseburia. Next base: position 26,274 of record CAJLRL010000028.1, on the reverse strand, counting down.
TCTTAAAAACTCTCCATGCATATCCTTGCCAACCTTTCCTATGAACGAAGTTTTATAACCAAAGTGACTTGCTACTGTAAGCAGATTTGCAGGTGCTCCGCCCGGGTTCTGCTCAAACAGTTTCATACCTGATTTACTAACCCCTGCTTCTGTAAAATCTATGAGAAGTTCTCCAAGTGCGGCTATATCAACCTTTTTTACCATTCTTTAAGTCCTCCATAATCTCGTTATAGCGTTTTTTATTCAGTCTGTAGAAAAACAATACAATCGCTGTTACTATCCATAGTGTACCCGGAATAGTTGTAAATGCATGCTTCATTATAGAAAGGACCTGTGAATTCTGCTGCTGATTGGCAACATATCCATACTTCCCAAGAAGTCCTGCTAAAAGTGCTGTTCCTATCGCCATTCCTATTTTATTGCCAAGCGATATAAACGCATACTGAAATCCATCATTTCTAAGTCCGGTTTTCCACTCTCCATACTCTACACAATCAGGAATTATTGCATATATGGCAGTGTTAAATCCAGAAAAGAAAAACTGCGTAACTCCAGAAAGAGCATAAAATACGATCGGTGCTTCTTTTACATTGAAAAGGAACATGAAAAGCATTGAAATACCGGTAAGAAGGGCAAATATCGATGCTGTTCTTCCCTTGTTGTTAAGTTTCTTAAATACCGGTTGGAAACATGCAGCTCCAATTATCGAAGGAATGATAATACACATAGAATATGTTGTGTAATAGGATGCATCACCCTCAACATATGTAAAATAATATAATACATCTGCATTTCTGCCATACAATGTGAATCCGAATAGTATCTGACCTATCAAGGCAAGAATGTACGGTTTGTTCTGCATCACAGCCTTGATCTGTACCTTGACAGATATTTTTTCTTTTTCAGGTGTCTCAACTGCCTCCTTTGTCTTGGCAAAGCAGAAGAAATGACACGCTGCAAAAATACATCCATAGATTATGGCTACAGTCAGATAACCGATTTTAGGACTGCTGCTTCCAAATTTGCTGATAAGTGGTACTGTAATTATATTTAGCACTCCAATTGCTATCATAGCAGCTACTGAACGAGAAGTATTTATTTTTGCACGTTCATCTATGTCCTGTGTCATAGCTCCACAGAGTGTGCCGTATGGAATATTTACACAGGTATATCCGAGAACCAGCAGACAGTATGTGATCACCATATATATGATTTTACCAGTCTGCGGCCAGTCCGGTCTTGCCCAGAATGTCATAATAAGAAGGACTGCTGTAATCGGTGCCGCAATCATAAGCCACGGACGATATCTTCCCCATCTTGACTTTGTCTTGTCTGTAAGACCTCCGACTATCGGATCATTGATCGCATCCCAGAATCTTGAAAAGAGCATAAGTGCCGATACCGCAGCCATGCTGATCCCAAATACATCTGTATAAAATATCATAAGAAAATTACTGACGAACATCCAGCTGAAATTACATCCCACATCACCGAATCCGTATGCAATCTTGCTTATCAATGGTACCTTACCATTACTGTTGTTACTGCTTCCCATGTCTTCCTCCTGCAATGTCTTACTTTCTGACAGAATTATTTTTCCTGCACATTGATGATGACTTTCATTGTTGTCTCACGGTTATCATCAATATACTTGTATGCATTGAGATAATCCTTGAATGCAAAGGTCTTTGAAATAAGTGGTCTTAATTGTACTTTTCCTTCATCTACAAGACGAATAGCATCTACATAATCATCATGGCGGTACATCATAGTGCTCTTAATATCAAGTTCATGGTCATTTGCAACAGCAAGATCTATCTCTGCCATTCCTGCAAATACTGCAACGAGTACGATCACACTTCCTTTACGTGCATACTTGATTGCCTGTCCCATGGTGATATTATTTCCAGCACAATCATAGATAACATCAGCCTTATCCGGTCCAAATGCCTCTACCATTGCCTCACCGAAATCTTTGTTCTTTGTATTTACACATACATCAATTCCACATTCTTTTGCTTTTTCCAGACGAAGATCACTTACATCTGTAATCATAACTTTTGCAGCACCCATTCCCTTTGCAGACTGTGCTACAAGATTTCCGATAGGACCGGCACCGATTACCGCAATGTTCATTCCTGAAACATCGCCCATCTGCTTTACCCCATGAACTGCAACTGCAAGTGGCTCAATCATAGCGCCCTCTTCAAATGACATATCCTCAGGAATCGGTGTAACCTTTGATGCGTCAACGGCGAAATACTCTGATGCAGTTCCTGTTGTCTGGAATCCCATGACCTTTAACTCTTCACAGAGATTGTACTTGCCGTGTCTGCATGGATAGCAATGTCCACAGTACACCTGAGGCTCGATAGTCACTTTCTGTCCGACCTTAAACTCTTTTACATTCTTTCCTAATTCTGCGATTTCTCCGGATACTTCGTGTCCCTGTGTAACAGGATATTTTGTAAATGGATGTTTTCCATGGTACACATGGATATCTGATCCACATATTCCGATATTCATGATCTTGACCAATACCTGATCATCCTTTACCGCCGGAACCTCTACCTCTCTGAAAGTTATTTCTCCCGGATTTGTCATAACCTGCTGTAGCATAATTGTTTCCTCCTTGTTTGTGATTTATTTGATCTTATATTTTGTAATTACTTTTATAAAAAGTTTTATTAAAGTAATTACATTATTATTCCATTACTCAAATTTGTCAATATTTTTTGACAGTTTTTACCTTTTGCACAAACCGAAGTGTTTTATTTTGTGCATATTTCAAAAAAACTCGAAGAATGCATGCCATAAGCACACTTCCTTCGAGTCTTTTCCAGTATAACGTTTTCTAAATAACTGAACCATTTACGCAGAATATTTTTCAGAAAGTGCATGTCAAAAAACGTAGGCGTAGTAGGCTACGCTGAGGATTTTTGGCATGTGCTATCGGGAAAATATGCAAGTAATATGGTTTAGTTAATTTAAAAACGCTATACTATAACTAAATTATATATATTTAAATACCAGTTTACAACTGCATCATATATTCATAAAAGAAGTGTTTTGCCACACCTACAGCTGATGCCTCTTTCTTATATGAACAGTTTTTTAAATATGATACATCATGTTCAAATTTGTTGTATTCCATTACTTTTTCTCCCAGTTTGATCATGTAATCCGGCAAAATACCATCTACTTCTCCGCCCAGTATTATATCCATATCATATGCCATCCTGAGATTAGAGATCAATATAGCAAGATAGTCAAGATAGTCATCCCACTTTTTCATCGCTTCCTTATCATTTTTCTGTAATTTTTCCGTAAATTCGTCCAATGAAATTTCATTATCATTTGTAAGTACACTTGCAGCACAATATGCATCCGCACAACCGGATTTACCACAATAACATCTCCTGCCGCCCGGAACTAAAATCATATGTCCAAATTCACCCGACTTTTGATTTTTTCCACGAAATAATTTTCCAGCAATGCAAAATGCTCCACCAAGTGTATGATTTAGTGAAAGATATATTGCATCACTATAATGCTGTGGATTTTCAGCAAGCATTGCTGCATTTGCATCATTTTCAAAATATAATGGTACATCAAATTCGTTCTCTAAAAAACGCAGACTATAATTTTCTATCTGAAGTGCATGTGATTTCAGAACAATATGCTCTTTCTGATTGATAATTCCAGGAATTGATATTCCTATTCCAAGTAAATCCGAATTTTTAATACCTTCACACTCTTGCAAAAAATCCTCAACACAGCTTTTTATTTTACCACAATATGCAAGATCTGTTGAAAAACGAAGTCTGACTCTCTTTATTTTCTCAATCTCATACCCAATATTAACAAGCACCATTTCCAGATGATTAGCAGTAATAACTATTCCCATGGCATGTAAATAATTTTTGTTTATACCTATACTTTTAGCTTTTCGCCCACCTGTGGACTCATACTCTCCCATCTCCACTACAATATTTTGTGAAATAAGTTCGTTTACATTGTTGATGACTGTAGGCATGCTTAAGCCCAGTTCACCTGCCAGTTCAGCCTTCGATGTAACACTATTGTTTAGTATATAATTGATTATCTTTGATTTTGTTGAATTACGTTTCTCCTTTTTCAATACTATATTCCTTTTCCTTTTATAAAATACTTTACAAAAGCATTTTAACACTTTATTCCTATTTGTAAATCAGGCAGGATAGAAAATAATTAATTTTCCATCCTGCCTGATTTGTAATCTATCTAACTTTTTTCTTCTTGGCCCCAGAAATCAACCGGCTCATAGTCCTGCAATTTGGCAAGAAATCCTTTCTGCTGTAACTCATCCTGGATAGCATCCAATATATCTTCACTGTCAGCAAGTATCGTGTGATAATGATACCCCGATGTTACATTTTTGAGAAGACTCGATTTTCCTGAGCTGATCTCCTCAAGATAATTTTTAATGTCACGCCTTGATTTTATATTCATATCTGCCCGAAGAACACCGTAAACCTTATGATATACGAACACATCCCTGACATGCCCTCCGGCGTCTACTATCGTAGATAATTCCTCTTCCACTTCATCATCTGAATGAACCACTTTCAAAACTCTCGAAAATTCTTTACTTTCCTGTATTAGATATCCTCTATTTGTAGAAAAAATCGCGGTTCCATTCGCTCTGAGCAATGCTATATCCTGAACTATGACCTGACGGCTTACGTCTAAGTCTTTCGCCAGTTTCACACCTGCCACAGGTGATTTTGCCGAAGACAGAATATTTAATATTTTTTTTCTTCTCTCTTCACCGTTCATTTTCCATACCTTCCTATACTGTGTGTAAGTTTTTGAGTGATAGATCAAGTATCGGAGCCGAATGAGTCAGTGCACCACTTGATACATAGTCTACACCCAGCCCATTTATCCTTTCGATATTTTCTTTTGTGACATTTCCTGATACTTCAATCTCTGCTCTGCCATCTATGTAATCTATACACTGCTTTAAAAGCTCTGTCGGCATATTGTCAAGCATGATTATGTCTGCTCCTGCCTCAACCGCATCTTTTACCATATCAAAGTTCTCTACCTCAACCTCAATCTTTCTGACAAACGGAGCATATTCTTTTGCCATATTTATCGCTTCTTTAACTCCGCCTGCTGCGCCTATATGATTATCCTTTAAAAGAACACCATCTGAAAGATTGTACCTGTGGTTATTTCCACCTCCGACCCTTACGGCATATTTTTCAAATATTCTGTTGTTCGGTGTCGTTTTTCTCGTATCGAGAAGCTTTATTCCCGTTCCGTCAAGAAGCTCTGCAACCTGACTTGTATATGTAGCAATTCCGCTCATTCTCTGAAGGTAATTAAGTGCTGTACGCTCTCCGCAGAGAAGTACTCTTACATCTCCATAAACCTTTCCAATGAGCTGCTTATTAGAAACCCTGTCTCCATCTTTTACATAGAATTCAACCTTAGTATCTGCATCAAGCAAAGTAAATACTCTCTCAAAAACCTGAAGACCGCAGATTATTCCATCTTCTTTACATATTAAGTCTACCTCTCCTGCCTGTGGATGAGGCATAACACTGTTTGTAGAAACATCCTCACTTGTAATATCTTCTTTTAATGCGCTTAAAATAAATGGATCAACATTTAATCCCAACGTTACCTGGTCGTACATATAAAAATTCCTTTCTTTGTTCGTTTTTTCCTTTATTGATCGCCGCTATGGCAATTTTCCTGTATTCTTCATCAAGCTTATCTGCATCCAGATATCTGTTTATATCAACAGCTGCAGCAAGCTTTTCCGCTTTATTTTCATCATACGAAAATCCATTTTCTTTCATCTGGCCTGCTGCTCTTCTTGCAAATACAAGGCTTTCAAGCAATGAATTGCTTGCCAGACGGTTTTTGCCGTGTACTCCGTTGCAGGCAGCCTCCCCGACTGCATAAAGATTGTCCATCGATGTACGGCTGTGATGGTTTACTTTTATTCCGCCCATAAAATAATGCTGTGCCGGAACAACCGGAATACATTCCTTAAATACATCATACCCCATTTCTCTGCAATGTTCTATTATGTTTGGAAAATGATGTATAAGTTCCTCTTTTGGTATTGTGCGCAGATCTTCCCACACAAATTCCGTATTATCTTTTTCCATCTGCTGTCTTATTTTTCCTGTAAGAACATCTCTTGGCAGAAGCTCATCAACGAAACGGTTCATATTTTTGTCATAAAGCTTTGCTCCCTCACCTCTTACTGACTCAGATATGAGAAAGCTGCGATCCTCTGGTTTTTCTGAATAAAATGTGGTCGGATGTATCTGTACATAATCCGGATTTTTAAGAGCCACATTATGTTTTGCTGCAATAGCAAGAGCATCACCTGTAAGATGCCTGAAGTTTGTCGAATGCTTGTACAGTCCTCCTACTCCGCCAGATGCCATAACAGTATATGCAGCTGTTATCATATCAATATTGCCATCAGCAGTCCTTATAACTGCCCCATAGCATACATTATCCTCCTCAATTATATCAACCATTGTCGTATATTCAAGAAGTGTCACATTCGGTAACTTCTTTACCTGCCGTAAAAGTGTACTTGTGATTTCTTTTCCCGTGACATCCTCATGAAAAATTATACGGTTATTCGAATGGGCGCCCTCCCTTGTATATGCAAGGCTTCCATCATCTTCCCTTTCAAAATCTGCACCAAATGATACCAGATCTTTAACAACCTCCGGTGATGATTTTATCATTATTTCAACAGATTTTCTATCATTTTCATAATGTCCGGCTTTTAACGTGTCCTCAAAAAAGCTTTCATAATCAGCAGCTTCCTTAAGCATGCACATTCCACCCTGGGCAAGATATGAATCATTGCTCTCAAGATCAGATTTCGTGATGATCGTAATTTCTATATTCCTTGGAAGATTGAGTGCACAGTACAGACCTGAGCATCCACTTCCAACAATAAGTACATCTGTTTTCATAGTCATACCTCCGATGTAAAACAAGTATTGGGCGTATTATAACACCAAACTTTACAACTGACAAGACACTTGTAAAACTTTTGTGTTGACAACTGTTTTACACCCAATTATAATTCTAGTACAGCTAGTATCATGTTCTGCCAATAACTGTACTGGTTGTACTAGGAATTTGTAAATCAGGAAATAAAATAAATGAGGTAAAATATTTTATGATCACAACAAGACAATTACAGGATGAGATCATCCGTCTAAAGAAGGAAAATGATATCTGTATTCTGGCACACGCATATCAGAGTCATGATATTTTGGAAGTTGCCGATTATACCGGAGATTCGTATGGTCTTAGCAAGCAGGCAGCAAAAGCCCCTCAGAAAAATGTACTGATGTGCGGTGTACGTTTCATGGCAGAAACTGTAAAGATCCTTGCCCCTGAAAAGACAGTATATCTTTCAAACAGCGGTGCCGGATGTCCTATGGCTGAGCAGCTCGATGTAGAACTTCTTTCTTCTCTTAAAGAAAATAACCCGGATTACACGATTGTTGCCTACATAAACACAACTTCAAAGCTTAAAACAATATGTGATGTCTGCGTCACATCATCATCTGCCGTAAAAATAGTTAAAAATATAGACAACGATAAAATCCTTTTTATACCGGATTGTAACCTAGGTGCATGGGTAAAGGACCAGGTGCCTGAGAAAACTTTTAAATTCGTGCATGGTGGCTGCCCTACCCACCTTAGAATGTCAACAATGAATGTCATGCAGGCAAAGATGGCTCATCCGGATGCAAAACTTCTTGTACACCCGGAATGTCTTCCGGAAGTTTCAAAAGAAGCTGATTATATCGGAAGTACTACAGGTATCATGGCTTATGCCAAAGAAAGCAGTGACAAAGAATTTATCATCGGAACTGAAAACAGCATTTTGCAGCACCTGCAGTATGAATGCCCTGATAAAAAGTTTTACCCACTTTCAAAGGATTGCGTATGTCATAACATGAAGCTTACAACACTTATGGATGTATACAATTGTGTGCGCGGAGCCGGCGGTGAGGAGATCACTCTCGATGAAGATACACGTCTTAAAGCCAAAGCATGCATTGATACAATGCTTACCCTTGGTGAATAAAATAAAAACGCACGTACTTTACTTATAAATAACAGGAGCCCATCGGCAATTCCGCGGGCTCCTGTTATTTTTGGTTATAATTTACTTAAACTTCCCACATTATATTGTGGCAACATACCGGTTAGTTAAATCCAACTACCTTCTGTGATATTTTATATGCTCCTACTGCAATCTTTCTTCCGCTTCTTCCCGGAAGGTTCATTACAATTCCCATAACTCCTGTTCTAAGTTTCTTATATAATTCCTCATCATATGCTCTGATATATTCCCAGAGTTCTTTCTTTTTTTCAAGGTTTTCCTGTGTGTTTGATATTATGCACAGTATTGTCGTAACTGTCGTTATTATCTCCAGATAATTATACATATATCTGCGGCACATCCTGTTTTTTACCTTTTTTAGATCTACATCATCAATCATGATTTTATTTACACGGATCTGCTGGTCTATACGCCCGATCATCACTTTTTCATTTACAGACTGATCATCCCTTCCGATAAAATATCTGTAGAAATCGACATCCATGTAATATATAGTCCTTACATATGGCAATGGTTTATAAACGTATATATTATCTACATAAAATGTGTGTTTTGGAAGCTGCAGCCTGCATTTTTTAAGCATCTCTGTCCGATATATGACAGAGTGCATAAGTATATAGTGTCCTTTATAGAAATGCTTTATGTCACTCCATGTAAATATCCTGTCCTTGGGAAATCCGGTCTGGCGCATTACCTTTTTGTGCTTTGCACCTTCCTTTTCATATACATAGTTCGCCAGCACCATATCTATCTGGCTTCCTTCATCCTTAAACTGTCTGAGCTTTTCGAGTATTTTCATGTATGCATCGATATCTACCCAGTCATCACTGTCTACTACTTTAAAATAAAGTCCTGTAGCATTTTTAAGACCTGTATTTACAGCTTCACCATGTCCTCCATTTTCCTGATGGACTGCTTTTACTATGGAAGGGTATTTTTTGGCATATTCATCTGCGATTTCCGCTGTGCAGTCTTTTGTAGATCCATCGTCCACTATTATTATTTCTACATCCTCTCCTCCCGGAAGGATTGACTCTATACAATGTTTCATATAACTTTCTGAGTTATAACATGGAATTGCAAAACTTAATAATTTCATTATTCTCCTCTTTATCCTGTTTATTTTTGTTTATTGATCGTATACACATATGTTTGATTATACACTAAATCTGCACAATATTGAACTATTTTATGTAAAAAAATTGTAGGATTTATGTAACACATATGTGGTACTTTCGTCCTGCATAATTTGTTCATATTTTGTTTACAGAATTGTGAAATTCAAAACACACCCTTTTCACAATTGATTCGTATACTAACATCATAAACAACAAACAACGAAATACTCATACTAATCTTTTTCATATAGCCGACGCAAGCCACAAGCGTCGGCCTCCTCTTTTTATAGACATTCTTATCCCGGAATTTTCCTGTAATGATACAGATAATAAATATTTCCAGCTATGGCAGTTACGATCCATGAACATACATACACAAGATACAGTGATTCCAGCGACTTAAAATATGCAAATATCGTGAGAAGCCATACTATCCTGAATACCACAGATCCAACTATGACTATGATGGTAGGTATTATACTTTTTCCAAGACCTCTTGCCGCCGCTGCTGCATTATCCATAAATGCAGATACACAATAACAAAATGCCATAACACCTATTCTGACTTTTCCGTATGCGATAACATCCGCATCATTTGTAAACAATGATAAAAATCCATTCTGGAATAAATATAAAAATAATCCGGATATAAGCCCCAGCAAAAATGAATACAGCAATGTGATACCATATATCTTCATTATACGTGCCTTTTTATGCGCTCCAAGATTTTGCGCAATAAAGCTTGTACAAGCTGTATAAAACGCCGCCATCATATCATAAATAAAGCTATCCGCATTCGTTGCTGCCGAATTTCCCTCGACTACAACATGGCTGAACTGGTTTATCGAAGTCTGTATACATATATTGGCAACCGCAAAAAGTGAGTACTGCACTGCTGCCGGTACTCCGATGCGCAAAACCCCAAGGGCAGCCTCCTTATCAAAGCCGACCGATGAAAAAGATAATCTGTAGCTTTGTTTTGTCACGATAAGACATCTTATTATAAGAAAGGCTGAAAGGTACTGTGCGATTATACTCGCCAGTGCAACACCTGACACACCCATTTTGCATACTATAACAAAAAACAGATTCAATATTATATTCACAATTCCTGCAGTCATAAGATACATAAGCGGTCTTTTTGTATCTCCAACCGCATTAAGCACTCCGTTTCCAAAATTAAATATGGCAAGTGCAGGCGAACCACACAGATATATCATAAGATAAGTTGCTGCGCCATCTATCAGTTCAGGTTTTGTATTCATCGCCCCAAGGAGCGGCCTTGTAAATATAAGCCCAGACAACAATAGTAAGATCCCTGCTGCAAAGCACAAAAGTACAGATGTATTTACCGTTCGGTGGACACGCTCATTATCATCGGCTCCTATATATAGCGCAGTTGTTGCATTTACACCGCCTCCCATTCCAAGAAGTATTCCCGTAGTAAGCGTTATTATGATCGTTGTCGAACCGACTGAACCAAGAGCACGCGATCCCGCAAATTTTCCGACCACCGCCACATCCGTAAGGTTAAAAAATACCTGTAACAGATTAGAAAACATAAGCGGCACAGAATAGACCAGAATCTTTCTGGCAAGCGGCCCATTTATCATATCTATTTCATTTTTTTCCATTATTATAATCCCCTTACAATCTGAAATTGTACAGCTTGATATTATAACTACATTTTGGGGCTTTTTCAATATGTATTTTCGCCTAAAACATTGACAAAAATTTATCAAAGTGTTACTATTTTTTTATCAACATAATGTGTTATACATATGATTTTAAGGAGGATTTATACAATGAGCGAGTTCAAAAATTTAAAACTTGACGTAGCAGATCAGATTGCTGTACTTGCAATTTCAAGACCAGCTGCCCTTAATGCATTAAACAGTGAGACTCTTGATGAGTTAAACACAGCATTAACAGAGATCGAGGCAAGAGATGATGTTAAGGTTGTTATCTTAACAGGTGGTCCTGACAAGAAAGGCAACGAATTCAAATCATTCGTAGCCGGTGCCGACATCGCTGAAATGGCAGGCTTTACAGCACCACAGGCAAGAGCATTCGGAATCAAGGCTTCTGAGCCATTCTTCAGACTTATGAATATGCGTCAGGTTACTATCGCAGCTGTTAATGGTTTCGCACTCGGTGGAGGATGTGAGATCTCTATGGCTTGTGATATCAGAATCGCTTCTGAAAACGCAATCTTCGGACAGCCTGAGACAGGACTTGGAATCATTCCTGGATTTGGTGGTACACAGAGACTTGCTCGTTTAGTTGGAATGGGACGCGCAAAAGAAATGATCTTCACATGCGACAATGTAGACGCTGCTGAAGCATACCGCATCGGTCTCGTTAATAAAGTAGTAGCTAAAGAAGAATTAATGCCAACAGCAAAAGCTATGGCTGCAAAGATCATCTCTAAGGGAAGCTACGCAATCTCAGTTGCTAAAGCTGCGATCAACAACGGATACGACATGGATATCAAAAATGCTGTTGAGATGGAAGCAAACCTCTTTGGTGTTGTTAACGACACAAACGACAAAAAAGAAGGAATGGGCGCATTCCTTGAGAAGAGAGCTGCAAACCTTACAGATTTCTAATTCACTTTAATTTCTAGCTTGCAGGAAGCTTTTAAGATCGTTTCCTGCGTAAAAAAGAGATGCCTGACAACCGGCATCTCTTTTTGTATATATTTTTTACTACATCATATCATCAAGATTTTCTTCCATATCTTCAAGATCATCAAGATCTATGTCCAGACCACACTTATCATTTATATCATCTATAAATGCGTCTATGTCTATCTCACTCAGATAATCCTGCATATCCGAATCATCTGTTATTGAATAAACTGTATCACTTCCTGATGGCTGTAATGTTTTTAGATTTTCTCCTTCACCGGAAGTCAGAGTTACTTTTGCATAGTTATCGTCCTCATAAAGTAATGCAACCGCAACCGATGTTTCTTTTTTCGTTGTTGCAAATTCAACATTTAACTTATATCCCTTAACCTGACGTACTGCATCTGTTGAAAATGTAAATGAACCATTAAGCATGCCGTCTTTGCTGTCTGATATATCAAAGTCTTTTACATCTATCGTAAGGATATTATCTCCGCCTGATACATATTCATCAAGATCACCTAATAATTCATCATCTACGCTCACATTAAATGTTCCGTTCATGACATCGCTCTTTAATGTACCGCTTCCTGTAAGTGAAAACAGCTCCATTCCTTCGTATTCTGCCTTCATCTCATAACCGAATTTTGAACCGCTTCTCGGCATTACAGAACTTACGACAACTTCCTGTCCATCCACATCCACCAAAACTTCTGTTCCGGCGATCTCACCTTTTCCATTTACATATAATGTAAGATCAGCGCTTCCTTCCACATCATCAATTGAATTCTTTTCGTCCTTTAAGGAATCTAAGGTATCACTTATGCTGTCGCGGAACTCATCATATGAAGCTTCATCGATATTCTCGATAATTTCTTTTATATTTTCATCATCCTTTAAAGTTTCAAGCATCTCATATGCTGTATCATACGCATATTGTCCGTCAAGTGTCGTTGTAAGTGCTGTCACACTCTGGCTTACATCCTCAGCCTCTATTTTATCTGATGATTTACTTACATCTGAAATATTGTCAAATGCGACATCCACGTATGTATTTAAAACTTTATCTACTGTCTTTGCATCCGGCAGTGTATTTTTAACTTCATCAAGCATCTCCTGATACTCTACTCCTGATGATTTCAGTTCATCATTTATTTCCTCAATTCCATCTGATATATCAATATATGAATCAGACAGCTCCGGTATCTGAAGATATCCCTCTTCATTTTCCATATCAATTGAGGCATTTACTGTTGCTATGTCAGCATCATTGATATTTGCTTTAAGCTGTACATTCTGTACAGAATCATCAAACGATGTATTTACAGAAATCGAGGCATTATCTATATCCTTAAGCGATGGATCGATCATTCCTATCAGAGGCTTTAATTCGTTTCCTGCATCAAGTCTTACTGTATAGCTTCCGTTTACAGATGTCACCTGGTCAAAGCTGTCTACCGCCTTTGAATAACCTGTATTGAATGATTTTATTGCATCCTTTGTGTTATTCTCTGCAACATATTTAAAATAAGATTCCGGACTTGTAAAATTCTTGTGAACGAAATTTCCAAGTCTTCCCGATGCAGCCAGAACACCAACTGATGATACTGCTGCTACTGCAACGACACCACCGATAATAAATCCGCCTTTTTTTCTTTTTTTCTTCGGAGCCTGCGGCGGAATCTGTCCCTGTGCAAAATTTGCAGGTTCAAACGGCTGATTCTCAAAATTCTGCTGATAATTTGTAAACTGCTGGCCTGCTCCTGTATTCGGCTGGTTTGCTGCATACTGCTGGCCTGCTGCATACTGCTGACCTGCTCCTGCATTCGGCTGGTTTGCTCTTTCATTCTGTGTTTCTGCATCAACTCTTGCACCGCACACTGTACAAAATGCATTGTTTTCGCCTATAAGGCTTCCACAATTTTTACAAAACATAACTGATTTCCTCCCTTTTTAATAAACCATAATATTCGTAAGAAAACTTGTATCATGATGTACTGAACATTTACGATTATATTATAAAAGCATTCAAAATACAAGATTAATCGACACAGCATGGTGTCAAGCCAGGAGTTTGCTTACTGTTCAGACGCAAGCTTGACACTGCGCTGTCAAGCTATGCGCCATAGTGCTGATCATAAAGTGATTACAGCCCCTGCCTCGTAGAGGCACTTTAAACGGGCTGTAATCGTTGCTGGTCACACTGTTAGGTGTGAACAGTAACGAGTTTGAACAATAACTAATCATTTGCATTAATATTTATGTAATGATACACTATGTCTAAATGATAAAAATATGGAGATTATTATGAAAATAGAAGCTGAACATATAAAGAAACATTATGGCAGAAAAACTGTCCTGAATGACATATGCTTTGATGGAATAAGCGGTCAGTGCATCGGTATTTTAGGTGCAAACGGCTGTGGCAAGTCTACACTCCTGTCTGTTCTGGCAGGCGTTCTTAAGGCTGATGGAGGCACTTTTTCTATCGACAGTAAAAATCTACTTGGGAAGAACACCAAAAGCGGAAAACTGGTTGGTTACGTTCCCCAGGGAACCCCTCTCATCGAAGAATTATCTGCTCTTGATAATCTAAGGCTCTGGTACTGCGACAGCAGGCTTGATATGGAAACTGAATTAAAAAGTGGTGTGCTGGCCATGCTAGGCATAAATGATTTTTTAAAAGTTCCCGTAAACAAAATGTCCGGAGGCATGAAAAAAAGATTAAGCATCGGATGTGCAGTCGCAAATGATCCATGTGTTCTAATCATGGATGAACCAAGCGCTGCGCTGGATCTTGTCTGTAAGGAGCGGATCCACAACTACATCCTCGATTTTAGATCAATGGGCGGCATTGTAATAATCGCAACCCACGAAGAACAGGAAATCAATCTGTGTGACAAACACTACATAATGAAGAATGGTGTCCTTTCCCCTCTTAATTATGACGGGAATGTTCATAAGCTTGTCGGAATGTTAATGAACTCTCAGAGTGTTCTAAATGAAGCATTCTGAGATTACATTGTTAATATAAAGGTGGATAATGATGCAGAAATTCAGTGTTTATTTAAAATTGGAATGTAAGAGGATCCTTAAGCTTTTTCCAGGAATGATCATCGTAACCATGCTTGTTCTATCAGTATGTACGATATTTTTATTACAAGATACAAAAAGCAGTTCATCCTTTAAAAATAGTTCCTCAGGTATCAAAACCATAAATATCGGTATCGTTTATTCAGATGAGGATAAACAATTTCTTGGGCTTGGGTTTTATATGCTTGAACACGCCGATGATATCGGTTACATATGCAAATTTAAAGAAGTATCGCTTGATGAAGGCCAGAGGCTTTTAGATAACAAACAGTTAGATGTTCTTGCTATCTTTCCAAAGGATTATGTGAGAAGTGTCTACTATGGGATAGACAAGCCTATCTCTATCAGGTTCGGCACAGCCCAGTCCGGGATATCAAGTCTTTTGTTTAAACAGCTTTCGGAAACTGTATCCGATTATATGATGGACTCAAAAGCAGGTGTATATGCGATGCAGGATATGTATGATTCATGGGACTTAGACTACTCTTTTGATGCCGATGAGCTTTCAGAAAAATATGTAATGCGTATTCTTGACAGAACCGCAATGATAAAAAAAGATACTGTAGATGCAACTGATGGATTAAGCTCCACCATGTATTATGTATGCGTAGGGATAGTGCTTGTTCTTTTGTTCTGGGGATTAAACTGTGGCAGCGTACTCGGAAAGAACCAAAAAATGCTCTCTGCCCTGTTACAAAGACAGCAGCTGTCAGGCATAAAACAGTATTTCGCCAGATATCTGTCGCTTCTGTTTTTATTCACTTTAAATTATATTGCTATTGCAACGGCTTCATATATTGCCACGGCAAAAATGCAGATAGATTTTATTTCCGCAGGATCATATATAAAACTCATCCCTCTGCTCCTTTTGCTATGCGCTGTTGTTTTATGTGTATATGAGATTTCAAATGACGGAATAGGTGGAATGATCTTCTTCTTTTTTTCGTCACTTATTATGGGATTTGTGTCAGGATTCTTTTATCCACTTTCATATTTTCCGACATGGATGCAGAGTGTGGCAGAATTTCTTCCAACGCGCATTATGTTTGAATACACAACGGCATGTATAAAGAATAATCTTTCATATGGCGTATTTGTGAAATTAATTTTGTATACTGTTTTATTTATTGTTATAACACTTGTATTTTCGATGGAGGAATTTAGATTTATCCCAGCAAAACCAAAAAACAGGAGGTTATCTTGATGAAAAAAATACTGACCTGGATATTGCTGTTTCAAAAACGCATACTTAAAAAGCCTATGTTTCAGATAACTATTTTACTTATCCCGATACTGCTGTTTTTACTATTTACTTTCAATAAAAGCAGTGATTCCCTGGTAAGGGTTGCACTTATTTCAGGAAATGACGAGTACAGCCAGAATTTTGTAAAAGATCTGCTGGATTCATCTAATCATGTTATCTCCTACTATCAGTGCTATGATGAAAACCAGATGCGTAAGGATGTACTGACCGGCAAAGCCGAATGTGGCTATATCATGCCGGATGATATGCCTCAGAAGATCGCACAGTTTTCATCCAAAAAGAAACAGGGGATCATAACGGCTATAGTAAAAAAAGAATCCATAAGTACTAAGATCGTAAATGAAATAATTTATGGCAGACTTTTTTCAGAAAGGGCATATCCTGTTTTGAAGGACTTCATAAATGAAAAGCAGCCTGACAGGCTCACTTCCGCTGAAGACGAAAAAATGTATGATACATTTTCAAAGTACCTGATAGAACCTCTTATGTTCTCTTTTGAATACGCAGACGGAAGTAAAAATGATCTGCTGAACAATGATGACAGCAGCCATAATTATTATATGCTTCCCGTCCGTGGTATTTTGTCAGTTCTTATACTGGTATCCTCCATGAGCGGTGTCCTTATGCTTTCAAATGATGACAGAAAAAATACATGGGGCTTTATAAGATTATCAAAACGCCCCGCTTTTAACTATTTTTATATTTTTATGAGTATCCTGCCAATTGCAATATGCAGTCTGGCTGCGATTTTTATAACCGGCATAAGTACAAATGTGTTAAATGAAATCAGGCTCATGGTTTTATATACACTGCTTCTGACCGGGTTTAGCAGCCTGCTGAAAGCTCTTATAAAAAACATTTATGTATTGTGCTCACTCATACCGGTCACTGTACTTTTAAGTCTTATAATCTGCCCGGTATTTATAGATATAGGAAGCATTGTCCCACAGGCCAGATTCGTAAGGCTTTTCCTTCCGACGAACTATTATCTTGATTCGATCTACAGCGGTCCGGCACAGTTAAAAATGTTTATACTCGCCATACTGGTAAGTCTTCTGGCAATACTTAAAGAAATGATAACCGCCAGATCCTGCATCAGTTTTAAAAAGAAAAAAGCTGCGCACTGAATTTCGTGCACAGCTTCTTTTTTTGTATTATCCTAATCCGTGAGTTCTGTTATATGCACTGCAGATCAGGTTTGAGTTCTTGATAAGAATATACATAGCTACAAACTGACCAAGACCACAGATGAGCATACCAAGGATACACCACATTAATACTGTTGTACCATTTTCCTGGATCATCACACCATAACGAGCCGCATTTGCTGCAAGTCTGTTACCGAGTTTGTAGTACCAGTACCATGCATAAATACCGCATGTGATAATTGATAATAAGATAAATGCTACTAAGCCCGGTGTGCTCTCTCCATCGCCCTCACATGCAATGTTTATATCATGAGCCATCTGATAGATAAAATAATATCCATAAATACCACAAGTAATGATCGACAGTACAATATAAAGACCTAAACTTCTGTCTGTCTTTAATCTCTGTGCTCCAAATGGTGGTGTCTGGTTATAATTATTGTTATAGCCGTTATTATAACCATTATTGTAGCCATTATTATAGCCATTGTTGTAGCCATTGCTATAATTATTATTATAGTTCTGACCACCATTGTTCATATTATTATTATCCATATTGCTTTGATCTGCATTGTACCCCTGTGAAAAGCTCTGCTTTACATCATTTATAGCATTTCCCAGTTCCTGCTCGGCTGCATCAAACATCTGGTTCGCCTGATCCACAACTTTATGGATCGTTGAACAATCAGCACCACAATATGGACAGATTTTTGTCGTGTCTGCAATCTGTTTCCCGCATTTAGTACAAAACATTTTCTTCCTCCTTTTACTCTTATAATGATTTTATTATACGCCAGATGATACTGTCCCTAGGTTTGAATACAACAATGTCGCCTTCTCCCCATATCATTCTGTACATATAAACTATAACAAAAGCCGCTACTATTGTAAACATAAATATTTTATAAATTTTAATATTTATTTTAGATTTCAAAAGTATGACGACCAGCACCACCGGTGGAAGAAAGAAAAGCGGGTGATATCTGAATGCGCCTGCCATATCAAGCCTTAAAACTGAAAGCCATGCTCTCGACATCCCACAGCCAGCACACGAAATTCCGGTAAAAAATTTTATCGGACATGTGATGCCTAAATTTTCAAGCACTACATACAGCACGACAACTGCTGCAGTAGCTGCCACTGCCTGAGTTCGCTTTGAACACAATATTTTATTATCCTGCAATTTTTCACCTTCCCGAAGAGTTATAGTTAAATCCTACAATATCATCAGCGGAGAAAATATGCACTATATGGCGGCAGCTCCAGACCTCTGTTAAGCGAGATCTTACTTCCTGATATCAAGTCAGTAACTTCACCACATCCCATGTCAAAGCCTGCAAAGAAAGGCTGGTCTGCAGCATTTATGCATACAAATACCTTTTCACCATCGTATTCTCTCCCGAACACACATTGTCCATTAGTGAGCACAACAGAATAAAAGTTTCCATAACATAATGCCTTAGATTCTTTTTTAGCTGCCGCAAGCTTTGATATCCACTCTGTAAGTCCGCTCCACTGCGGTTTGTCAAAGCATGCCCTTAGTGCAGGATCACCCTCTTCTTTTGTGGCTTTTGCTCCCCATTCACTTCCGTAATACACACATGGTATTCCAGGCATTCCAAATGCAATGGCATATATAAGCGGCAGGTGCTTTTCGTTGTTTAATATACTTGCCACCCTTGTCACGTCATGATTGTCGACAAATGAAAGCAGATGTTTACCCTTATATAATGTCCACTGCTCCGGTCCAAACTGCCTTAAGAGTGAATGATTTATCTCAAACATATTCATAGAATTAAAGCTTGAATGAAGTCCCTTATAGCACTCATAATTCGTCACAGAATGAAGCATTGAATCGTTCATTATCTGATTGTAGTCACCATGAAGTGTCTCTCCGACTAAAAAGAAATCCGGTTTAATGCTGTCGCAGAATTCCCTAAGTCTGCGAAGGAAATCATGATCCAGACAGTATGCCACGTCAAGCCTTAAGCCGTCGATATCAAATTCCTCCACCCAGCCTTTTATAGCAGAAAAAATGTGCTCTATTACTGCTTCATTTCTTAAATTCAGCTTTACAAGGTCATAGTTTCCTTCCCAGCCCTCATACCATAAACCATCGTTATAATTTGAGTTTCCGTCAAAAGCGATCCTCCCAAACCAGTCTGTATATGGGGAATTTTCACGGTTTTTAAGTACATCCAAAAAAGCCCAGAAGCCTCTTCCGACATGATTGAAAACTCCGTCTAAAACTACCTTTATTCCCTCTTTATGCAGATTGTCGCATACTTGGGCAAAATCTTCGTTTGTTCCCAGTCTTGTGTCTATTTTTGTATAATCTCTTGTATTATATCCATGCGTATCAGACTCAAATACCGGTGAAAAATATATTGCATCTGCTCCAAGCTTCTTTATATGAGGTATCCAATCGTTTACCTTTAATATCCTATGCTCCAGTACCCCATCATTTTCAAACGGAGCCCCGCAGAATCCAAGCGGATAAATCTGATAAAATACACTATCATATGCCCACATAATATTGCCTCCTTAAACTAGTACAGCGCTTAGCAAGTAGCTGTATCAATAATTTATCTGAATTTACTACTGCCTCTATTATACATTATATGCGCAAATTTTGAAAAGCTAAAATGTTACGCTCTGCTTTTTTATGATCACTTTGTACGTGATCAGATAAAATACTCCGCACAAAGCCAAAAATATAATGCTCCAGACCGGCACAAACACATCTGCATTCAGAAACATATGGACATTTTTTCCAAGCATATTTGAAATCTCTCCATCCGGATCTATCATCTTTCCAAGCTTTCCGGGCAGAAGGCCTACCATCATCCATACTGCCCACAGTGGCCAGAATGCCTTTTTCCCAAAGCGCAGTATCAGGGCACCAACGAATACAGCAATGATCGACACGAGAAACATAAGTGATATCGTTATAAAAAGCCCTCGTCCTGTAAACAGTATCATATATACATCCTCTTTCACATTATCAGGAAATGCTCTTCTGCAGTAGAACCTCTCAGCTGCCCCTAATACAATGATAATTAAAAGACCTATAGTATTTTTCATAATGCACAGTATTACATATGATGGAAATAAGCGTTTACGTGTAACCCCCATTGCCAGTGAATTATTAAATATCTGTCCCAGACCAATACCCTCAAAAGTAAGCTCGTACAGAACATATGAGGCTATCGCCATTATTATTCCTACCTCAACTACCGTCTCTGAAGTGCTGCCACTATATAAAAAATAGTCTATAATTCCTCCTGCTATCATCACACCCGATACTATTGCCATCATTATACCGATATCACCGGATTCGATCTTTAAAAGACTTTTTATTGTTTTTTTCATAAAATCCCACCTGCTTTCTATACTCTTACCTCAAGCTGCATTGTATGTTTTATCGTCATAATGCTTATCACACAATAATATATGATTCCAAAGATCACTATAGGTTTTTCTATCATCAGACTGCTTTTTGTCGAATAGAGAATGAAATCCGCAAATGGAAGTAAAAGTGTTATAGTCGAAATTATGGCAATAACAACTGATTTTTTTCCTTTGCCAAAAGCCTCCGTTACATACTGTCCTGATGCTGCTCCGATCAAAAGCCATGATATGAGTTCAAATGTCTGTCCGTTTACTTCATTAAATCCCAGTACTGATGCAATCACTGTACATAAGATCATCAGGATCCATTCAGTAAAAAAATATCCCTTTAATGTATTTTTTCTCACTGCCCCAAAGGCGATAGAAAACGGGATTCCATAACATTTTTTTGATATCGATACGCCATACATAAAGAATGTCATATATACTCCCCATACCATTTTCATGCCATATTCCTTAAAATCTACGTTGATAAAATGTGAATATACAAAAACTCCTATGGCTGCCAGGATTCCATATAATACATATACGGCCGTCATTTTTGTCCAGAATCTTAAATATTTATACATTATCTGACCTCCCCACACATAGCAGCAAACAGGTTTTGAAGTGTAAGCGGCTGGACAGATAAATTATGTGTTTTATCCAATTTTCCGCTGGTTTTCATTAAAACGGAAACACCTTTGCTGCGTCCCATCTTCTGTGTAGCAAACACTTCTACATCAGGATTTTCGCTCAGATATTTATCCACATCCTCCTCATTTCCACTCAGATGATATGCACGTTCCAGAAGCTCTGTTGTATTTTCTTTCAACGCTATTTTTTTATCTTTTATTATTATCACTTCCTCAAAAACATCAGAAGCCTCATCGATTATGTGCGTTGAGATCACAAAGGTTCTGCCACTTTCTGTGTATTCTTCTATCAAAAGCTTATAAAAATCATTTCTTGCAACAACATCAAGTCCCGCCGTCGGTTCATCTAAAAATGTGTATTTTGCCTTGCTTGCCAGAGCCACAACTATTGTTACCATGGACATCATTCCCTTTGACAGCTTATTTATCTGCTGCTTTTTGTTGATCTGAAAATGTGAAAGAAGTTCGTTTGCGTATTTATCATCCCAGTGAGGAAGGAAGCACTGTGCATATTTAAGGTAATCTTTTACTTTAAGGTTATTCGCTCCATTTATCGTATTACCTGACAGCTCCCTCGAAAAACATATGTCAGAAAGTGCTTTTTCATTTTCCCATATCTGTTTTCCATCAAGCAGAGCCTCCCCTGATGATGCAGGGTTCTGTGCCGATATAACAGAAAGAAGTGTTGTCTTTCCTGCTCCGTTCCTTCCTATCAGTCCGTATATCTTACCTTCTTCTATTGTAAGATCAACATTGTCAAGTACTTTCTTTTCCTTATAATTTTTACATAAATTTATACATTCTATATTTCCCATCTCATAAACCTCCTAGTTTTCATAATCTTTTTCTATTCCGGCGATAAGCTCATCCTTTGTTATTCCGAGTGTCTTCGCCTCATCTATCAATGCACTTACATAGTTCTCATAAAATTGTGATCTTCGTTTTTCCCGTATAGTTTCTTTTGCTCCGCTGCTTACAAACATTCCTATCCCTCTTTTCTTGTATAATACACCTGCATCTACCAGTATATTTACGCCTTTAGCCGCTGTCGCGGGATTTATCGCATAGAGCTTAGCAAGCTCATTTGTACTCGGGACCCGTTCATCTTCAAGCAGGACATCCCGCAGAATATCGTTTTCTATCATTTCACTTATCTGAATATAAATTGATTTCTCCTGATTCAAAATTTCATTCATCCTATATCACGCCTCCTTCCCAATAAGATTGTGTCTGACAACGATCAGATCTGCATCATTAAGTAGTATTGTTGTTTTGTTATGCGGTTATGTGGTTAATTAGTCCAGTAACTAACCTTGTGTAAAAAGAATAGCCCACATCATTAAAAATGTCAACTGTTTTTTTAGATTATCTGTTGACATTTGCCTGCATGCGGCATAAACTACATACGCTGATAAATTTATTCGATTGAAAAATTAAGAGGTAAATACAAATGAAACAACTAAAAAGCATTTTTCTTATCACTATAAGTATAACCATCATGTGTATCGGTGTATACTATTTTAAATTTCCAAATAATTTTACATTCGGGGGCGTTACCGGAGCGGCTGTTGTATTTGCTAAAATCACACCACTCTCAGCCAGTATGTTCTCCACGATCGTAAACCTTGTGCTCCTTGCTGTCGGTTTTATTTTTCTTGGCAAAAGCTTTGCCATTAAAACCACATATGCAACAATTCTTATGTCGGTCGAATTACTCGGATTTGAAAAGCTTGATCCGCTTACCCATCCGCTCTCAAATGAACCTATGCTTGAGCTTATTTTTGCGATAGCACTTCCTGCCATAGCATCTGCACTTCTTTTTTATGATGGTGCCTCAAGCGGCGGAACCGATGTTATCGCAATGATCGTCAAAAAATACACCCACATAGAGGATATCGGCATGGCTCTTTTCCTCACTGACCTTGTGATGATCATAATCGCCTGCTTCGTGTTTGATATAAAAACGGCACTCTATTCATTTGTCGGACTTGTTGTGAAATCATTTATGATTGATGCCATCATCGAAAACATCATGCTCAGAAAATCCATAATGCTTATCTGCGATGACAAGGATGTGATATGCGATTACATCACCAACACTCTGGAGAAGAGTGCCACATATGTCGAGGCCAGAGGTGCCTATACCGGCGAGAGAAACTATATCGTTTTCAGCACACTCACAAAGAAGCAGGCCGTGGAGCTGAGAAGCTTCATACATCAGAATAAACTGCATGCTTTTATGTCTGTGATGAGCACTAGTGAAGTTTTTTGTAAGGGATTTTCTTCCCTGTAAATTCATTAGAAATCTTCCCTTACCTGAACTTCAGGCTGTATCCGTCCTTCTTCCATAAAATCATCAGAAAACATATCCAGACTACTAAGCAATCCAGCCCATTCATTATCCTTCGCTATAAGAAAAAACATAACAGAACACCTCCTTTTTCATCTAGTCTATAATTTTGAATAAGCTGCATCGTTTTTGGAAAGAAGATATACACAATACTGATTCATGCTGATACCTTCCCTCTTAGAATGTTCTGCAAGGGAGCGATGAAGACTTCGTGGAATTCTAAGTTTAAACTGTCCAGAATAATCCTCTAAGCTGTCCGGCTCATGGATTTCAATACCCTCTTCCATAGCCGCTTCTAACCATGATTTCTTGGCATCTAAAGCGTTTGCAACAGCGGATTCTACTGTTTCTCCACAGGTAATACATCCCGGGAGCTCCGGAAATGAAACCACAAAGCCACCCTCATCCTTATCCTCTACAATTTCCATACGATAATTCATTGTAAAATAATCATTCAGCGTTTTCATCATTCACCGCCTCACTTTCCACAATCTGCTTTACCATCTCTACATACATTTTTTTGATAGGTTCATGCTTCGGTATCGTAATCGGTTGACATCCGGCTTTTCTGAACGTGTAATGACTGCTCCCGCCCTTTTGGGCATTCATTACATATCCATAGCTTTCCAATACCTTACGCAATTCATCAAACCGGAGGTCTTTTGATAAAGCACATATTCTCGTTAATAGTTTATCCCATTTTGACATTCTGAATACCTCCTGTCTATATTATATGTGGTATCACATTTGGTGTCAATGCCGTTTATCAAAAGAAATTTGCATGATATGAACCATTTATGATAATGTCCTAATATACAACCAAACAGCCGTAACCGCGATTTATCTTTCATTTGATCAATCGCAGCTACGGCTGTTATATTTACATGAACTAACTTATTTCAAAAATCACAGAATTTATTCATATTCTTGTCTAAATGTTGATAGAAATTTTATAACGTCATTTTCCTCTGATTCAGTAAATTTTCCACCTTCTGCTTCTGCTACTACCGCATAAGTACCTCCATAATAATTCCATGAGCACTCTTCATATACTCCTCCGCCTCCCTTAAATGTGGTCTTACCCAAATAACTTTCCGGAACAACCGCGTAATAAGTTGGTCCATCAAATTCCTGTTCACCTTCATCGCTAAGACCATCTTCTATAGCAATAACCTTGATTTTTGCAACACAAAACTTTCCCAAATCATCCTCATTGCCTTCGGTTTCCATACGAAAATCACAATCTGCAACCTTATCCACGCTTGCAGTTTGCAAATCATATCCACCTCCATAATATTGGGAAAATTGTTCCGCATAGTGCCAAAATATAATTTCGGCACCCTTGCGATCCTCTATCTTTTCCTGTCTATACTCGGTCCCTTCACCAATATCTATATACTTCCAGTTTACTGAATAATCATATGCAAACAGTATTTTGGGGTTTTCCCTTCTTCCAAGAGTATAAAATGTTTCACCAAGTTCAGTATTATCCTGTTCATTCTCGGTAGCCACTTCTGTCTCTTTTGTACTGTATACATTATTTTCTGTATCAACACCTGAATGAGCTTCTGAAGTATTATTTGAATTTACTTTTGTGCTTCCACAGGCAGTTAAGAGACTGATGCATACAAGCAGCATAGTAAATGATAATTTATTTTGATACTTTAAATGTTGCAGAACCATGACCTATTCCTTCCATTATTTCGTCATTTATTTTAATAAAGGCTCTAATATTGACCTTATCCGTTGATAGCACTCTTTCCGGCTTTGAAATCCACTCTCCTGCTTCAAGATTCAGCATTAAAGTTTCTTTATCTATTGTTCCCGAAAAACTATAGCTGCCCGGCTGTGTATATTTGTCTATTCTATCAGGTGTATAGCTATAAGAGCCCGACAACTCATCGCCATTTACCTCTGAAATATTAAGAGATACTGTTCCACTACTTCCGGCTGCCGTGTAATTTCCGGTCCACTCACCTGTAATATCAAGATTTTCTAATTTTGCGTTAGTCTCAATTGATGGTTCATTCCAACCGCTACTGTAGGTAAATGTTAATTCCATTTCCACAGAAAATGTAGCATATTTTTTAGTTAGTGTTGCACTGCATTTAACAGTCTGTATGGTTCCCTTCGATCCCGAAGACCGTTCTTTTATTTTAAAATTACTTATCTCAGATTCTGTCATAGGTATTTCCTGAACTGTAGAATCACTTATTAGCGAAACTAAACCTGAACCATTTGACTTATTACCATATTGAAAAGATTGTTTTGTAATATAGTTTAATATTGATTTTTCTGAGGTATCCAGTTTTTTGTCTTCTTTGACTTCAGATGTTACATTAGATGCATCGGTTACACCTTTAAAATTCCACTCTTTATCAAAATTATATTCAACAATGATGCTTCCCTTTGCTTTTTCTACTGCACCATCTAAAGTGATATCAACAGTTATTTTATC